>DATLLC010000071.1:0-22355 GCA_035538015.1 Vicinamibacterales bacterium
GTCGTACTTGTCCTGCGGGAACGCCTCGGCCAGGCCCACGAACTTGACGCGCATCGCCTCGATGTCGGCCAGGAACGCCGACTTGAGCTCGGACACCGATTCCTTGGACATCACGTCTTGTGCCCGGCTCGGCGCCGGTACGGCGAGGATGGCCACCGTGGCCGCGAGCGCTGCGGTCAGGGGGGCAACTCGGATGATCCTGTGATTCGTCATGGCGTCTCCTCTTCTGGAACGGGTCTGCGCTTCTGGCTCAGAACAGCTTTCGGTAATCGGCGTAGTCTATCGGGACGGCGATGACCAGGTTCCGGCGCTCGTTGACCGCCCGCGCGGCGGCGGCGGCCAGCTCCGCCGGGTCGCTGGTCCGCAACGCCTGCACTCCGCACGCGTCGGCCATCTTCACGGTGTCGATCGGACCGAAGTCCATGCGATACGGCTCGAGCTTGCGGTTCTCCTGCGCGAGCTTGATGAGGGAGTAGCTGCCATCTTCCAACACGACCGTCACGAACCGTGCGCCCACGCGTTCGGCCGTCTCCAGCTCCTGCGCGTTCATCGAGAAGCCGCCATCACCGACCACCGCCAGCACCGGCTGCGCCGGACGCGCCAGGCTCGCGCCGAGGGCGGCGCTGATGCCGTAAGCCATCCCCGACAGGCCGTTCGACATCCAGAACGTGTCGGGCACGCGGCTCGGCCAGAACTGACCGAACAGGTACTTGTGCGACCCGACGTCGGTGGTGACGATGGTCTCGGCAGGCAGGGCGGCCGCGAGCGCGCGAATCACATCGCCCGGCCACATCACGCCAGCCCTAGACGTGCCCTCGAGCAGCGCTCGCCTTCGCTCCTGGAACACCGCAAACGGCGCTGGGCAGCGCCGCGGCGGACCGCCCGATTCCAGCAGCGCGTGCACGATCGCCGCGTGGTCCACCGGCGCCGTGCCCTCGGGGAGCCGTCCGGTCGCGTTCGGCGCATCCAGCACCCAGTGGATCGGCAGGTCCGCGTGCCAGGTCTTGTCCACTTCCACCGGATCGAGGCCAAGACCGATGCGCAGGTCCGCGGCTTCGAGCGCCTCGCACAGCAAGCCATCCGCCGCCATGCCGCTGACCACGCCGACGAAGTTGGGGCCGGTCTCGTCGACAATGCCCTTGACCTTGGGCGTGACCGCCACGGGCAGGTTCCAGGTGTCCAGCCAGTGGCGGAGCGGCGTCGCGAGCCGCGCGTCCACGCCCAGTCCGACCACGACCAGCGGGCGTTCGGCGCTCGCGAGTAAACCGCGCAGCACGTCGGCCTCGCGCCGCGGGTCGGCCGTCGCCTGGGGAGAGTCGCCCGCCGCGGCCGACGTCGAGGGCGACGCCTCTGCGGTAACGACGGGCTGCAGCGCCTCACGGGCGGAGAGGGTGAGGTAGGACACCGCATAGGGACGCTGGCGGGTGACGGCCAGGGCCCGCGGCACCACCGCCTCGACGTTCATCGCCGTCACCGTCTCGACATAGCGGCACACCGGCTGAAAGATCTCGTTTAAGGGCAGCAGCTGATGGGTGTGCGCCGCGGGAAACTCCAACGGGATCTGCGCGCTGATCGCCAGCAGCGGTTCTTGATCCAGATAGGCATTGCTCATCGGGAGGAGCAGGTTGGCCGCGCCGGGTCCCAGGGTCGCGAGCACGACGCCGGTCGTCCCGCGCAGCTTGCCGTAGACGGCGGCGGTCAGCCCCGCGTTGGCCTCGTGCCGCATCAGCACGAAGTCCACGCCGACCTTGCGCAATTCGTCGATGAGCACCAGGACCTCGCCGCCGGGCAGGCCGAAGACGCGATCCACGCCCGCGGCGGCAATCGCTCGCGCGGCCGCGGCAGCAACCGTGATCGTCATGGCCGCCTAGTATGACGGAAGCGCGGCTCTGCTAGACTGCTGCTCACCTCGACCGCATCGAAGTCCATCCCCTTTTCTCCAGGATTCCATCAAGATGACTCGATTCCGACGCTCCACATTGCCCCGGGCGGCCGCGGCGCTGATCGCGCTGGGGATGACGATTGGCCACGGTGCCGTCGTGCCGTCGCTGAACGCCCAGTCGCCAGCCATCGAGCCGGCTCTCCTCAGCGCATACAAGTGGCGAAGCGTCGGACCCGATCGTGGTGGCCGTTCCATCGCCGTCTCCGGCGTCAAGGGGCGCCCGCTGGAGGGCTACTTCGGCGCCGTGGGCGGCGGGCTGTGGAAGACGGCGGATGGCGGGACGACGTGGACGCCGGTCACCGACGGCCTGATCACGAGCTCGTCGGTGGGCGCCGTCGCGGTGTCCGACTCCAATCCCGACGTGCTCTATATCGGCATGGGCGAGGCGTGCATCCGAGGCAACATCATGCCCGGTGACGGCGTTTACAAATCGAACGACGCGGGGAAGAGCTGGTCGCACCTCGGCTTCCGTGGGTCCGACGCGATCTCGAAGATCCGCGTCCACCCCACCAACCACGACATCGTCTTCGTCGCCAGCTTCGGGCGCTACGGCGGGCCGAGCGAGGAGCGCGGGCTCTTCAAGAGCACCGACGGCGGCAGGACCTGGAAGAAGGTGCTCTACCGGGACGACAAAACCGGCGCGGTGGACGTCGTCATCGACCGGCGCAATCCGAGCGTGATGTTCGCGGCGTTGTGGGAGGCCTACCGGGTCGAGTACCAGATGTCGAGCGGTGGTCCAGGCAGCGGGCTGTTCAAGTCAACCGACGGGGGCGAGACCTGGACGGAGATCACGCGCGCCAAGGGCCTGCCAGCAGGCATGGTCGGCCGGATCGGCATCGCCGTCTCTGGCGCGGACTCCAATCGCGTCTACGCGCTGGTCGAGAACGAGAACGGCGGCCTCTACGCCTCCGACGATGCAGGGGCGAGCTGGACCCTGGTCAACGCGGCCCGCAGCGTGCGGCAGCGCGCCTTCTACTACACCCATGTGGCCGCGGACCCCAACAACAAGGACACCGTCTACCTGCTCAACACCAGCGCGTTCCGATCCACCGACGGCGGCAAGACGCTGAGCAACATCGGGCAGGGCACGCATGGCGACCACCACGACGTCTGGATCGATCCGGACAACTCGGAACATGTCATCCTGGGCAACGACGGCGGCGGCGCGATCACCTATCGGGTCTCGGTCGCGCGTCCGACGTGGAGCGATCAGGACTTCCCGACCGCGCAGTTCTACCACGTCACCACGACGGCTCACCTGCCCTTCCACGTCTGCGGCGCACAGCAGGACAACAGCACGCTCTGCGTGGCCAGCGACACGGGACTCGGCGGCGGCTTCGGCCGCATTCCACCGGTCGAGCCGTACCAGGCCGGAGGCGGTGAGCCTGGCTACATCGCCGCCGATCCGCGCAACCCCGACGTGTTCTTCGCCGGCGCCAACAACGGATCGTTCCTCACCAGGCTGAACCGGCGCACTGGGGAGCTGAAGGAGGTGGGCGCCTACCCCCGGTTCTTCTCCGGCGAGCCCGCGAAGGACGTCAAGGAACGCTGGCAGTGGACCTACCCGATCATCTTTTCGTACGTGGATCCCAACGTGATTTACGCGAGCTCGCAGCGCGTGTGGAAGTCCACCAACGGCGGCGACAGCTGGGACGCCATCAGCGGCGACCTCTCGCGCCACGACCCCAAGACGATGCAGGAGTCGGGCGGCCCGATCACGCACGACATGAACAGCCCCGAGATCTACGGTACGGTCTTTTCGCTGGCGCCCGGGCGCAAGGACATCAACCTGCTCTGGGCCGGATCGGACGACGGACTCGTCCACGTGACGCGTGACGGCGGCAAGAGCTGGACCAACATCACGCCGCCCGACATGCCGGATCTCGGCCGGGTCAGCCAGATCGACAGCTCGGCCTTCGACGACGGGACCGCCTACGTGGCGGTGAAGAAGATGCTGCTCGGCGACGTTTCGCCCTACATCTTCAAGACCACAGACTTCGGCAAGAGCTGGACGAAGATCGTGAGCGGGATCCCCGCCAACGACTACGTGCACGTCGTCCGAGCCGACACGAAGCGCAAGGGGCTGCTCTACGCCGGCACGCAGCACGGCGCTTATGTGTCGTTCGACGACGGGGTGCAATGGCTGCCGTTCAAGAACGGGCTGCCGGACGTTCCAGTGAGCGACTTGTGGGTGGTCGACAACGCCCTCGCGATCGCCACCCACGGCCGGAGCTTCTACGTGATGGACAACCTCACGACGCTGCGCCAGTTCGGCCAGTCGCCGCTGACCGACGTCTTCCTGTTCGCACCGCCGCAGACCGTGCGCGGGCTCGACCGCGCTGCCATCGATTACTTCTTGAAGGCACAGCCCAAGGCGCTCACGATCGAGTTCCTCGACGGAAAGGGCCAGGTGGTCCGCTCGTTCACCGGACAGCCGCCGCGCGAGGGAGGGAGCGCAGCGTCGAGCGACGACGATGACTTTCCGCGCGGGCCCACCCCGCCCTCCACGGCCGCCGGCCTCAATCGGTTCAACTGGGACCTCAACTCCACGGGCGTCGTCACCTTCCCGGGCATGGTGCTGTGGGGCGCGACGCAGAACGGCCCCATGGTCCTCCCCGGCACCTATCAGGTGAAGCTCACGGCCGACGGCGTGTCGGCGACCCAGCCGCTCACCATCGTGAAGCACCCGTTGCGCAACATCAGCGACGCCGACCTGCAGTACCAGTGGGATCTGGCCTCGCGCATCCGCGACAAGGTGAACGAGGCCAACCAGGCGGTCATCCGGATCCGACGCATGAAGACCGACATCGCCGCGCGGATCAAGGACGCTCCCAAGGAGGTCGTGGCCGTCGGCGAGCAGCTGACCAAGGCCCTGTCGGCGGTGGAAGAGGACGTCTACCAGGTCCGCAACCAGAGCAACCAGGATCCGCTCAACTTCCCCATCAAGACCAACAATCGCCTCGCGTCGCTGCTGAGGGTCGCGGTGTCGGGGGAAGGGCGACCGACCAGCAACGTCGAGCCCATCTTCACCGAGCTGGTCGCGGAGCTGGACGGCCATACCGAGCGGCTCAACAAGACGGTGACGGATCAGCTGCCCGCCTTCAATCGGATGCTGACCCGCATCAAGCGCGAACCGGTCAGCGAGAAGTAGGGTTCGATAGCCAGGGGCCCCCGTGGACCCACGCGGGTCCCAACGGCCGTCGAGGAGTCCTGCGGCATGGAAACGTCCGGTGTGCCAGAGGGCACGGGCCCAGACCTCCCGCGGTGGGTCGTGCCCGCGATGGCGGGGCTGGTGGGCGCAGTCGCGCTCATCGCCTCGCTCGGCCCGTCGATCGTCCATCCCACGAACATCGACTGGTTGATGCACGCGGATTACCGCCTGCACTTCCTCGGCTGGCACCTCTATCGGGCCAGCCCCTGGACGCTGCCGATCGGGGCCACGCCGCTGCACATCTGGCCCGTCGGCAGCTCCGTCGGCCTGACCGATTCGATGCCGGTCGCCTCCGTCTTCTTCAAGCTGCTCGATCCCCTGTTGCCGCCGATCTTCCAGTTCATCGGTCTCTGGTTCGCGGCGTCCTACGCGCTCCAGGGCGTCTTCGGCGCGTTGTTGATGCGACTGGCGACGCCCCGGCCGGTTCTCCAGTTCCTCGGCGCAATCCTGTTCGTCCTGAGCCCGCCGCTGATCTTTCGGCTTCCGCACGCGGCGCTCACGGCACACTGGCTCGTCCTGGCCGCCCTCTGGCTGTCGCTGAAAGAAGACGCGGACACACCCTCGCTCCGTCGGGCGGCGGCCTGGGCGTTGCTCGCGGCGATGACCGCCGCCATCCAGCCGTACATCCTGCTGATGGTCGTCGTGCTGATGCTCGCCGCCTCTCTGCGCCAGGCCCTGGCCGCCCCGCGCCGGCTGGCAACGATTGCCGCGCAGGTCGCCCTCGGGCTCGCCGCCGCCTGGATCACCCTCTGGCAGTCCGGCAGCTTCATGGTCGCCGCAGACGACGGATTGAGCATCGGCGGGTTCGGGGAATGGTCCGCGAATCTGCTGACCTTCATCATGCCCACGGAGGCTTTGAGCCTGCTGTCGCCGGGGCCCATCGCGTACGCCCGCGTGACGCAGTACGAGGGCTACGCCTATCTCGGCGCGGGCACGCTGCTGCTGGGACTCGTCGTGCTCGCCACCCGCGTGACGTCACGACCTTCGCCGGGCTGGACACGGCGCGTCTGGCCGCACCTGCCGCTGATTCTGGCGCTCCTGTTCCTGGCCGTGATGGCGTTCGGTCAGCCGGTGACCCTCGGGCCGCGCGTCCTGTTCACCTACGACGGCAGCTGGTGGGGGCCGCTCAAGATCTTCCGGACCAACGGCCGCATGATTTGGCCTTTGTACTACGCGGTGATCGTCGCCATTGTCTTCGCGGCCACGCGCTTCCGGTATCGTACGGCGCTCGGACTGCTGACCATTGCGGTCGTCGTCCAGGCCGTCGATCTCGCACCGGCGCCGCGCTTCATCGGCGACACCGGGCAGTATGGATTCCGCAACCCGCTGAACAGCCGCTTCTGGGACATCGCCGCTCCGCACTACCAGCGGCTCATCCTGATTCCGTCGAACCTCTGCGAACGCAACGGCTACGTGGAATACTCGGCGTTTGCCCTGCTTGCGGGCCGCCACCGGCTGGCCATCAACTCGGGCATGACGGCCCGATACGATGTGCCTCGTGCCAGGATCTACTGCGGACAGCTCGACCAGGAGGTACGCGACGGCCTGACCACTGCCGGCAGTTTGTATGTGGTCGGTCGGGACCTGCTGTCACGAGTGGCGCCACTCGCCGCCGCCAACGGCTCGACGTGCACGTCGGTAGACGGTTTCGGCGTGTGTTTCTCGGCGGACAGCTATCGGCACTGGCGGCAGGACTTCGAGATCCCACGCGCCAAGCTTCCGCCGACCGAGGAATTCGTCCGGTTCTACGCTGTACTGAACGAGATCTATCGCACGGGATTGGGGCGTCCCGCACGTACCACCCCGGAGACCACCGATCGCAGGATCGACGCCCTGGTCCGCTACCTCGCCGATCGTCTGGAGGGGTGCGGTCACGACGAGGCGGTGGCCAGGACGCTCGGGGTGGCGGCCGGCGAGGGCGAGCCATCGCCGTGCTCGCCGCTCGCGACGGGCGAGGGGAGCCTCCCGCCAGCGGACCAGACCTACGCCTTCGCAGTGCGCTACCAGGAGGCGTCCGCCGCACGGCCCGGCTCTTCTTCCTCGAGCACTCACGTCGATCTCGAAGGTGAAGCCGTGTGGCTGCAGACCTACACCAGCCACCGTCTGCAGGGTCGCTCGGAGCGCGACGCGATCGAGGCGGTCCTGGACTCCATCCGACACCCAGCCCGCTGATCGCTCCTCACGGCGGGCTCACCTCGGCTGCACACATATTCACTCGGCAGCCAGCACCCGAGCAGTCAGCGACACGCTCGGGCTCTCCAGGGAATGGCCGCGCACGCCTGCGGCAAAGATGTTGCTGCACATACGTCCATGGCCAAGTCGTCCCCTGATGGCCAGGGTATCTCTTGAGTGATTTCGCGCAGCTGTACGGACATCCGCCAGAGTTCACCGCCACGGCACCGGGGCGGGTGAATCTCATCGGCGAGCATACAAACTATGACGGCGGTCACGTGCTGCCGCTCGCCCTGCCGCTGTTGACGCGCGTCGAACTGGCGGTCCGCGCCGATCGGAGGGTACGCGCGGCCAGCACCGCCGAGGCCGATTGGCGGCGGCCGGTCGTCTACGACCTCGGGCACGAGCGACCGACCGGGTCATGGATTGACCACGTCGAGGGCCTGACCCAGGCGCTTGCCGCGGAGGCCCGGGAGCCGCCGGGATTCGATCTGCTCGTCTCGTCACACGTTCCGATCGGACGCGGCCTGGCGTCGAGGGCCGCACTCGAAGTGGCGCTGTTACGGGCGCTCCGAATGGCATGCGGATGGACGCTGGACGATCTCGGGATCGCGCACCTGGCCCACCGCGGTGAAGGCGGCTTGGCGGGTACCCCTGTCGGCCTCATGGACCCACTCGCCTGCAGCCTCGGTCAGCCGTCGCACGCGCTCTTCATTCAGATGTCCACGCTCGACACGCTGCGCATTCCCATGCCTCGGTCGGTGGAAGTCGGCCTGGTGGACTCGGGCATCCGCCATCCCGACATGGCTGGCAGGTACCAGCAACGACGCTCGGAGTGCGAGGCAGGGGCCAGCGCGCTCGGGGTCCCGTCGCTTGACGGGCTGTCGCTGCGCGACTTGCCGCGCGTCGCCGCGCTGCCGCCGCCGCTCGATCGTCGTCTCCGTCACGTCATTACCGAGAAGGCCCGCGTCGTGCAGTCCGTGGGAGCGCTCACCGCGGATCAGCCGGCCACCATGGGCGCCCTCATTCGCGCGTCGCACCACTCGCTCAGCGCCGACTTCGACCTTTCGCTGCCGGCCATCGATCGGCTGGTCGGCATCGCCAATGATGAGCCGCTGGTATTCGGCGCGCGGCTGACCGGGGCGGGCGTCGGCGGAGTGGTGCTCCTGCTCTGTCGTGCCGGCGCGGCCCTCGGCGTCGCCCGTCGTGTCGTGTCGCGGGCAAGGGAGGACGGCACGCTCCGGCCGCGCGTCCTGCTCCCCGCCGACAGGTACGAAACTTGATTCACCTAGGGCAGGAGACCCCCACTTAATGAATGCCGATCTCTTGTGCCTGTCGCATCTCCGCTGGAATGTCGTCCACCAGCGGCCCCGGGAGCTGATGACCCGCTTTGCGGCGCGGCGCAGGGTGTACTTCCTGGAAGAGCCGGTTGTTGGCACCGGCTTTCCCTTTCTGAGTGTCACGCGGTCGGACGGGGTCCGCATCCTCACGCCGCAGCTGCCGCGCGGCATCGAGGGCGACGACGCGGAGATGCTGATCCGCCAGCTGCTTCGAGCCCACCTCCGCGAACACGGAGTCATCAAGCCAATCCACTGGTTCTGCACCCCGATGATGCAGCCGATCGTGGACGCGCTGCCCGCCGCCGCCATCGCGTTCGACTGCACGGACGAGCTCTCCGTTCTTGCCGTGGCACCGCCCGAACTGGTGGCGCGCGAGCAGGCGCTGCTGGCCCGCGCCGACGTGGTCTTCACCGGCGGCCACAGCCTGTTCGAACGCAAGCGGCAGTCCCATCCGAACGTCCACGCGTTCCCGAGCAGCATCGACGTCGAGCACTTCGCGCAGGCACGACGAGCCGTCCAGGAGCCGGACGATCAACGGCACCTGCTACGGCCTCGAATCGGTTTCTGCGGAATCGTTGACGAGCGCGTGGACCTGCGCCTGATCGACGCTGTGGCCCGACTGCGTCCCTACTGGCAGCTGGTAATGATCGGACCCGCCACGAAGGTGGATTCCGCGGCGGTCCCGCGCGCGGCCAACATTCATTATCTCGGCATGAAGAGCTACGACGACTTGCCGCGCTATCTGGCCGGCTGGGACGTGGCCATGCTGCCCTACGCGCGCAACGATTCGACGCGCTACATCAACCCGACGAAGACGCCCGAATACCTGGCGGCGGGCCGTCCCGTCGTGTCGACCTCCGTCCGGGATGTCGTCCGACCCTACGGCGAGCGGCAGCTCGTCCGGATCGCGGACACACCCGAGGCGTTCGTCGCCGCGGTGGAACACGCCCTCGTCGAGCGAGCGCCGCCTCCGGCGGTCGATGCGTTCCTGGCCAGTCTGTCGTGGGACCGCACGTGGGCGGCGATGGACCGCCTGCTCGAGGCGGCCGTCTCGCGGCGGGCGGCGCGCGCCCCACGCCGGCCTGTCTCGCGGCTCGATCCTCACCCGGCCGCAGGCGCGATCGACGCCCAACTGACCGGGGAAGCGTGACTTGTCTGATAACCGTTGAAACGATGGACGACGAACGGGCGCGCGGGCCTCTCTGGCCGCGCGCCCGTTGCCGTCTCAGACGACGGGGTTGCGACCCTGGATGACGCGAATCAGCAGAATCGCCACCGCCAGCACCAGCAGGATGTGGATGAAGCCGCCCAGGGTGTACGAGCTGACCATTCCAAGCAGCCAGAGCACCACGAGCAGCACGAGAATCGTCGTCAACATGGTCGTTGTCTCCTTCACATGCCGGCCTGGCCGGCGATTCGCGGTCGATCTCCCTCACCGCTGCCGTTGATAACCCCGGCGTCTCCATCGCTCCAGCAATCGGCCGGCCACCGATGCAGCGCCGGCCACGAGCAGGGTGCGCGGGGCCCCAACGGCCTGAGCGATATTGCGCACCACATCCCCTGCGTCTCCCATCACGTTCGAAGCCCGCTCCGTCGCGCGCCCTACCGCCGCACTCGCCTCGCGTGCCTGCATCATGGCGTCTCGCGCCTGGGCGATCACTTCGTCCAGCCTGAGGGCCAACGCGTGGTATCGGGCATCGAGCTCCTGCCGGGCGCGGCGCCAGGCGATCACCGCACCGACGAGGGCCGCGAGCACCGCAAGGGCCTGAATCGAAACGGCGATGGCAATCACCACCAGCGCGGTTTCGATGCGGTCCGTCTGCATCTCGCCCCAATGGCGGAGCATGATTGGTGCCAGCGCTGGTTACGTCGGCAAGCAGAGAGGTGGTAGCGGGCTACCGTGAATGGGAACGGCAACGCTCAGTTAACGGAGGCCCGTACCGGGCCAGCACAGCACGAACGTCGTGCCGGTCCCCTCGACCGACTCGACCGCAACCGATCCCTCCATCGACTCCATGCACTCGCGCACGATGGAAAGGCCCAGGCCCATGCCCTGGGCCCCCAGCTCATCGTCGCGATGAGCGTGAACGCGGACGAATTGCTCGAAAATCGTGTCCCTCTTCGACGGCGGGATTCCGATGCCGTTGTCGCAGATTCGGATGCAGGGGTAGGGCACGGTGTGGTCGGCGCTGATGTGCACGAACCGTTGAGGCTTGTGCGGGTCGCCGTACTTCACCGCGTTGGCGATCAGGTTCATCAGCACGAGCTCGATGCGACCCGCATCGGCCACCACGTGCGGCAGGTCCTCGTCCACCCGGATCACCACGCCGCGGGCCGCAGCCATGTCGTCGAGCTGGCGGCAGACATCACGGGCGACGGACGCCAGATCGACGTCCTGGCGGTTCGGCATGTTCTCGGCGCCCGGACCGAGCTGCGCCAGACGCTCGAGTGTCGTCGCGACGTCGCCGAGCCGAGCGACGTTTCGCTCGAGGGTCCCGATCAGCCGGGCGGCTTCCGGTTGATCGTCCGTGCTCGGTAACATCCGGGTCAGCACCTGCAGGACGCCGAGCGGCTGCCGAATCTCGTGGCTCACCAGCCGGCTGAAGTTGCGCAACCGTGTCGTCTGCATCTCTATCTTCGCCGTGTAACGCGAGATGAAAGCATCCACGGTCTGATGCTGAAGTACTCGGACGGCGCGCTGCGCACGGCTGAACGCCAGGACCGCTGCTGTCGCATCTCCCGCAGCGCCGAGCGCCGTCGCTTCTCGCAGGAAGAACGCGTCGAGGAGCTCGCTGAGAATCTGGTACTCGCGCTGGAGCTGGTGCACCGAGGCCCGCTGATCGAACCGTAGCCAGCCGAGCTCGACGGCCTTGGTCATCACCGCGGTGTTGGCCGCAATCTCCTGATCCTCGGGCGCACGAAGGTAAGTCGCCACTTCCTGGATGAGTTCTGGAATGTGGTCGAGCAAGAGGTGTGACGGGAACACGTCCCGCTTGTCCACGTCGATGACCCGATCGAGCTGCTCGAGCCACAGCGCGGCCAGCGCCATGTGGTCGGCGTCCAGGCGCGTGGCGAAATGCTCGACGGTCGCGGAAAAATGGGGAGCAGACATCAAACTGGCGGAAGCGTGGGTGCGAGCAGTGTAGAACAGAGCCGGCGTGGCGGCCATCTTGCTTTTCGCGACCGTATGCTACGGGCGAGACCGTCGAGCTGCAGTGGGGGCGATGGCGACTCGGAGACGCGCCAGTCGGACACCCATCCCCGGCCCGCGCCGGCCATGCCGGACCCGAAACGCCCGGGCATCGGCCACGACCCCGAACTGGATCCGCCGCCGACCGTGCCGCCGGCGGAGCCGCCCTCGGAAGCTCCCTCCGCTCCGGTGCCGCACGAGCCACCGCCAGCGCCTCTGCCGCATACGCCGCCGCGCTAACGCATCGCGCACAATCGCGCACAACAGTCGCCTGCGCGACGCTCTAGTGCACCCGCACCCGGCACCAGCACCCGGCACCTGGCACCGCACCCGGCACCCAGCACCCGGCACCCAGCACCCGGCACCAGGCACCGCACCCAGCACCCGACACCTTGCACCGCGCCCGGCACCCAGCACCCGGCACCTGGCACCGCACTCAGCACGCTGCACTCTGCACACTGCACTCAGTCAGTCAGGCGGCACTGGTTTCTCCCCCCAGCAGGCTGAGCACCTCGCCGGTGATGTAGCTGGAGTCGGATGGCGAGGCGAAGAACACGAGTGCCGGGGCAATCTCCTCGGGCTGGGCCGGCCGCCGCATCGGCGTGTCCTGTCCGAACACCGCGACCTTCTCGGCGGGCTTGTCGGCGACGTTGAGCGGCGTCCACACCGGACCCGGCGCCACCGCGTTGACGCGGATTCCCCTGGTCACGAGATTCTGCGCCAACGACTTGGTGAAGGCGTGAATGGCGCCCTTCGTGGCGGAGTAATCCAGCAGCTGGGGGCTGCCCTCGAGTCCGGTGATCGAGCCGACGTTGATGATCGACGCGCCCCGGCCCAGGTGCGGAACCGCGGCGCGCGCCAGGTAGAAATAGGCGTAGATATTCGTCCGGAACGTACGATCCCACTGCCCGTCGTCGATATCGGTAATCGCCGCTTGATGGTGCTGGAACGCCGCGTTGTTGACCAGGATGTCGAGGCGCCCGTAATGCTTGACCGTCTCGTCGATCAGCCGATCGCAGGTCGGGCGGTCGCACAAGTCACCGGGGAAGAGCTGGCAGCGCTGCCCTTCCTGCCCAACGAGGTCAGCCGTCATCTCGGCATCCTGTTGTTCGGCTGGCAGATAGTTGATGGCGATGCTCGCGCCCTCGCGGGCGAACAGCACGGCCGTCGCGCGCCCGATGCCCGAGTCCCCACCAGTAATGAGTGCGACTTTGCCATTCAGCTTCCCTGAGCCGACATACCCGGGCGCCTCGAACCGGGGTGCGGGTGTCATCTTGGCCTCGAGACCCGGGCGCGCCTGGTGTTGTTCGGGGAACGGTGGGGTGGGCTCATTCCGATCAGAGGTCGAGATCGGCCCATTGTGGGTGGCTTGGGTGCGCGACTGGCTCATGGTTCGGCGTACTCCTTCCTGGTTGCCTAGCACCAACCGTACCTGCGCCGGCTCGCGATTGTGGCAACGCGCTTGCAGATAGGGTGGGCAGCCGGCCGCGGGCGACCGTAGCCGACTGACAGCCTCGTTAGCACCCACCAACGCCTCCGGGAAGTGCCGGCCACGTGCCGCGCCTTCCCGGACGGTCCTCTCCTCCGAGGCCGGGGCGCGAGCGCTGGTTCCCTACGGGTCGGAGGAGGACGTGGACACCGACATTCCGTCGTCAGAGGACTTCGCAGATGACCAGACGGCTGCTTCGCGCGGCGTGCTTCATCGTCGTCATGTCGGGCCCGGCGGTTCTTGGCACCGCGGCCTGCGGAAAGTCGGTGGGCAACACCATCGACGATGCCACCATCACCGGGCGTGTCAAGACGGCGATGCTCAACGATCCCCAGGTGGCGGGCCTGAAGATCGACGTCGATACGTTCAAGGGCGTCGTGACGTTGTCGGGCGGCGTGAAGTCGCAGGCCGAGGCCGACAAGGCGATGGCCATCGCGCGGCAGACGCCCGGTGTCGCGGACGTCAAGTCCACCCTGCAGATCAACCCTTAGAGAGGATGCGACCGATGAGATTTCAGTCTGCGGCGTTGACCCACGTGGGCGCGCGCCTCCCGATCGTGGAACCGGTGAGCGCGCTGCCCGGTCTGCCCGCGGTGCCGGGCGAGGTCAGGCGCCCGGTTCCATCAATTGGAGGACGAATTCATCGTCCGCCAGAAAGCCGCTGACCTTGCGCCACACGCGCGTGCCGGAATGGCGGGCGAGCACATCGGCCGCCCGGCACGCGTCGGGTAGCGTCTCGAAGGGCCCGCCGCGCAGGGCGTCCCCTTGTCCCACCTCGCGAATCCAGTATGCAGATCGGATGGAGTGAGCTTCGACGAGCGAACGCGTTTCGACGACGAGATCGCCGTCAGCGCAGGAGCCATGCGACATAACGCCTTCCTTTCCGGCGCGGCCGCGGGGTAACGAAGCGCGCTGTCCGTCCCGTGAGCAGTGCGAATGCTTGCACTGTAGCCAACCTCGAGACGCGGGCGCAAGAAAAACGGTGCAACAAATGAGAGGTGGAAGGACGCTGGCATCGCTGTTGCTATTTCGAATCGCAAAAGGAGATCCTGATGAAATACGGAATCGCGTGGTTGGTGGGCGTGCCGTTTTCGGTCATCGTGCTCTGGTTTGCGGCCAATCAGATGGGGTGTGGACTCTGACCTGCGGAGTGCCGCCTCAGGCCGACTGAATGGCGGCCGCCTCGCAGCGGTCGCAATGGCCGCAGGCCTCGAGGGTCGCTTCACCATCGAAGTAGTTGAGCAGCTTGCGCCAGCGGCACATCGCCGTCTGGCTGTAGATGATCATCTGATCCAGCTTCTGCCGGGCGGCAATCTGCAAGTCGGCGTACGTGGACACCAGTTGCTCGGCACGCGCGACCACGTGGCGGGAGACACCGGCTACCCGCCCATCCCGCAGGCGACGGATGGCGCCCGCATCGGCCAATGCGGCCACGACGGCCTCGGCGCGCCGCACCGATACACCCGCCTGGCTCGCCAGCGCCTGGAGGGCCAGGGAAGGCGAGGACTCGAGCGAGCGGGCCACTGCCAGGACAACCGGCGGGGGTAAATAGCGGCGCCGCATGAAGAACTGATGTGTCCGCCGATCGGAGGGGGCATAGAGCAGCACGCACCGCGCGCGTTCGCCGTCGCGGCCCGCCCGGCCCGACTCCTGGTAATAGGCATCGAGCGATCCCGGCATGTTGAAGTGCACCACCATGCGCACGTCCGGCTTGTCGATCCCCATGCCGAACGCGTTGGTGGCCACCATCACGCGCGCCTCCCCTGCCATGAAGCGATCCTGGGCGCGCTCGCGGGCCCGCGCCGAGAGGCGCCCGTGATAGAGCTCCACGTCCGCCCCGAGCTCCGTCAGCCGGCGCGACACGAGCTCCGCCGTCCGGATGGTAGAGGCGTACACGAGCGTTGGCCCGCCCGCTTCCTCGACCAGCGGCACCAGGGCGGCGAGCTTGTCGGCATCCGTGGGGACGTGACGCACCTGGTAGACGAGATTGGCGCGATACGTGTCATGCGTTACGAGCACGGGATCGCGCAGGCCCAGCCGTCTGGCGATGTCGGCCTTCGTCCGCGCCGTCGCCGTGGCCGTCAGCGCCAGCACTGGCGGGTGGCCAAGCGCCTCCACGGCGCCGCCCAGGCCCAGATAGGCGGGGCGGAAGTCGTGCCCCCACTGAGAGATGCAGTGGGCTTCGTCGATCACGACCAGGTCCACCTCCACTCGGCGGAGCACCTCCACGAACTCGGGGTCATTCAGACGCTCTGGCGTGGTCAGCACGAATTCGAGCCGATCGTGCCGGATGTCGTCGATCGCCGCCTCGCGCTCGCGGGTGAAGCGGGAACTATCGATTTGCGACACGTCGAGTGCCATTCCTCCAAGCCTGCTGGTCTGATCCGCAATCAGCGCGATCGACGGCGACACCACCACCGTGGTTCTGGGAAGGTGGAGCGCTGGAATCTGGTAACAGAGCGAGTTCCCCGCGCCGGTCGGCATCACGGCGAGCGCATCGCGTCCGGCGAGCACGGCCTCGATGACGTCCCGATGGCCCGGTCGGAAATCGGTGAGGCCGAAGACCTCGCGGAGCGTCCGCCGGATGGCGGACCGGCGCTCTTCCAAGCTAGGCGGAGGAGTCGTCTGGGTGAGCGCAGGGTCGACTGATGTGCCTGGCAGCGTATCCTCCGTCGCCCGCGCGCGGGCAAATACGAGGAGCAGAGCAATCGGTCTGCCAGATGAGGACGCCGTCAAGCCGTCTGGCACGCGCGGAGCTGTGCCACTTCAGAGTCCGCCGCAGGCAACAAATGGCACGGCCCTGCGATCTCCGATGGTAGGGGGGGCTGGGCGACGTACTTGCAGCGTCTCGAGCATGGCTCAGCGCGTCAAGGGGATGGTCTACATGACCGACGACGTTCCAGGGATCCGGCGTGTCAGGCGAGGGGGAGGCTTTGCCTACCGCCGCCCGGATGGCCGAGCCATCACCGACGACGAGCTGAGGCGTATTCGATCGCTCGCCATCCCGCCGGCATGGACCGACGTCTGGATCGCCCCGCGCGCCGATGCCCACATGCAGGCCACCGGCCGCGACGCCCGCGGCCGCAAGCAGCACCGATACCATCCGCGCTGGACGGCGGTGCGCGACGAGGCGAAGTACTCGCGCATGCTCGCGTTTGCCGAGGCGCTGCCGGGGCTGCGCCGTCGGACCGAGGCGGACCTCGCCCTTCGTGGCCTGCCTCGCCGCAAGGTCGTGGCCACCGTCGTGCAGCTTCTGGAAAAGACGCTGATCCGGGTCGGCAATGACGAGTACGCGCGGCACAACGGTTCGTTCGGGTTAACGACGATTCAGGATCGTCATGCGACGATCGCTGGATCCGGGATCAGGTTCCGGTTTCGCGGGAAGAGCGGCAAGACGCACGACGTGGCCCTGGCGGATCCGCGCCTCGCGCGCATCGTCAGGAACTGCCAGGAACTGCCTGGCAGCCAGTTGTTCCAGTACGTGGATGACGGCGGCCGCGTCCGCGACATCACCTCGTCGGACGTGAATGCGTATCTGGGCGCGGCGATGGGGCGCGCTTTCACGGCCAAGGACTTTCGCACCTGGGCCGGGACCGTGCTCGCAGCGCGGGCGCTCGACGAGGTGGGCGGCGCCGCGGCCCGGGGCCCGGCTGAAAGGCACGTGGTACAAGCCGTCGACGCCGTCTCGCAGGTGCTGGGCAACACGCGTTCGGTCTGCCGGAAGTGCTACGTGCACCCCGCGGTCATCGACGCCTATCTGGATGGCACGCTGGAGCGCACGCTCCACGCCCGCGGGCCGCGCCGCGCGGCCCGCGTCCAGGGAATGTCTGCATTCGAATCCGCGGTGCTGGGATTGTTGCAGCGGCGGCTGAAGGGAGAAGCGAGGCCGGCCGCTTAGGGATCAGGGCCTGATTCCCGAGCCCTGATCCCTGATCCCTGATCCCCCTACTTCTTCGGTGCGGCTGGGCGTGAGCGTTCCACGGTGACCGCGTTGACGACCTGGAACACGCCCGGAATGGATCGCACCAGGCCCTCTATCTTCGTACGATCGACATCCCGCGGCACGGTGCCTGTCAGGGTGACAACGCCGTTGGCCACGCGCAGAGCGACATCGCTGCTGTCGACATCCGGCGTGTTCTCCATGAGCGTCTCGAACCGCTCTTCGATGCCGGCGTCGAGATCGTCGGCCGCCTTGGCGTGTGCGCCCTCCACTACGATTTCGTTGGCCACCTGGGCCCGCGTGCCGATCGAGGCCTTGACGGCGTCGCCGGCGCGGGTCCGCTCGTCCGCGGAGTCGACGGTGCCCGACAGCCGGACGACGCCGGCGGATCGGTCGAACTTGGCGTCCACATGATCGTCGAGCGCGACGCTCTCGAGCGCGCCCTCGGCCATCTTCTCGACATCCGGACCTCGCTGGCAGGCCCCAACGCTCACCGCCGAGGCCAGCGCCCCGATCACCATCCACTTACGCATCGTCTCACCCTCCTGATATCGTTATTTCCGATTCTCACCACCGGAGGTCATCACGGCGGGCTCCACGGGAGTGCCGTCCACGCTGATGTAGCGATACGTCATATCGAACGTGGACGGTCCGACGAACTTCACCTTGGCGCGCGCGTGCAGCGCGGTCGGCAGCATCACACCGGCGACGCTGGCGTACTCCCAATTCGTCTGCACCTCGGACACCCAGAACGACGGGCTCTTCGACAGCTGGCCGGCCACGCGCACCACCGCACCGCTGCGAGGCTCCCAGAGCAGCGTGCCGTTCACCAGGTGGCGGGCGGGTTCGCGAGGCCGAATCGCCACGCGCACGAATCCGCTGCCGTCGGGCTCGGGCGCCGCGCAGTCGTAACTGGCGAGCAGCGCCGGCATGTGCAAGGGCGCCCCTCTTGCCACGAGCTCCTGCTCGCGCTTCAGCGCGGGGTACAGCGCCTTGTCGCGGATCTGTTCCGAGCCGCCTTCCTGGAGCACCTCGTACGCGAATTGGCCATCAATGAACGTGGTGCGCACGTCCATCCAGGCGTGCTTGCCGCTGCGCTCGGTGCGGGCCTCGAGCCGCCGCACGGCGACATACGCGCGAGGGAGCAGCGCCCCTCCCGCGGCAGCGCCGCAGAGGAGCGTTGACGGCGCACTCATCACCGGTGCCGCACCGCCGATGAGGACGGCCGCGCTCGCGGTCAACAGGAATCGCCCCATGCGTCCGCCGTCCTGCGGTGCAGGGCCTGTGCCAGCCCGCGAGGGAAGGGCGGTGGCGGAGGTAGCGCGCGGGCGCCATGGCTCGGGAAGCCGGGCGGCCGCAAGTGGCAAGCCGCTACCCACCCGGGGCGCGGCGGAGCTCGAGCAGCCGGCGGATCTGCGCGACCAGCTCATCGGGATCGCACGGCTTGACGATGACCGCATCGAAGCCAGCCTTGACCGCGTCCTCGAGCTGGCGTGCGTGTGAGTGCCCGGTCGCGGCGATGAGCGGGATATCGCGCGTTTCTTCCTGCTGCCGCAGGCGCGCCGCCACCTCGTAGCCGGAGAGTACCGGCATCTCCAAGTCCATCACGATGAGGTGAGGCCGGCCCCGAAGCGCTTCGGTCAACGCGTGCGCGCCGTCGTTGGCGGTGAGGACCTCGAAGCCCTCCCCCCTCAGGTAGAGCGCCAGCACATCCACGGCATCCGGATAATCGTCGACGAGCAGAATGGTCGAGGTCATCGCTGTTGGTATAGTGAGGGTCTCAGGGTACTTGAGATCGCCTCTCAACGACCTGCGGCCTCCTGATCATGTCTGAATCGCTGGTCCCGGCCGAACTGCTCAGGGCCTTCAACCTGTTCATCCACGATTTGCGCGCGCCGCTGAGCGTCGCGCATGGATACCTGCGGCTGCTGCGCGAGCAGCGGCTGCCCTCGGAGGAGGAGCGCGAGCGTGCGCTCACGCAGACCGTCGACGCGCTCGGGCGCATCTCGAGGCTGTGCGCGGACGCGTCCTCACTCGTACATTCCTACGAGGCTGGGCCGCCCGCCGGCACCCGGGTGCCGGCCAGGATGCTCGCCGACCAGGTGAGCCAGGCCATCCAGGACCTCCTTCCGGCGTCGGTCAGCGACATCCCGGATGCCAGCATGCTGCGCCTGGCGTCGCTCGACAGCGTCGCCGGCGCCATGGCCGCCATCGTCACGGCGGTGGCGGGGGCGCGGCCACGGCCGGACAATATGGTGACGATCGATGCCGCGGCCCAGGAACTGCGAGTGCGGCTCGGCGCCGCCGACGAACAGCAGCTTCTGGCCGACGGCCCGCGACATGCGTTCGACCCGTGGCGGGGACACGGGTTGGCCATTCCGTGTGCGTGCCGTACAGTGGAGCGCAACGGCGGGATGGTGTGGAGTGTGGATGGGCGGCAAGGCGTGGTGGGCCTGGCGTTGCCTCTGGAGGTGTCCTCGTAATGACCGCGCAACTTGCTCTCGTCGATGACGATCCTGCGTTCACCGGCTACCTGGAGACGCTCCTGCGTTCGCGTGGGTACACCGTGGAGGTGTTCCACAGCGGCGGCGCGCTGCTCGAGAGCCTGCGCGCCGGCGCGACCCCTCACGTCATTCTGCTCGACGTGCTGATGCCGGATCTCGACGGCCTCGAGACGCTGCGTGCGATCCGGCACGCGCATCCGTCCTCGCGGGTGATCATGCTGTCGGGTCGCCAGGCGCCAGCCACCATCGTCGAGGCCGTGCGCCTCGGCGCGGCCGATTACGTCCTGAAGCCCGACGATCCCGAGGGCGTCGGCGAAGCCGCGCTCGAGGCCGCCATCCGCAACGCACTCGAACGCGAGGCACTCAGCGCCGAACTGGCGCGCCTCAGCGCGCAGATGGCCGAGGACCCGGAGGGCGCGCAGCCGTGCTGGAGCTCCGGCCCGGCGATGCAACCGGTGGTCGCTATGGTGGAGCGCATCGCCGACAGCGACGTGGGCGTGCTGCTGCGCGGGGAGAGCGGCGTCGGCAAGGAAGTGATCGCGCGCGAGCTCCATCGCCGGTCGCCCCGGCGGACCAAGCCGTTCGTGAAGGTGAACTGCGCCGCGCTGCCCTCCGAGTTGCTGGAGAGCGAGCTGTTCGGCCACGAGCGGGGCGCGTTCACGGGCGCCGGCGCGATGCGCGTCGGCAAGTTCGAGTTCGCTCAGCACGGCACGATCATGCTCGACGAGATCGGCGAGCTGCCGGGGGCGCTGCAGGCCAAGCTGCTGCACGTGCTGCAGGACCGCGAGCTCACGCGCCTGGGCAGCAATCGGCCGGTGGAAGTGGACGTTCGCGTGCTCGCGGCGACCAATCGCGATCTGGAGGCGATGATGCGCGCGGGCACGTTCCGCGAGGATCTCTACTATCGCCTGCAGGTGATCGAGCTGCGCGTGCCACCGCTCCGGGAACGGCGCGAGGAGATCCCCGCGCTCGTCGAATTCTTCCTGGTCAAGTTCGCCAAGCTGTATCGGCGACCCGCGGCCCGACCCAGCCCGGTGCTGATGGACGCGCTCTTCGACTATGCGTGGCCGGGCAACATCCGCGAGCTCGAGAACATGATGAAGCGGTTCGTCGTGCTGCAGGAGGAGGCGCTCGTCCTCGGCGAGCTGATGCGGCTGCGGCAGGCGGCCACGCCAGCAGCCCCGGTCGCGTTGCCGTCTCAGGCGCCAGCGCCACCGGTTCCCGTGGCGGCGGCCGCTCCCGCTCCTGTACCGCCTCCAGACACTGGAACGGCAGCGGTTGCCGAGACGGCGCGGCCTGCGCCGGTGCCGCCCGAGTCCGTGGCGGCCGCGGCCGTGCCGCCAGCACCGGCGCCTGCCAGTGCCGTCGCCGTGCTCGACGAACCTCCGAATTCCGTCGACACCAACGGCGGATCACCCGATGGAGTGGATCTTCAGCTCCTCGCCAAGACGGCGGCGCTCCGCGCCGAGCGCGAGGCCATCGATCGCGCGCTCGTACGGTTCCGGTGGAACCGGCGCAAGGCCGCGCAGTACTTGAATGTGAGCTACAAGACCCTGCTCAACAAGATCAAGGAGTGCGGCATCAGCGAGTCGGGCCCGAACTGAGCAGCACGAGGGTTCAAGGCACGATGGGTTCAAAGCACGACGGGTTCAAAGCACCGAGGTTCGAAGTCTTGACCATCGTTTGAATTGTATGAGTCAGGACTCGGCCTGACAGGCAGCACCGCTCGCACCCCGCGCCCCCTCGGCTACTGGGGGCGTGCTCACTCGCTCCTGCCCGTCCGGAATCGGTTTCTCGAGCGCCGTGGACAGAGCGTCCAGGAACGTCTGCATCGGCGTCTTTCCGTAGCACCAGCGCCCTTGGTGCGACCGACGCTGATTGTACTCGTCCACGAACCGATCGAGGTCCGCCTGCAGCGCGGCTACGTCTCGATCGATGGTCTGGCGAAACGCCACGTTCAGCAGCGTCTTGTGAAAGCGCTCACAGATACCGTTGATTCGCGGGCGCTTGGTGCGAGTTCGCGTGTGGTCGATGTCTTCCACCGCCAGGTGCTCATACGGATGCCGGTCCGGCGCTCCACAGTATTCGGTCCCGCGATCGTCAGGATGCGCATCAGTGGAATGTCGTACTCAGCGTAGAACGCCAGGACCCGGTCGTTGGCGCCGCAGTAGCCCGGACACTCGCTCTCGAACCCCTGCAAGGTCTTCTCGTGCTGGGCCCGCTCGAGGGCCGGCACTTGCGCCTCGGTCAACCCCCGCCCCGTCCTGCGCCGCGAGTGCTTCCAAGTCCGCCAGCCGCTTCGGCATCGTCTGCAAGTCGTGCCGCAGCCAGATGCATCGCACCCCGGCCGGCGAGACGCGGACGCCCTCCTTGGCCAATTCGTTCGCGATCCGCACCTGCCCCACGCGGGTGCTCGATCGCCAGCGCAACGACCCGCTGCTCAATCTCCGGCGCGATGCGATTCGAGAGAATTCGGTTTCCGTCGCGTGATCTCCGGCAGCGCCTCGGCCCTGCCAGTGTCGTACAACTCCGTGAACCGATAGGAGCTGTCCCGGCTGTAGCCGATCA
>DATLLC010000072.1:0-11396 GCA_035538015.1 Vicinamibacterales bacterium
GCAACGGCGTGGCCGAACCGCGGGTGCCGAACACCGCGAACATCAGCTTCGAGCGCGTCGAGTCCGAGTCGGTGCTGATCGGGCTGGACCTCGAAGGCATCGCCGTGTCGTCGGGCTCCGCCTGCTCGTCGGGCACCCTCGAGCCCTCGCACGTGCTGAAGGCCATGGGATTGCCCCATGCTCGCGCGCTCGGCTCGATTCGCTTCAGCCTCGGCGCGTCGAACACCGAGGCGGAAATCGATCACGTCGTCGGCGTGCTGCCCAGGCTGGTCGAGAAGCTGCGAAATCTCACGGTCGCGCCGAGGCGTTAGACGGCTCGGGCGAGGTCTCATAACCATGCGTCTGGTCGTCGCCATGTCGGGAGGAGTCGACTCCTCGGTCGCGGCCGCCCTGCTCGTCGAGCAGGGCCACGAGGTGATCGGTGTGTCGATGCAGCTGTACCCGGCGGGGCCCGGTGGTGGCGCCGCCCGCGAGTACGGCACCTGCTGCACGCTCGACGACCTGCACGACGCGCGACGCGTGGCGGCCGCGATCGGCATCCCGCACTACATCCTGAACCTCGAGTCGCGATTCGACGACTCGGTGGTCTCGAACTTCGTGCGCGAGTACGTCTCGGGACGCACGCCAATCCCGTGCGCGCACTGCAACAGCGAGCTGAAGTTCGCCACGCTGCTCGATCGGGCCCTGGCGATGGACGCCGCGGCGCTCGCCACAGGCCACTATGCCCGGATTTCCGAAGAGGGGGACGGGCAGTTTCACCTCCGCCGCGGCCGCGACCCCGGCAAGGATCAGTCGTACTTCCTCTTCTCCCTAACCCAAGCTCAGATGGCCCAGGCGCGGTTCCCGATTGGCGAGCTGGACAAGCCGACCGTACGTGCGCACGCGCGGCGCCTCGGGCTGAAAGTCGCCGACAAGCCGGACAGTCAGGAGATCTGCTTCGTGCCGGACGGGGATTACGCCGGGTTCGTCGAGCGCGAGGCGCCGGGCCTCACCCGCGCCGGCGCGATCGTGGCCGAGGACGGACGGGTCGTTGGTACGCACGAGGGTGTGCACCGCTTTACGATCGGGCAGCGCAAGGGCCTCCGCCTCTCGGCCTCCGAGCCGTTGTACGTCCTCGGCATCGACGCGGCGACGGCCCGCGTGACCGTGGGCTCGAGGGACGCGTTGGGACGCACGCGGCTCACGGCGTCACGAGTCAACTGGACCGCTGGCCCTGGGCCATGGTCGTGGCAGCGCGTCACCGCGCAGATTCGCCATCGCCACCCCCCCGCGCCCGCGCACGTACGCGCCCAGGACGACGCGCGGGCCGAGCTCGAGTTCGACGTGCCGCAGGCGGCGGTCACGCCGGGGCAGGCTGTGGTGTTCTACGAAGCCGACGAGGTGCTGGGAGGTGGGTGGATTGACTGAAGAGCGTCCATTGATGATTGATGATTGGCGATTGACGATTCATTGAATGATTGCGCAATCGCTGCATCGATGATTCTGATTGGGGCATTGGAGTTCCAATTCGTCAATCGGAATGATCCGATGAGCCAATCATCAATCGCCGGATAAATCGCCGGATCGTCAATCATCAATCGTCAATGAACGCTGTTCAGTGTCCAGTGCCGGCGAGGAAGCGTTCGGCGTCGATGGCGGCCATGCAGCCCGTGCCGGCGGCCGTGACCGCCTGACGATAAATGTGGTCCTGCACGTCGCCGGCGGCAAAGACGCCCGGCACGCTCGTGCGCGATCCCTGGAACGTCCTGATATAACCGTTGTCCTCGAGCTCCAGCTGGCCCTGGAACAGGGCGGTGTTCGGCGTGTGGCCGATCGCGATGAAGATGCCGTCCACCGGCAGCTCGCTCGTCGCACCCGTCTGGTTGTTCTGCAGCACGAGCGCCGTGACCTCGCCCTTGTGCGCATCCTTGATGTCGGCGACCTCGGTGTTCCAAACGAACGAAATGTTCGGCGTCGCCATCGCCTTGTCCTGCATGACCTTAGACGCCCGGAGGGTGTCGCGGCGGTGAATCACGGTGACGGTGGAGGCCAGCTTCGAGAGGTAGATGGCTTCTTCGATCGCCGTGTCGCCGCCGCCGACAACAGCCACGGTCCGGCCCTTGAAGAAGAAGCCGTCGCAGGTGGCGCAGGTGGACACTCCTCGGCCCGACAGCTTGCGGTCCACGCCCAGCTCCAGCCACTTGGCGGAGGCGCCGGTGGCCAGGATCAGCGCCTGAGTGATCAGGCTCTTCCCGGATACTTGTACCGTGAATGGCCGTGTCGACAGATCGACGGCCGTGACATCCCCCTGGATGACTTCGGCGCCAAAGCGCAAGGCCTGGGCCCGCATCTCTGCCATCAGGTCCGGGCCCATGATCCCATCGCGGAAGCCGGGCCAGTTCTCGACCATCGTCGTCAGCATCAGCTGCCCGCCAGCTTCGATGCCTTCGATCACCAGCGGCGACAGGTTCGCCCTGGCGGCGTACAGCGCGGCCGTGAGTCCGGCCGGGCCAGACCCCATGATGATGACGTTTCGCATGGAAGGGGTCAGAGGTGCTTGTCGATCATCCGGACCAGTTCGGTCTTGTCGACCAGGCCCATCACGCTTTCCTTGAGATCGCCGTCCTTGAACAGCAGGAGCGTGGGGATGCCCTTGACCATGAAATTCTGGGGCGTCATCTGGTTCTGGTCGACGTTCATCTTGGCTACTGTCAACCGGCCTTCGTAATCCTCGGCGAGCTGATCGACCAGCGGGGCGATGCGGCGGCATGGCGCGCACCACTCGGCCCAGAAATCCACAAGCACGAGGCCCGTCTTCACCGACTCGCCGAAGTCCTGGTCCGTAAAGTTCTTCACCTTGTCAGAAGCCATACCGTCCTCTATCACTTAGATGCCACGGCCCAGGGGCGGGTCTCGCCGGCCGGCCAACACTCTTTTATACACCTTGACGTACTCGGCCGCCGAACGATCCCACGAGAAGTCCTTCCGCATCCCGTTCTTCTGCAGCCGCGTCCAGGCGGGGCGGTTGTTACTGTAGAGCGTCAGCGCGGCTTGGAGTGCGTCGCGCAGCGCCCAGGGCGAATACTCGGAGAAGAGGAAACCCGTGCCCTGGCCGTTCCGCGGGTTGTAGGGGCGGACGGTATCCACGAGCCCGCCGACCGCCCGCACCACCGGCACCGTGCCGTAGCGCAGGCTGTACATCTGGTTCAGCCCGCACGGCTCGAACCGTGACGGCATCATGAAGATGTCCGAGCCCGCTTCGATGAGGTGGGCGCGACGTTCGTCATAGCCCACGTGAACCGACACCCGATCGGGCCGCCACCCGGCCAGCCCCTGCCACATCTGCTGATAGCGCGGCTCGCCGCTGCCGAGCACCACGAAGGTGGCCATCGAGGGCAACTCGCCCGCCAGCGCCGCGATCAGATCGAGCCCTTTCTGGTCCACCATCCTCGACACCATGCCCACGACCGGGGAGGCGAGTCTCTCGGCGTCGGCCGGCAAACCGTAGGTCTCGAGCAACGCGCGCTTGGCCGCGGCCTTTCCGGACAGGTCGGTCTCGTCGAACGCCGCGGGCAGGAACCTGTCCCGCTTGGGATCCCATTCCTCGGTGTCGATGCCGTTGAGGATGCCGAAGAGCGCCTCGCGGCGGGCGCGCATGACACCGTCGAAGCCATTCCCGTAGTCGGGCCGCTGAATCTCCTCCGCATACGTCGGCGACACGGTTGTCACCGCCTGCGAGAAGTTGATGCCGGCCTTGAGGAAGCTCAGACGGTCGTAGAACTCGAAGCCGTTCACCGTGAAGTCCGCCCAGCTGAGTCCCAGCAAGGGCACCCAGGCCTTGTCGACGACCCCCTGATACGCCAGGTTGTGGATGGTGAAGATGGTGCCGGGGTCGCCGGGCCGCCGGAGGTAGACGGTGGCCAGGCCCGCCTGCCAGTCGTGCGCGTGCACGATGTGGTGGGGATCCGGCTGGCGCGACTGCCAGTCCACCGCGGCGGCGGTCAGCAGCCCGAAGCGGACGGCGTTGTCCCCGTAGTCGGTGCCGTCCTCGTTGTAGACGCCGGCGCGATCGAAGAGCGGCGGGCAGTCGAGGAACAGTACGCGCGCGCCTGGGCCCAGCGATCGCTCCCCAAAAGCCACGTCGAAACGCGCGGCCGCCACCTCCACGACGCTGCGGTCGACGACGACACCCGCCTCCATGCCTCGATAGCGCGGGGTGACGAGGGTCACCTCGTGCCCGAGCCGTCCGAGCGCCTTTGACAGCGCCGTGGCCACGTCGGCCAGACCGCCTGTCTTCGAGAACGGATATGCCTCGGAGGCGATCATCAGGATGCGAAGCGACTTCGGCGCACGCGGCGACATGGCGTCAGCTTATCTTGCCGCACCCGCCCCACCTGTCCACACCGGCCCGCACCTGCCCGCACCTGACCGCACCTGACCGCACCTGACGCACCTGTCATAATGTCGAGATGCCACGCCCGCCTGCCGGGGAGCGGTCCGCCCCCCGGGATATCGCCGAACTGCGGGCGCTCGCCATCCGCCAACCCGACTTGACCACCGCGGCCGCACTGCACGCCGAGCTCGTCACCGCCGTGCGGCGGGTGGAAAGCCGCGTGACCACGCCGTCGCTCGACATGCCGCTCGACCTGCTGCAGACGCGCCTGGCGCGCGGCGTGCCGCTCGCCTCCTTCGGCGAGTTTCCGGTGGACTGGGCGGAGGTCCGGCTGTTGATCCGGCAGATCACCGACGTCTTTCGGCGTCTCGACGTCATTGATCAGGGGGCGGTGGCCCGGCTGCATGGTGCGGGCCGCGACGGCGGTCTGTCGGAGCGCGCGCGCGTCTGGTACGAGCAGCCGCTGACGCCCGGCCAGGAGGCTGGCGACGACCCCGACCCGATGTGGCCCGAAATACTCCAGTGGGCGCTCAAGCCGTTCCTGATCCGCACCGCCGAAGTACTGACGCGACGCGTGGATCTCGAGCACTGGCGTCGCGGACACTGCCCGGTGTGCGCCGCGGAGCCCGAGTTCGGCGCCCTCACCTCGGCCGGCGTGCAGCTGCTGCTCTGTGGCCGCTGCCACACGCGCTGGCCCTTCGACCAGGGCTGCCCGTTCTGCGGGCATCACGAAGCGACCGACCTGCGCACCTTCGCGACTGCGGATCGGGTCTACCGAGTGACGCGATGCGGGAAGTGCGATCGGTATCTGAAGGTGCTGGACACGCAGGCCGCGGGCCGGGCCCTACTTCCCTTCTACGATCCGGTGGCGACGCTGCCGCTCGACGCGGCGATGATGCGGAGTTGAGCCGCCGGCGTGCGGCTCAGGGCTGGAGCTGTTCCTGTGCCTGCGCGTCACCAGTGCCTACCAGCGCCTTGGTGCGGCTGGAGAGCCAGTTGAACAGGTGACGGGTCTCCCAGAAGCGGCTGGCGTTGGACTTGGCGCCGAGCACCACGACCGCCACCTGCTGGCCGGTCTGCGGGAGCCGCAGCAACGAGGCGAGGCAGTAGCCCGAGCTGCTGATGAAACCGGTCTTGCCGCCGAGCACGTCGATGTCGCCGGTCTTCACCAGTTGGTTCGTGCTGTTGGCGGTGATCTGTCGCTTGCCAGCAGAGGTGCTGTAGGACGCCTTGCGCATGACGCCTCCGATCCGCTCGTCGGCGGCGGCGTAGGCGATGAGCTGCGCCATGTCATAGGCGGACGAGACGTTGTCGGCGAGAAGGCCTGATGGGTCGGCGTAGCGCGTGGCGGTCAGCCCGAGCACCTGCGCCTTCTCGTTCATGCGGACGACGAAGCCGTCCGATCCGTATGGCGAGACCCGTGCGAGCGCTCGCGCCGCGGCGTTGTCCGAGCCGACCAGCAGCAGGTTGAGCAGATCGTCAACGGTGACCTGGTAACCGCGCCGCAGATAAGTGGTGGAGGCGTGTGAGACGTCGCTCAGCTGAACCGTCACGGGCGTGGCGAGGTCGATACCGCTCTCGAAGGTGACGAGCGCCGTCATCACCTTGGTGATGCTGGCGATGGATCGCTCGCTCTCGGCGTTCGACGACCAGAGGACTTCGCGCGTCGTGGGGTTGTAGATGATCGCGGCTTCCGCCCGCACGTCCGGCACTTCTTGCCCGAACTCGTCGATCTTGAAGCGAGGTGTCTGGGCATCGCGAACCGAGCGGGCCAGGGCGGTCGCGCGGGCCCGGGCCAGGGCTGTACGGCGCGCACGCGCCGAATTGGCCGAATACGCTGACTTCTTGGTAGTGGACTTGGCGGATGGGGCCGCAGGGCGTTTGGCCGAACTGCCCGACTGGCCGGTGGCGGCTTCGAGAAGGGTCGGACAGGCAAGTACGGCCACGGTGGCAACCACCGAGGCGATACGGGTGAGCTGGCGTAACACTCCGAGTGCCATCGAACCTCTGCTTCTGGAAACTCAGGCCTCGACCACACGATCCCTGTACTTTTGGGGTATCGGCATTCTAGCAAACTATCTTTAACAATCAAGGGGGGTTACGGGTGAACGGACAGATTTTTCTAAGGCCGGCGCGTAAATTTGACATGCTTCACGTTTGGTGAAATGCCCAATAAGGCCACGGCGAGTGCTGTAAACTCGCGCGCGTGACGCCCGATCTGGCTGCGGCCGAGTACAGCGCCCTCCGCCAGGCGATCGCCGCCCGAGGGCAGCTACGGACAACGCTGGTCCTGGCCGGGATTATGGGATGGAGCAGCCTGCTCGCGGTCACCTTGATCGCGCTGCCCTATCCGGTCGCGGCCGTGGTGCCCTTGACCGTCCTGCTGGCGACCTTCGAAGTCATCCGCCCATTGCACGTCGGGGCCGAGCGCATCGGCCGCTACCTTCACGTGTTCTTCGAGGAGAACGGCGTTTCACCCGACCCGTCCACACCCTTTCTGCGACCGCCGGCCTGGGAGCGCACCGCCATGGCCTTCGGCGCGGCCCTGCCTGGCGCAGCGGGACATCCGCTTTTCGTGCCCCTCTTCGGCATCGCGACCTTCGTCAACTTCCTCGCGGTCCTCCTGCCCGGCCCGGTCCAAGTGGAGCTGACGCTGGTCGCCATCCCCCACGCCGGGTTTCTCGCGTGGCTCGCCTATGCCGACCGGGCGATGCGCTCTCAACGCACGCGCGAGCTCGCCACGTTCCGGGAGCTCCGCGACGGGCGTAATCGTTCGTGACCCCTTCGTGATCTTCGTGTCTACGGTTGGGCCAGCGCAATCGCCAGCAGCAGCGCGCGTTGCGTGCCCTTCCAGGAATCGGTCGTGTCGAACGTCTCGGAGAGGGCGTGCGCATCGGTGCCGCGGCCGCCACCGTCGATGGTGATCGCCGGGATGCCGAGGCTCATCGGGTAGTTGGCGTCGGTGGAACCCTCGTCGAGCGACACCGACAGTCCCAGCGCCCGCGTGACCGACACAGCTGCCTGCACGATGGGAGCGTCGCTGCGAGTCTGACCTGCGGGACGATTGCCGACCAGGGCCTTGTCCACGGTCAGCACGTGCTTGCCCCACCGCGCATCTTCTTCCCGCACCGCCTCGTCGACGGCGCGGTTGAACTTCACGTCCAGCGCCTGCAGCGACATTGCGTCGGAGGACCGCATGTCGACTTCCATCCAGGACTCGAAGGCGATCGAGTTGACCGAGGTACCGCCGCCGATGCGGCCGACGTTGAAGGTCGTCTTGGGATCGCGGGGCACCTCGAAGTTCGAGATCTTCTCGACCGCACGGCCCAGCGCGTGAACCGGGTTCGACATCCCGAACGCCCCGAAGCTGTGGCCGCCGGGCCCCTTGAACGTCACGCGGTAGCGCAGGCTGCCGACTGCCACGTTGGTGATCCCGAGGCCGGTGCCATCGATCGACACGAAACGATCGACCCGCCCCTTGAGCCCCTCGTTGAAGAGGTGCTTGACCCCGCGCAGGTCGCCGAGGCCTTCTTCCCCGACGTTGCCAACGAAGGTAATGGTGCCCGGCGTCTTGAGGCCGCTCTGCACCATCTGGCGCGCGACTGCCAGCACGACGGCCAGGCCGCGGCAATCGTCGCCGATCCCGGGACCGCGCAGGAGCGTGCCTTCGCGCTTGACCCGCACCTCGGTGCCCTCCGGGAACACCGTGTCGAGGTGAGCGGCGAACACCAGGTGCGGGCGTGGCTGCGAGCCCGCGAGCTCGCCGAGGACGTTGCCCTCCATGTCGGTGCGCACGTTGGCTAGCCCAATCTCCTGCAGCATCTGCGCGAACAGCACGCCGCGCCGGGTCTCCTTGAACGGCGGTGCTTCAACCTCGCACAGCCGGATCTGGTCCTCGATCGTTCGCGGCTCGGCCGCCTTGACCGCTTCGAGGGCACTCTTCAGGGTGGAATCCTGCAGGAGTCGGCCGCCGAGATCGGGCGCACCAGTCTGGGCATCGGGCGAGACGGCCGGCAGCGCCACGAGCGCCATCACCATCCAAAGCCATCCTGCTTTTCGCGTCATGGCCCAAGTATAGAGGGGTGGTCGATCTGCTGCGGCCGGGCCGTCCGTCCAACCACCCGGAGCGTGCGATCCATTCATCCGTGCCGCAGTCGAGAAGCCCTGAGCCCGCCGTCGCCAGACAGGGGTGAAGTGTCGCGTCGCGGGGACCAACGCCGTCCGTACACGATCCGCACCTTCCTTCCGCGCGGCACCTCGTTTGCTCATGCTGAGTGAGGTTAGCGTGTCTTGGTTTGAAGGGCCGCCTCGCCCACACGAGGAGCCGCGTTTTCAGGACGGTTGGAGGACCACTCTGATGAGGCTGACACAGTCGTGGTTGTTCTGCCTGTGCCTCGCCCTGGCGGGGGTGCTGCCGGCGCATGCACAGGATTTTCGAGGACGTATCAACGGTACCGTGACGGACAACACCGGGGCCGTGCTGCCCGGCGTCACAGTCACCGCAAGCAGCCCCGCGCTGATCCAACCGCAGGTGCAGGTCACCGGCGGGGACGGCGCCTATCGCTTCATCGCCCTCCCCCCGGGTGTCTACACCGTCGACTTCGAGCTTGCAGGCTTCCAGACCATCAAGCGCGAAGGCATCCGCGTCGTCATCAACCAGACGCTCACCGTCGATCAGCAGCTGCAGGTCGCCACGCTGCAGGAGACGGTCACGGTCTCCGGCGCGTCTCCTGTCGTCGACACGTCGACGACGACGATGGGCACCAACTTCACGAAGGAACTGCTCACCGAGATCCCCAACGCGCGTGACGTCTGGGCGGCGATGGCGCAGGCTCCGGGCATCCAGATGACCCAGTACGACGTGGGCGGCTCGCGCACGGGCAACCAGAGCGGTTTTCGCGCCTACGGCTTCGACACCCAGAACCAGACACGCATGGAAGGCATCGACACCACCGAGGCGCGTGCCGCCAATGCCGGCTACTTCGACTTCGGCAGCTTCGAGGAGTTCCAGGTCAACGGCGCGGGCTCGGACGCCTCTGCGTACGCTGGCGGCGCGGTGCTCACGATCAGCGTCAAGTCGGGCGGTGACCGCTTCTCCGGCAACTGGTACAGCGACTACCTCAACGAGGACACTGTCGCCGAGACCAACGTGCCGGACTACCTGCAGACCGCGAACACGCCGAACGAGGATGGCTACTACACGCGCACGCCGCTGACTCGCGGCAACCCGGTGCAGGAGCAGTACGACATCAACTTCAACATCGGCGGCCCGATCTGGAAGCAGAAGGCATGGTTCTTCTACAGCTACCGCCTGAACGATCAGTACACCTACATCCTGGGCCTCGGTGATCAGGTGCAGCGCTCGAAGCTCACCAACCCTTACACGTTCAAGGGCACGTTCCAGCTCGGTCGCAACAACCAGCTGATCGGCTTCTTCAACAAGCGCGAGAAGCTGCAGGACAAGCGCGATGTGAGCCTGACCACCCCGCTCTCGGCCGCCTACTACCAGAGCTCGCGCAACTACCCGATGAAGGCCCAGTGGACCAGCGTCCTCAGCAGCCGCATGTTCCTCGACGTGATGGCGGCGCAGTGGTACAACTTCTTCCCGCTGCGCCCGGTCCGTGATTACGGCCTCTACGATGGGCCGTGGGGTCCGGGCCGGCAGGATACGGCGAGCCTGCAGTTCTACGATGGCGGCGCCAACAACGGCTACCAGGATCAGAAGCGGTTCAAGCCGCAGTTCTACACCACCCTCTCCTACTTCAAGGACGGCTGGAAGGGCTCGCACGACCTCAAGTTCGGCTACGACTGGAAGCGCGACCGCCGCGACTTCTTCCGCGATCAGCCCTTCGACATCTTCTACCGCGACCTGAACGGGGCCCCGACCCAGGTCGACATCTACAACTCGGACGCGCAGCCGGTGAACGACGTCACCTACAACGCCGCGTGGATCAACGACACCTGGAAGGTCGGCGATCGCTTGACCCTCAACCTTGGCCTGCGTTTCGAGGCCTACAAGGATGGGTGGGGGGAGCAGGAGTTCGCCCCCAACGGTCTGCCGCAGTTGGCCAACTGGCCGGCGGATCTGAACCCGTCCGAGCGCCAGCGCTACTTCGACTTCATCGCGCCGCGCTCGGTCGGCGCGGTCACGGTGACCGACACCAAGACGCTGGCGCCGCGCGTCGGCTTCGCCTACGACCTGACCGGCGACAACCGGACGGTGCTGAAGACCTACTACGGTCAGACCCGCTTCAACTCGGCCGACCTGCTGGCCGACCAGGAGAACCCGGTGGGCCTCGCGCAGCTGCGCTACGCCTTCGTCCCGTGCACCGCGACGCGGACAACGGCCTGCGATCTGAACGGCAACCAGCTGCTCGACGGACCCGAGGAGCTAGGCGCGTTCAACTCCACGCAGGGCGGCGGCGGCGGCGTTCGCGTCGACCGCAATCTGATTCGCCCGACGGGGAACGAGCTCTCGGTGAACCTGGAACGCGAGATCAAGAGCGGGCTTTCGGGGCGGGCGTCCTACGTCTACAAGAACCAGCGCAATCTCTGGGGCGAGTACGACACCATCCGCGGGCCGCTCTACACGGTTCCGTTCACCATCAACGACCCCGGCCCCGACAACAACCTCGCGACCCTCGAGGACAATCAGACGCTGCAAACCTTCGATCGGCCCCCAGGGGCCCTTCCGCAGGATCGCGTCTTTACGAACGTCGAGGACGCCGACGCGGACTTCCACACCATCGAGTTCGCGGTCAACCGCCGGTTCAACGACAACTGGATGCTGCTCACCTCGGGCGGCATGACTTGGGCGACGATGCTCCACGAAGAGACCGGCTACCAGCAGCTGCTGAACGCCGTCGTGAACACCGCCAACCAGAACTACCTGCCGGGCCGCCGCATCTTCGGGGACAACGGCAACGAGACGTCGACGACCTGGAACTACAAGGTCATCGGCCGCTACGTGATGCCGCTCGAGATCGGCCTGTCAGGGTCGTGGCGGTTCCAGAGCGGCCAGAAC
>DATLLC010000073.1:0-3067 GCA_035538015.1 Vicinamibacterales bacterium
GACATCGGCCGTGGCGAACCCGAGGGCTTTGATGCTCCGGTCGATGAACGACGCGGACTGCGCCAGGCCGCCGTCGAGCAGGACGTGGCCGGCCGGGGAGGTGACGAGCACCGACGACAGACCGGCAGTGCCGACGTAGTAGGTATTGCCGAACACCTTGTATGGCGCGCGCGGCTTGTTCCACTCGTCGCACGCATCGCAGACCTTCGGAGGATCCGCGTTGAAGGCTGGAGGCGCCTGAGCGAGATTCAGGAGAGGCAGAAGTCCAAGAGCGATGATCGTTGCGAGTCTCATGTCGAGTGTGAGCAAGCGAGCCTCCAATCTTAGTTGACCGGGCGCGCCGATTCACGCTCGACAGACCGGTGCGTTTCGGATGTGATCCGGACGCGGAGGTCCGGGATGTCCGTACCAGCGATCGCTGCAGTGCCCATGGCGGTAACGGGATTCGTGGGCGCAGCTCAACAGGGGCCAGTGGACACGCCAGTGCCGGGAGCGGCTGGACCTGGCCGGTGTCAACGTCCTTCGCGTGGTCCCGGACGCGGACCCCGTCATTTGGGGCGCGCGCACGCTGCTGGGCGATGACGCCTCAGCATCGGAGTGGAGGTACCTTCCCGTGCGTCGGCTATCGCTCTTCATCGAGGAGTCGATCGACGAAGGCACGCAGTGGGCCGCCGTCGAGCCGAACGGCGAGGCGATGTGGGCCGAACTGCGGCGGCTGGTCAGCACGTTCCTGCACGAGCTCTTCCGAGCCGGCGCGTTCCAGGGCGGCGCGCCGCGCGAGGCGTACTTCGTGAAGTGCGACGCGCAGACCACGAAGGCCCGCGAGATCGAGGCCGGCCAGACGAAGGTCGTCGTCGGCTTCGCACCGTTGAAGCCGGCGGAGTTCGTGGTGCTGGAGGTGATGGTGAAGACGGCGGGGCCGGACGGGGAGTGACGCTCGTGCGTCGCGAGCCCAGTGGGTGTTCTCGTGTGGCTATCCGGGAGGGTCCGCGTGCGACCCGCAGGCGGCGACCCAGTTGCTACGCGCCCGATCCTTCGACCTTCCCCGTGAAGATCGTCGTCGCGTCCACGAAGCACAGCGGATTGCCGAAGGGGTCGTGCGCATAGAAGGAACGCTCGCCCCACGGTCTCACCGCGATCCGGCCCAATTGCAGACTCCCATCGCCGATTTCCTCCGACAGGCACCCGAGGGATTCGGCGCGCCGGTAGACCGCGTCGAGATCCTCGACCGCGAAGTACACGTGGTCGAAGTTCGGGTGTGGCTGACGATCGTCGCCATCGCCCGCGGGACTGTAGAGCGCCAGCGTGACGTCGCCGCAGGCGAAGTAGTGCCGGCCCGGCGAGACACGAACGCCCTCCTGATCGAGCAGCGTCGCGTAGAACCGTTGGGCCGGGTCGAGGTGGGCGACCGGCATGATGATCCGATAGAGGCGGGACGCGGGCATAAGCGCGACTCTAGCCGCACCCCGTCCGGGCGGCAAGAAGGTACCTTGAAACGTCACGGCGAGGGTGTTGCGCGAGCAGGCCCGGGTGTCAAGGCAGGATGCCAAACGGGTGGAGGGTCAATGCGACCCATCTGTGCGGCGGTTGCATCGCGGTAATGTGTGCGGGGAGGGGTGATGTGATGATGCCTGCCGTGACCGGACGTGGCTCAGCGATTGGAGGGTGGGCAGTTGCCGCATGGCTCGCGCTGGCCGGTGGTCCCGCGCATCCGGCGCTTCGCGCCCAGGGAACTCCGGCGCCGGTTCACGAGCAGGCAACGCAGGCGGCACGCCCGGAAGCGGCGCGCTCGGCTCGCCTCACGGTGAATGTGCCGCAGGACGACACCGTGCTTTCCCTGGAGGGCCGCGTCATCGTAGGCATGGGAACCGCACGGGAGGTCGAGACACCGCCGCTCGGACCGCAGGAACGGCGGAGCTTGACCCTGACGGCCAGCTGGAATCCGAACACCTACACGACGATGACACGGACCAAGAGCGTGTCGCTTCGAGCAGGCGAACGCGTGGCCGTCGATCTGACTCGTGAGGACCCGGGCGATCGCGTTCGCGTCATCTATGTGCCGACGCCGGCCGATGTCGCGAACGAGATGGTCACGCTGGCCGGCGTGATCGCGGCGGACGTCGTCTTCGAACCCGGGTGCGGCGATGCGCGCATCACCATCGCCGCGATCAAGGCCGGCGCGACGCGTGCCATCTGTGTCGATCTCGACCCCGAGCGCGCACAGGAATCGCGCGCCAACGTCCAACAGGCAGGCCTTGCCGACCGGATCGACGTTCGCGAGGGCGACGCGCTGGATGTCAAGGACCTGTCGGAGGTCACCGTCGTGTTCCTCTACATGGGGGATCACTTCAACCTATTGATTCGGCCGGTCCTCTGGCGAGCGCTCAAGCCCGGTGCACGAGTCGTGTCGCACCGCTTCATGATGGGAGACTGGCAGCCCGACAAGACCGTCACGGTTCAGAGCGTTGACGGCGGCGGCACGTACGATCTGCACCTCTGGACGATCACCGAGGACGTGAAGCGGAAGGCGGCCCGCTGATTCGCCCACCCGGCGCATCGGGCTCCGTGACGGGTTCAACGGCCGGCGAGCCAGCGGCGAAATGGCGCCGATTGGCGCTCGCGCACTGCGGCACACGTCTCGATCCGCTCGAGCGCCTGCGTCAGGCTGCGGGCGGCCTCGGGTACCTGGTGAGCCGCGAAGAACGCGCGAATCTCGGCGGCCCGCTCCGTCGCGCAGAAATTCCCGAGCGCGCCGACGATGGCGGGCATCGCCTGGAAGACGCCGACCTTTGCCGTGAGCGCCGCCCATTCCTGCTGGATGAACGTCCACGCCGCCTCGCGCGCCGCGGGCGTGCCGAGCATCTGCTCCAGGAGGAGGGGCGTGTCCTGCGAGCGAACCTCTGGCGAAATCGCGTAGTGCAGCGTCCGGGTGACGAGCGCCGGCTCGCCGAACGAGCCGAGCGCGTTGAAATAGCGGTAGAACTCCTCCGGCGCATTCGTTGCGGCCTTCATGCGCAGCAGGTACGCGTCGTAGAGCGCGCGGTCGCCCCCGGCCGCCGCCACCTGG
>DATLLC010000074.1:0-9073 GCA_035538015.1 Vicinamibacterales bacterium
GCGCAGCTCGTCGAAGCCAAGGCGGGTCAGTTCGGCCCGCATGGGCGCGATGAACGGTTCGGGGTAACGCTGGACGATCATCAGGGTCTCCTGTCGGCTGTGGTTGAGGCGGCCGCGAGCGCCCGGGATCCGGGGCCACTCCCGCGCGCGTCATACGATCGATTCTACATGGTGCCCGACTCGAGAGTGCGCGCCATTAACGGGGCGGCCATCCTGCCGGACCGGCCGATCCTGTACAGGATGGTCGCGGCCAGGCGCACCGGAGCGCCCGACCTTCGGAGTCGTCCGCGGTGGTAAGCTCACGCGCATGCGCATTCACGCCATGGCGTTCAGCATTCTCGCCTCGGTGGCCGCGGTCCTTCCGGCCCACGCACAGGTCACGGCCTTCGTGGGCGGCCGCGTCATCGACGGCACTGGCAAGATCATCGACCGGGGCACGGTCGTCGTCCGCGATGGGCGCATCGTCCAGGTCGGCCCGCAGACATCGGTCACGATACCTGGAGGCGCAACCCAGGTGAACCTGGCCGGCAAGACGCTGATGCCAGGCCTCATCAACGCGCACGGGCATCTGGCCGCGACTTCCGGCCTGCGCTCCGCCCCCGAGTTCTACACGCGCGAGAACCTGATAAGCCAGCTCCAGACCTACGCGCAGTACGGGGTGACCGCTGTCTACAGCCTCGGTGACGACCAGGCCGCCGGCTTCACCTTGCGAGACGAGTCCCGCGGCGCGGCCGCAGTGGACCACGCGCGGCTGTTCGTGGCCGGTGCCGTCATCAACGGCGCGACGGCGGACGAGGCACGGGCGATGACCGACAAGGTGGCCGACGGCAAGCCCGACATCCTCAAGATCCGCGTGGACGACAACCTTGGCACGGGGCGAAAGATGCCAGAAGCGGCGTGGCGCGCGGCCATCAATCGGGCGCACGAGCGGAAGCTTCGGATGGCCGTGCACATCTATTACCTCGGCGATGCGATGGCGCTCGTCGAGGGCGGCGCGGACTTCATCGGCCACTCGGTGCGTGACGCGCCCGTCGATGCCGCGTTCGCCAATGCGCTGAAGAGAAGCGACGTGTGCTACTGTCCGACGCTCACACGCGAGGTCTCTACCTTCGTCTACGAGGCCACGCCAACCTGGGTGAACGATCCGTTCTTCACCAGAAGTGTCTCCGGCGACATCGTCAAGCAGTTGTCGGACCCGGCGCGCCAGGCGCAGATACGCGAGAGCCCGGCTCACAAACTTGGACAGCAGTACAAGGTGGGGCTCGAGGTCGCCAAGAAGAACCTCAAGGCCCTGGTCGATCAAGGAGTACGCATCGCCATGGGCACCGACACCGGCCCGCCCGCGCGGTTCCAGGGGTTCTTCGAGCACATGGAGATGGACATGATGGTGGAGGCCGGGCTGACGCCGATGCAGGCGCTCGTTTCCGCCACCGGCGATGCCGCCCGCTGTCACCGCAACACCGACCTCGGCGTCATCGCGGAAGGAAAGGTCGCGGATCTACTGGTGCTCGGCGCGAATCCGGCCGAGAACATCAGGAATCTCCGGTCGATCGAACAGGTTTGGGTGGGAGGCAGAAAAGTTCAGTGACGAGAATCTGGTGATTTCTCGAGCTGGTGATTTGGCGATCTACCTGACGATCTTCAGATTTGATCGATCTATCTGCCGATCTATCTGGTGACCCGCTCGAGGACCCACGAGCTCGACACCCCAGGACCTCGAGCTCTTCAGCGCTTCGTCCTGTCAGCGATGGTGGCACGCCCTCCGGAACCGGCGAGGACGCGGCCTGGGCGCGCGTCGGTGACCTTGCCATCGAGGACCGCGGGGACGCCGTTCACGATGACGTGTGGAAGTCCGACCGGATATTGATGCGGCCGGTCGTAGGTGGCAGTGTCGGCCACCGTGGCGGGATCGAAGACGACGAGATCCGCGAAGAGTCCGGGCCGGACGACTCCGCGGTCGGCCACCTGGAACTGCGAGGCCGCGGCCGAGGTCATACGGCGGATCGCCTCCGGCAAAGTCAATACGCGCTCGTCGCGCACGTACTTCGCCAGCACCCGCGGAAAGGTGCCGTAGGCGCGAGGGTGCGGAGCGCCGCGCGAGAGCGGGCCGTCGGTCCTCACCGCCGCGGAGTCGGTGCCAATGGTCACTCGACTCCACGCCAAGCCGGTCTTCACGTCCTCCTCGCTCATCATGTGAAAGAGCGCCCCCACGCGTCCGCCGGTCTCGCGAATCAGGCTGAAGTAGGTGTCCCAGACATCCTGCTTCCGGGCCTGAGCGATCTCGGCGATGCGCTTGCCGACGACGGACTGATCCGCCTCGGCAGGAACGGAGGCGACCTGGATGCCCTCGAAGGTGGAGCCGAGGATCAGGTTCTCCCAGCCGTCGATCGTGCTCTCGATCTCGCGCCGGGCGCGGGCCCGCGTCGCGGGATCCCTCAGCCGCTCCAGCATCGCGTCGCGGCCGCCCTCCTGCACCCACAAGGGCAGCGTCGCATTCAGGTTCGTTCCGCCCGCAGTGTACGGATACATCGTCGCGCTGACGTTCACACCCGCCTTTTGCGCCGCTTCGAGCTTCTGCACGGCTTCACCCATCCGGCCCCAATTGGCTCTCGCCGCCACCTTCAGGTGATACACCACGACGGGCAGGCTGGCTTCGCGCCCGATCTGAATCGCTTCGTCGAGCGCCTCGGACAGCCGGAAGCTTTCGCCGCGCACGTGCGAGACGTAGATGCCTTTGTGGCGCGCCGCCACTCGCGCGAGCGCGACCAGCTCCTCGGTGTTCGCAAACGAGCCCGGTACATAGATCAGTGCGCTCGACAGGCCGAACGCCCCGTCACCCATGGCCCGATCGACCAGGGCTTCCATCCGTGAGAGCTCGTCAGGCGTGGCGGCCCGGTTCTCCAGCCCGATCACCTCGCGCCGGACCTGCGACGCGGGCACGAGCGTGCCGAGATTGATCGCGATCCCGCGCTGTCGCAGCCGCTCGCCGTACTGCGCGAAGCCGCTCCAGTCGACACTCATCCCGAACGGCGCCAAGGACTCGGGCTCCGCCGTCGTGCCAGTCCAGAAGGCCGGCGTCCCCGCTTCACCGATGATCTCGGTGGTGATGCCCTGGCGCAGGTGACTCTCACCGCGCCCATCCGCGAGCAGCGTTGTTCCCGATTGTCCTTGTACGTCGATGAAGCCGGGAGCAACCACAAGGCCGCGCGCATCAATCGTCCGTGCCGCCTGCCGTCCTGTGAGGTCGCCGACCTCGACGATACGATCGCCGAAGATGCCGATATCGGCGCGCCTTGCGGGCGCCCCGGTTCCGTCGATGAGGTCACCGCCGCTGATCAGCACATCGAACGCCGGCGGCTGCAACCGGCACGCCAGCACGACGGCCAGACAGGCCGATGTGGCAACGACCCAAGGAAACGACCTCATGCGCATGCGCAAAACTATAATTGCGGCAGGTCCCGCCACCTCGTGACTTCCTGGTTGATTTCCGATCGCGCCTATTCTCCGAATCCCGGCCAGACTTCTGCGGTCTTCTCGGCCGGGGACTTCGACGCCGCCTCGCGCTTCTTCGACGCCCATCCCGATCTGGCCCGCACCCCGCTCGTGTCGCTGCCAGCGCTCGCTAGGGGGCTCGGGTTGAGGGCGGTCCTCGCGAAGGACGAGACGGCGCGGGGGGGCTTGCAGGCCTTCAAGGTGCTCGGGGCGCGATTTGCCATCGAGCAGCTCCTGGCTGATGGCACCCTGGCACCTGGACAAACGCTCGTGTGCGCCAGCGAGGGCAATCACGGGCGCGGCGTCGCGCACACCGCCCGCAAGGTGGGATGTCGGGCCCGGGTGTATCTGTCGACGTCCGTCGCCGACGCACGTGCCGCGGCGATTGCGAGCGAGGGCGCCGAGGTCGTCCGCGTCGCCGGGTCGTACGACGATGCCGTGCGACGGGCCACGGCTGACGCGGAGACACACGGGTGGACGGTGATCTCGGACACTTCCTGGCCTGGCTACGAGCGCATCCCACGCCTGATCATGCTTGGTTACACGCGGCTGTTGGACGAAGTCGCCACGTCGCTGCCGGCTGGTTCGCGGCCCGATGTCGTCTTCGTGCCCGGCGGCGTGGGAGGTCTACTGGCCGCGGTCGCCACATGGAGCCACATGCGCTGGGGCCCGGCCACGCGTGTCGTGGCGGTCGAGCCGGTGTCGGCCGCGTGCCTTCAGGCGTCGGCACGAGCCGGTCGGCCAACGACGGTACCGGGTCCATTTACGACAATCATGGGCCCGCTCCGGTGCGGAGAAGTGTCGACGCTCGCCTTCGCCGCGGCGTTTCCGGTCGTGGCCGGCTACATCGCGATCGACGACGAATGGGCAATTCGAGCGATGCGACGCCTGGCCAGGCCAGATGGCGGCGACGCTCGCCTTCTGGCCGGCGCATCGGGAGCGGCGGCCCTCGGCGGACTGATGGCAGCCGTCGAGGACCCATCCGCGAGCACGTTTCGTGAGGCGCTGGACCTGGGTAGCCGCTCCACGGTGCTGCTGATTGTCACCGAAGGGATCACCGATCCCCCGCTCTGGCGGGACGTAGTGGGCGACGCGTGAGGCGGCCCATCGTCGAGGCCGTGGGCGTGCTGATCGTCTTCGCCGCGCTCACCGTGGCACTCACCTGGCCGCAGGCCGCGCACCTGCGCACCGGCGTACCGTCGTTCGACGACTCGCTGCTGAGCATCTGGCGGATCGCGTGGATCGCACACGCGATTGGCTCGCCGACCTCGATCGCCGACGCCAACATCTTTCATCCCGAAGCCAGGACACTCGCCTACACCGACGCCGTGCTGCTGCAGGGGATCGTGGCGACGCCCTTCATCAGAGCCGGCGTGTCGCCGGTGCTCGTCTATAACCTCCTGATCCTTGGATCGATCGTGCTGTCGGCTGCCGCCACCTATCTGCTCGCGCGACGGCTCACGGGCAGCGCACCGGCGGCGCTCGTGTCGGGCACCATCTTCGCGTTCGTGACCTTCCGGTTCGATCACTACATGCACCTCGAGCTGCAGGCCACTGTTTTCATACCCCTCGCCCTGTGGTTCCTGGATCGCGCGTTCGAGGACGGGAAGTGGCCGGACATGGCGGGATTCGGTGCCTGCGTCGTTCTGCAGCTGCTGAGCGGCATCTACTACACCGTCTTTCTCGCCACCGCGCTGGCCCTGGCTATTCCCGTCCGCTGGTTCTTCCTGCCGCCGGCACGCCGTCGGCGTTTCGCCGGCCAGCTCGGGACGGTTTCGGTCGTCGCCGCCCTGTGCGCGCTCCCCTACCTGTCGCTCTATCTCCAGAACCGGACGACGGTTGGCGAGCGCGGGGAGTCGGACCTCCGGCTCTATTCGGCCACGCCGCTCAACTACCTTTCATCCGAGCCGAACAACCTGGCCCACGGCGCCTGGGGCGGGGCGCTCGGGCGCTCCGAACGCCGGTTGTTCCCAGGAGTGGCGGCGATCGGTCTCGCGCTCATCGGGCTCGTTGGCTGGTCGACGCGCAAGACGACCATCGCCATCCTCGGCGGCGTGGGCTTCGTGCTGTCCCTCGGGCTCAACACGCCCGTCTACTCGTGGGTGCGCGAGCTGGTCTTCACGTATCGAGGGCTGCGCGCGCCGGCGCGCGCCGGCGTCCTCGTGATGCTGGCCGTTTCGCTCTTCGCCGCGTACGGCTGGACGACCGTCCTCAGGCGCTGGCCCCGTTGGCGGCTGGTCGGAACGGGGCTGCTGATGTCCGTGCTCACGCTCGAATACCTGACGTTGCCAAACGACGTCCTGACGCTTTCGCCTCGGCCCTCCGCGCTCGCGCGCTGGCTGCAGCAGCAGCCGCGCAGTGTCGTCGTGGAGCTGCCACTGCCCAAGGCCGACGCGCTCCACGCGATTCAGGACGGGCTGTACATGTACACCAGCACGTTTCATTGGCAGCCAATCCTCAATGGCTACAGCGGGTTCTATCCGCGTTCCTATATGGAACTGCTGGATCAGGCCAAGGATTTCCCCGCCGAGCCGGCCATCGCGTACCTCAAGCGGCGCCGCGTCGATCTCATCGTGCTGCACGGCCGCTTCCTGAAGCCAGACGAGTTCGGCCACTGGGCGGCCACGCTCGCCGCCAGGCGCGATGTCGATCAACTCGCCCAGTTCAGCGAGCCGGGCGGTGACGACCTGGTCTTCAGACTGAGGCGCTGAAGACCTCAGTCACCGGTTGCCGGTTGCCGGTCTCCGTTTGCCAGTTGCCGACTCCCGGTTGCCGTCTGCCGCTAACCGGCTCCTCTGTCCCACCGACGGTGCCCCCAAGTCCCACTTCCGAACACCCGGGGTGGGGTTGCATGGAACATCGGACCACTAAATCTCGTTGTTTCAATCTGTTGGCCCGGGAAATAGGTCCTGGCACGACTCGTGATTAAGCACAAGAGGGGCACGCGGGCAACAGGCTGCCATCCAATCGACCGGTTCATCTCGTCTAAGAGGGCAATTCGTTCATGGACATTCAACGACCTGCTTCCGTCGCTCGGAAAAAGAAGCTCAAGCAGATGGCGCTTGCCGTCGCCGGGCTCCTGGCGGTGGGACTCGTGTCGGTCGTGCTGGCGCGACTGAAGCCCGCCGCCCCAACCGTCGAACGCGCGACCGTCTGGGTCGACACCGTCAAGCGAGGCGCGATGCTGCGTCAAGTCCGCGGGCTCGGCACGCTCGTTCCGGTTGACGAAGCGCGCCGTTGGATTCCCGCCGCTACCCAAGGGCGCGTGGAGCGCATCGTCATCCGGCCCGGCGCCGTCGTGACACCGGAGACGGTGGTGCTGGTTCTGGACGACCCGCAGGCGCGCCAGTTGATGGACGAGTCCGAGCAGCTCCTGCTGGGAGCACAGGCCGACCTGGCCAGCCTCGACGCGCGGTTGCAGACCGAGCGCCTCAACCAGCGCTCCACAGCGGCCACGGTGGACGCCGACTATCAGCAGGCCCGACTGGAGAAGGAGGTGAACGAGGACCTCGCCAAGGATGGGCTCGTGTCGAATCTCATCCTCAAGCAGTCCACGGTCAAGGCCGACTCATTGGCCATGCGCAATCGCCTCGAGCAAGAGCGCGTCAAAGTCGCCGAGGACAACATCCGGGCCCAGCTCAAGGCCCAGCAGGCTCGCATCGATCAATTACAGTCGCTGGTGGCACTCCGGCGCGACCAGGTGGATCGTCTGCAGGTGCGCGCCGGCATGAACGGGGTGCTCGAACAGGTGCCCGTCGACGTCGGCCAGCAGGTGGCGCCCGGCACAAACCTCGCGCGCGTCGCGGATCCCACCCGGCTCAAAGCCGAGCTCCGGATAGCCGAGACGCAGGCGCGCGACCTGACCATCGGCCAGGTGGCGCAGGTCGATACCCGCAACGGCATCATCCCCGGCAAGGTGGTCCGCATCGACCCGGCCGCGCAAAACGGCACGGTCACGGTGGATGTGGAGCTCGAAGGCGCGCTGCCCCGGGGCGCCCGGCCGGATCTGAGTGTAGACGGCACCGTGGAACTCGAACGGCTGGATAACGTCCTCTATGTGGGGCGGCCAGCATTCGGCCAGGAACAGAGCACCGTCGGCCTCTTCAAGCTCGACGCCACGACGGGGGAAGCCAGCCGCATTCAGGTACAGCTCGGGCGCAGCTCGGTGAATACGATCGAGGTGATGAACGGGCTGGGAGAGGGCGATTCGGTGGTGCTCTCGGACATGTCGGCCTGGGATCAGTTCGATCGGATCAGGTTGCGCTAGGTCAGGGATCAGCGATCAGGGATCAGGGGTCAGGCGTCAGGGGTCAGCAGCAGTCGGAACGAATGGTTGCCGGTGGCCGTCTGCCGGTGGCCGAAACCAGTGAAGGGGAACCTCGATGAACGCTTCAGCACAGCCGCTCATCCGTCTGGATGGGATCAAGAAGGTCTTCTACACCGACGAAGTGGAGACCCACGCGCTCGCAGGGATTCACCTCGAGATTCAGCAGGGTGAGTACATCGCCATCGCGGGCCCGTCCGGCTGCGGCAAGTCGACGCTGCTCGCCATCCTGGGCCTGCTCGATACGCCGACCGAGGGCACCTATACCCTGAATGGCAACCAGGTGGCGAACCTGTCGCTCTCGGAGCGCGCCCGCGTGCGCAACCGCGAGATCGGGTTCATCTTCCAGAGCTTCAACCTGATCGGCGACCTTACGGTATTCGAGAACGTCGAGCTGCCGCTGATCTACCGCGGCATGAAGGCGGCCGAACGGCGCGAGCGGGCCAACGCCGCCCTCGAGCGGGTCGGGATGGCACATCGCTCCAAGCACTTGCCCTCGCAGCTCTCCGGCGGTCAGCAGCAGCGCGTCGCCGTCGCCCGCGCGGTGGGCGGCCAGCCCTCCATCCTGCTGGCCGACGAGCCGACCGGCAACCTCGACTCGAAGAACGGCGAGGCCGTGATGGACCTGCTGCGGGAGCTGCACCGGGCCGGCGCGACCATCTGCATGGTGACGCACGATCCACGCTACGCTGCGCACGCCGACCGCAGCGTCCATCTCTTCGACGGCCGGGTCGTGGAAGAGAATGTGGGCGCCGTGGTGTAAAGAACATCCGCTCATTGGTGATTGGCGATTGACGATCGGGCGATTCATCGGGTGATTGGTGATTGAGCATTGAGGCATTCGATTGGGCCATTCGGAATGATCGAATGGTTCAATCACCCAATCACCCAATGATCCAATCGGAATCGCCAATTCGCCAATCGTCAGTCACCCGATAAATCGCCCGATCGTCAATCTTCAATCGTCAATGGGCGCGATCACCAGCGACCTCAAGTACGCCTTCCGCTCCTATCGCCGTACGCCTGGCTTCGCGGCCGTCGCCATCGTTACCCTGGCCCTCGGCATCGGGGGCTCCACGGCCATCTACAGCGTCGTCGACGGTATCCTGCTTCGACCGCTTCCCTACCCCGAGCCAACACGGCTGGTGAAGGTGGGCCGCACCAGCGTTACCGGCACGACGGAGGGTGCGTTTTCAGCGGCGGATTTCCTGGACGTAAAGCGCGAGATCCCGGCGCTGGCCCACCTCGCGGGCTTTC
>DATLLC010000075.1:0-31023 GCA_035538015.1 Vicinamibacterales bacterium
TGGACACCTGCGCGGTGCCCGCCGGCGAGCGTGTTGCGAACCACCACCGCGGTGGTCGCCCCGGGCGCCATGACGAGGACGATCGTGGCCGCCAGGTAGGCGACATACAGCGCGCCCAAGGTCAGCGCGGCGCGCCGTGCAGGCCGGCGTCGAGCGTCACGTCCGCGCTCTTCCACGCCGACTCGAACGCCGCCCTGGCCTCGGCCGCTTCGGGCTTCTTCTGTGACTCGAGCGCCTTCCAGAGCCCGAACAGCGAGCGCGGGTTCGCGACGTTGCGTTCCAGATCCTTGCGAAACACCGACTCCGCAACCGGTGCGCGCCCGGCGGCAAGGAGCACGGCCCCCAACCGCTCGCGCTCGGGCAGCAGCCAATCGGGAGGCTCGTTGTAGAGCAACCGATCCTCCGCATCCACCGCCCGCGTGAAGGCGGCGACGGCGGACGGCGTGTCCTTGCGTGCGGTCGCGATTCGCCCGTCCAGGTCTGCGGCCGCCACATCGAGCAGCGCGCGCCCCCGGTTCGTGGCGCTGATCATGAGGTCCTCGGGCACGCCCGCCGCCGCGGCCTGGAGCGCCTGCCGCGCCTGGCCGGCCTCGTCCAATTTGCCTTGCTCGGCGAGCGCGACGCCGCGCACGTAATGCGCGAGCGCCGCCTGGACCGTGCGCGTCGAGACGGGCACCTTCACCGTCAACGCCTCGTCCCAGCGGCCAAAGCGGAGCGCCACCCACGCGTCCTGCAGGGCATACGGTTCCAGCATCGGGGACGCATCCCCAATGGGATCGACCAGTTCGACCGTCTGCTTCGCCGCCTTACGGGCTTCTGCGTAGCGCCCCGCGAACATCGCCGCCGCGGATTCGAACTGCAGGTTGTGGCCGTAATACATCACCGGGTACATCCCCTCCTGGCCGGCCTTCTTGAAGTACTGCTCGTCCACCCGCGCGGCGGCGGCGTTGCTCTTTGCCGAACGCTCGTAGTGACCGGTCCGGATGTAGATGTGGGCCGGCATGTGGACCAGGTGACCGGCGCCGGGCACCAACGTCTCGAGCCGCTCGGCCTGCGCCGAGGCGCGGCCAGGATTCTTCGACGCTTCCACGGCGTGGATGTAGTAGTGATTGGCGCCAGGGTGCTCGGGGTGAACGGCCATGACGCGCTCGAGCGTGGCCACGATCGTGTCGGTGCCTGGCTCCGGCGTCCCATCCTTGTCGTAGAGGCGCCACGGGCGCAGGTTCATGAGGCTTTCGGCATACAGCGTGGCGACATCCGGATCATCGGGGTAGCGCTTCGCGACCTCGCCCATGGCGTCCGAATACGCCTGTTCGCGCGGCAACTGGTCGCCCTCCGGCTTCTCCACGTAGCGCTTCGCGAGCGCGGCGATCAACGCCTGCTCCACCGGACTTCCGTTCGCGGCGCGGGCTTGCGCCGCCGCCAGGTGGGTGTAGGCCTTGGCAATCCGCTCGGCGGGCGCCGCATCGTTGATGTTGGTGCCAAGCGCGAGCGCCATGCCCCAGTGCGGCATCGGTGCGCGAGCGTCGAGGGCGGCCGCGCGCGCGAACGAGCGGAACGATTCGTCGTGGTTGAAGCCGTAGAGCAGCGTGAGTCCTTCGTCGAAGAACTGCTGCGCCTCGGCACTGGACGTCTGGATCTTCCGGCCGAACGATCCGAGGTTGCCGAGCAGCGTCCTCCGCTCGGCCACGCCTGCCGCGGAGCCGTGGCCGGCGTGAGCCGGGGCTTCCTCCTGGAGCGGCGACGGCGGTGCGGATGACGAGCATGCGGCCACCACGGCGATCGCTGAGCCGAGGATCACGAGCCGCCGGAACGGGGACATGGAGCGCCTCCTCGCGGGCAATGCCGGCGAGCGAAATTCTACTCCCACCAGGCGATGAGCAACTGCACCATCTGCGCGCCCATCAGCAGACTGGCCACCGTCAGATGCAGCACCTGAATGGGCGGCGTCAGCGCCACGTAGGCGAGCAACAAGCCGAGCCCGATCTGTGCCGCCGCCAGGCCGACGGCGGCATAGGTCCACCGCGCCAGGCGCCGATCGCGGGGGTGCCTCGCCCATAAGACCAGCAGCGAGACGAGCGCGAGCGACATCACCACCAGCGCCGCGGTGCGATGGGCACGATCGAACGTGCCGACGGTTCCAAGCGCGGCCTGCCGCGCCACACCGGCATGGAGCGCGTCGTCGACCGTGCCGCGAACCTGCGTACCGAGCGCGACCTGCGCGAGGGTGACGAGCATCGTGGCGGCCACGATGGCCACGAACCTACGGCGAGGCACGCGCGCCCATTCCGCCTCGCGTGCGGGCCCGCCACCAGTCATGGCGAGGGGCGCCGGACGTCGGTAGATTGCGTACACCGTCGCGTAGAGGAGCAGCAACACGATGACGATGGCGACGACGAGGTGGGCGGTGACGATCCACGGCGCGAGCTCGTGGGCAACGACGCGGCCACCCAGCCAGCCTTCGTAGCCGGTGAGGAGCAGCGCGGCCGCCGTCGGCCAGAGGATGTGCGGATCCCGACGATGGTAGCGCCACGCGGAGATCGTGGCACCCAGGATGAAGAAGCCCACGGTGACGCCAAGCAGCCGGTTCACGTACTCGGTCCACATCAACGCGGGATTGAACTGGGACGCGTCGAACTGGGGCGGGAGCGCTGCGGCCGTCACTGGAGGAATCCACGAGCCGAAGCAGCGGGGCCAGTCCGGGCACCCGAGGCCGGCACCCGAGGCGCGGACCAGGCTGCCGACCAGAATGAGGGCGTAGGTGAGGACCGTAGTCCACACCGCGAGGCGGACGAACGGCGTCGGCGCCGTCGAAGGTGTCACCCCCTCATTATCGGATATGCATCGCCACCAGCCGACAGCGGCTCAATAGATCGGACGCCACGTGAAGAACAGGGCCGCGACTACGAGCTGGAGGGCCATGAGGCTGCCTGCCGCCCAGGGTCTCAGCGACGGAGGGATTGCGACGGCGAAGTACACAAACAGCGGGAACAACACGCTCGTGTAGCGGCCGAGCGAGGCGAGTCCACCGACGGTCAGAGGGAGCACGACACCGGACGCGACGAACGCACCGAAACCCCACCCGAGCCGCCGCCCGATCGGGTAGGCCAGCGTGAGCGCCGCCATGCCGAACAGACCGTTCAGAAGGTCGGCGGGAAACTGCGTCGCCATCTCGATCGGCGATGCCAGCGCGCGCAGGCCCACGGACGTTAGCGCGCTCACTGGATTCTGAACGAGCCTGCCCCACCCGTCCTGCGCCGAGGCCCACGCAAGGGCATCCCCGGTCAAGCTATGGACGAAGGTGGAATAGAGGGCGACACCGAGCGCGGGACCGAGGACCGCCGTAGCACCGAGGCCGAGCCTCACCGCATGGCGGCGCCAGAGGGTGAGGCGGGGCCAGACTTCGACCTGCAACCAGAGCAGCGCGAGTGCCAAGGAGAGCAGGGCCCCGTTGGGACGAGTCAGCCCGACGAGAATACCGGCGAGGAGGGCGGCCGCGAACTCCGCGCGTAGGAAATGGACGCATGCCGCGACACAGCCAAGGAGGAAAAGCGATTCCGTATACGGAAGGCTGAAGTAGATGCCAAACGGATAGGTTGCGGCAAAACAGACCGACCACGGTGCGTACGAGGCGTATCCCAGCTCGCACGAAAGCCGCACGAGGTACCAGGTGGCGCCCAGGAACAGCACCGTGGACCAGACGACGCCGGTCCAGTTCCACGCCACCGCCGAATCGGCCGCTCCGCTTACCGTGGCTGCCAACCTGAGACTCAACGGATAGGCCGGGAAGAACGCAATGTTCTCGAATCGCCCCATCCGGCCGTCCCATCGGTACCCGCCGCTGCCGACGCCGACATACCAGCCCGTGTCCCAGCGAGCCGGGAGATCGAGAAAGCGATTGTCAGTGGATGGAGGTGGATGATTCGCTACCTCGCCGAGGGTGCCAACGGCAAGCCATCCCGCCAGGAAGATGAGCACGCGAGTGGCGATCACGAGCCATGCCACACGAAGCCAGCTTCTCGGCACAGGCCGGACTCTATCACCGCGACTGCGACCCGAGCTGAGACAATCCCGAAGCCCGATCAGTCGAATGCCAGCATGAGTGCCCTCGCCAGCGTGCGCCTCGCCTTCCGGACGCTCGGCCGAAGCCCGCTCTTCACCGTTACGACCATCGGTTCGCTGGCCATCGGCATCGCCGCCAGCTCGACGATCTTCGCTCTGGCCGACGCGCTGTTCCTGCGGCCGCGAACCGGCCTTGCCAGCGAGGGCCAGCTGGTGGACCTGGGCCGTGCCACCAACGGCCAGGGCTTCGACAACTTCGGCTACCAGGTCCTCCTCGCCTTGCAGCAGGCCACGCAGCTCGAGGGCCTCGCGGGCTTCCGCCTCGACGCCAACGCGGTGAGTCTCGACGATGGGCGCCACGGGTCGGTGCGTGCCTACGCCACCCCTGTCACGGCCAACTACTTCTCGGTGCTGGGGACGCGTGCGGCTGCGGGCCGCCTGTTCCTCGGAGACGAAGACCGTGTCCCCGACGGCGCACCGGTCTTGGTGATCAGCCAAGCCTTCTGGCTGCGCCGATTCGGTGGCGCCGCCGATGCTGTGGGCACCGCGCTCGGCATCAACGGCCGGCCCTACACCATCGTCGGGGTCACCGAGCCTGGATTCACTGGTACCACGTTCGTGGGCACCGACATGTGGGTACCCTTCGCAATGGCGCCACACGTTACCGGCCGGGCGACCATGGAGCTGCTCACCGAACACGGGCCGGTCTGGCACCTCGGCGTCGCGCGCCTGAAAGAGGGCGTGAGCATCCAGCGGGCCCGCGACGAGCTGAACGCGCTGCTCGCGCCCTTGAAGCAGGCGCACGCCGACAGCTACGGCCGCTGGAGCATGGCGGTGCTGCCGTCGGCCCGCGTCCCCGGCGAGTTTCGCGGACCCGTCGCCGCGTTCGTGGGCGTGCTCTTCGCGCTCACCCTGATCGTCCTGGCGATTGCGTGCAGCAACGTCGCCCGCATGCTCCTCGCGCGCGCGATCTCGCGCCGCCGCGAGATCGCGACCCGCCTGGCGGTGGGCGCCGGGCGCGGACACCTGGTCGCGCAGCTGCTCATCGAAACCGCGGCCCTGTTCTTACTGGCAGCGGTGGCGAGCGTCGCGCTCGCGTCGTGGATGGTGGCGTTCCTGCAGTCGTTCATGCCGACGCTGCCCGTGCCGATCGCCGTGGAGCTCGCGGTGGACGTGCGGCTCCTGGGCTTCGCGTTCACAATCGCGCTCGTCACCTCCCTGCTATTCGGACTGGCACCCGCGCTGCGTGCCACGCGCCTCGACATCGTCACCGCGCTGCACGGCCAGCACAGCACGCCCGATCGCCGCCGCGTCCAGCTGCGGCACGTCCTCGTCGGGGCGCAGGTCGCGATGTCGTTGGTGCTGCTGGTCACGACCGGCCTGTTCCTGCGCACGTTGCAGAGCGCGGCGAATGCGGACACCGGGTACGACGGCGAGCGGGTGCGGGTCTTCACCGTGAACACCAGCCTTGCGGGCCATCGCGATCAGCAGGCCGTGGCGCTCGCCGATCGGCTGCTCACACGCATCGGCGGCATCAACGGCGTCGAGGCGGTCGCGTCGTCGCGAATGATTCCCCTGCAGGGCGGCCGCCTGGGACTGGGTGCGCTGCGCGTGCCGGCTACGCCAGCCCACGCGGCGACGAGGTCTTCGAGGCTGATTGGGACGTCGTGTCCCACAACTTCTTCGCGACCCTCGGAGTGCCGCTCCGCGCCGGCCGCGGGTTCACGCCAGAGGACCGCGCACGACGGCCGTACGTGGCGATCGTGAACGAGTCGTTTGCGGCACGCGCCTGGCCAGGCGGCGAGGCCGTCGGCCAGGTGATCTATCAGGCGGCGCGCCGCGACGTCTTCGATCGCCCGCTGACCATCGTTGGCGTGGCCGGCAACGCCAACTACCGACGCGCCGGTGAGCTCCCCGTTCCCTTCATCTACGTGCCGTTGGCCCAGCAGCCGATGACCGAGCTGAATCTGTACGTGCGAGAGGCCCGCGGGCGCCAGGTATCGGCGGACGTCACCCGTGCTATCGCCGAGGTGAATGCGAATCTGCCGGTGATCACCAGCCAGTCGTTCGAAGAGGCGACCGCGATCGGTCTGCTCCCGCAGCGGCTCGCTGCCGCCATTGCCGGCGCGGTGGGCGCCGTGGGGGTGCTGTTGTCTGCTCTGGGTCTCTACGGGTTGATGGCGTTTCAGGCCTTGCAACGAACGCGGGAGGTCGCGATCCGGGGGATGGCGCTCGGGGCAACCGCGGGTCAAGTGCGGGGGCTCTTATTGCGCCAGGCGGCCGGCGTGGCTGCGGCCGGAGGGAGTGCCGGCATATTGCTGACTGCGGGGGCGGCAATCGGGGTCCGCAGGCTGCTGGAAGGAGTGCAGCCATTGGACGGGGTGGCGTTCGGGGTCGCCGCTGGAATGCTCGGGCTGGTGCTGCTGGCGGCCTCGTGGCTGCCGGCGCGGCGCGCGGCGGCAACCAACCCAGCCTCTGCCCTGAGGGCCGAGTAGCTCAGCAGGGGCGAAATTCCCCCCAAATGATGAGCTTGCCGTCCTTGTGGTCGATGATCATGGCGAGCATCTCCTTCACTGGCTACTAGCGACAAAGGGTTCGGCTTTCCCTCAGTAGTGTCTGGTAGCATGGCGGCGTTTCAGGAGGCTGGAGCCCATGTCGCAGACCCTCACCCGCCGCAAGTTCGTCCAGGCCGGCACGGCAGCCGGCGTCGCCTTGGCCACGCCGGAGGCCCTCTTCGGCCGCTCGGCCGCGGTCCAGACCGGCGTGAAGCCGGTCGTCATCTCGTCGGACAACGGCAACGTCTACAAGAACGGCGGCGCCAAGGTCGGCGTTCAAGTCGCCTTCGAGATGATCACGAAGGGCTCGGACGTGCTCGACGCGCTCATCGCCGGCGTCAACCTGTGCGAGCTCGACCCGGAGGAGTCGGGCGTCGGCTTTGGCGGGCTGCCCAACGCCGACGGCGTGGTGCAGCTCGATTCGTGCTGCATGCACGGCCCGAAGAAACGGGCCGGCGGCGTGGCCGCGCTCGAAGGGGTGCGGACTCCGTCACTTGTCGCCAGGGCGGTGATGGAGAACACCGATCATCACCTCCTGGTTGGCCGCGGCGCGCAGGAGTTCGCGCGCAACATGGGATTCAAGATCGAGGACGATCTGAATACGGAGAAGTCCCGCCACCTCTGGCTCGAGTGGAAGCGTCGCGTCGACCCCGAGCACTACCTGGATCCGAAGAAGCGCAGCGAAGCGGCGCTGATGGCCGGTCTCAGCATGGTGCGCGACGGCCTCATCGATCCCAATCACTTCTGGGGCACCATCAACTGCGACGGCATCAACAGCAAGGGCGAGGTGTGCGGCGTGACGACCACGAGCGGCCTGGCCTGGAAGATCCCGGGACGCACTGGCGATTCGCCGATTCTCGGGGCAGGACTCTACGTGGATAACGAAGTCGGCGCGGCGGGCTCGACGGGACGCGGCGAAGCGAACCTCTACAATTTGTGCTCGTTCCTGATCGTCGAGCAGATGCGGATGGGCAAGTCGCCGAAGGACGCCGGCATGGAGGCGCTGCGCCGGGTGCAGAAGAACACGGTCGAAAAGCGGCTCCTCAACGGGCGCGGTGCCCCGAATTTCGGCCTGAGTTTCTACATCGTCAACAAGAAGGGCGAATGGGCGGGCGTGTCGATGTATCCCTCGAAGTTCGCGGTCTGCACCGAGAACGGCCCGGAGACCAGGGAGGGAGAAGCTCTGCTGTCAGGGAAGGCTGGGGAATAGAGATAGATAGATAAGAATCTGGTGATCTCTCGAGCTCGTGATCTGGAGATCTAATCCCACGATCTGTTGATCTTGAGATCTATCTGCAGATCTATCTGGCGATCTGTGATTGTCCGCCCAGGACGCAGGACCCAGGACCCAGGACTCAAGACTCAAGACTCAAGACTCAAGACTCAAGACCCAAGCCCAAGACCACTGTCCTCGCCTTAGGTCAGCGAGGCCGGGCACCGTTCTTGCTCAGGCGGCGAGCGGCAGGACACAATGGCCGTCATTCCCATGCCGGATTCCCGCAATCGACCGACGGTCGACCAGGGCCTCGAGCCCGCGGGACCCGCTGCGCCCGACAACAGGTCGGCAGCTATCAAAGAAAAGAAGAAGAAGGACAAGGTCCGTTCCGCCTGGATTTCGTTCGTCGGCCGGATCGTGGCCCAGGTGGTCGGGGCCATCGTGACTGTGGCGCTCACGCTGTTCGTCGTGCAACGGGCACAGCAGCGCACGGCTGGCGACCGACCGGTATCGCCGGCCGAGACCCCACCGACGGCCGGGGCGGGACGAACGGCCGGGAACACGGGCGCCTTACCGGTTGCGGCGATCGACGCCGCGCGCTCGGAGCTGGCGCTGGCCGTATTGCCCTTGGACAACTTCTCGGGAGATCCGGGGCAGGATTACTTCGCCGATGGCATGACCGAGGCCCTGATCGCCGAGCTCGCGCAATTGAAGGGCGTGCGCGTGATCTCGCGGACGTCGTCGATGCGGTATCGGGGCAGCCGGCAGGCGCTGCCCGAAATCGCCCGCGAGCTTGGCGTGACGCACATCATCGAGGGATCGGTGGCGCGCGACAAGGCGCGGGTGCGGGTCACCGCGCAGCTCATCGAAGCCACGTCGGATCGCCACATCTGGGCCGAGTCCTACGATCGCCAGGACCGCGACGTCCTGGGCATCCAGGCCGAAGTCGCCACCGCCATCGCGCGTGAGGTCGGCGGCACCGTCGTCGCCGTCGAGCAGGCACGACTCGACCGCCGCCAGGCGGTCGATCCCGCGGTCTACGACCTGTACTTGAAGGGCCGCTACGAACAGGCCCGCCGCTCGCCCGAAGGGTTCACCAACGCCATCGCGCGCTTCGAGGACGCCACCGCGAAGGATCCGTCGTTTGCGCCGGCGTTCGCCGGTCTGGCCGACACCTACACGTTGATGTCGCGATCGGTGTTTGGCGGCCTGCCCGCGTCGCAGGCGATGGACCGTGCACGCACGGCGGCCGAACGGGCCATCGCGCTCGACCCGTTGTCGGTCGAAGCCCACCTGGCGATGGCGTCGGTCAGCCATCGCTTCGACTGGGATTGGGACGCGGCCGAGCGTCACTACAATCGAGCGCGCGACCTCGGACCCGCCTCTGCGCCCGCGCATCAGTGGATTGCGGTGTTCCTGGCCGAACTGGGCCGCCCCGAGCCCGCGCGCATCGAGGCCGAACGCGCCATCTCGCTGGACCCACTGTCGCCGACCGTGCTCCGCACGGCCGGTCTCGTCGCCTACTTCAATCGCGACTTCGAGCGGTCGCTGGCGCTGCACCGCCGCGCGGTCTCGCTCGAGCCAGGCTCGCCGGTCTCGACGATGATGCTGGCGTGGTCGCTGGTGGAGGCCGGCCGCGCATCGGAGGCGGCGACCGAACTGCGCGCTCTCCCGAAGGAGACGCCGGTCTCCGGCGAAGTGCAGGCGACACTCGGCTACGCGCTCGCCCGGCAGGGTGACGCGACCGGAGCGCGGCAGATTCGCCAGATGCTCGAACGCGAACGCTCCAGCCCCACCCTGGCGCTGGCTCGCCTCTACAGCGCTCTCGGCGACGATGACGCGCTCGTGCAACTGGCCGAGCGTGCAGTCGCCACGCGCCTCGACCTCGTGACCGGGCTCAAGGCCGACATCGTCTTCGACCGCATCCGCACCCACCCCCGCTTCAAGGCGCTGACCGCGCGCTTGCGCTTGTGATGAATGAGCCGTCCAACGGACGAATCGTCGATCCTCAATGGGCGCCGATTCGCCAGGCGCGCGTACGCATGAGCGGCCCGGCTTCCACTTCGGGAGGCCAGTCCAGCGCTGCCTCCGGCACTCCCGGAAAGCGCGCGCGCACGCGCGCCTCTTCGAACTGGTCCAGTACCCACCAGGCCTCGAGCCCCTCCGCTGCCAGCACGGCGAGCGCCGCGCGCAATGAGTCCGCGTCGAGCGTTTCCCAGCGCACGACCGGACGTCCTGTCGCGTAGCGCATGCTGCCACTCTGCTCCCCGGCGAGCAGCACCGCATGGGCCGGCAGCCTCCGCGCCAGCTGACCGCCCGCGTCGCGCGCGCGGGCCGTCGCCGCCGCCACTTCGAAGACGCCCAGGCGCCGCGTGGTCTGGAGGGCGATCGCCGAGGCAACTACGACGAGCACCAGCGCAGCCGCCCCGGCCCAGGCCGCTCCCGGAATCCGCAAGGCGCGCGCGATGGCCGCTCCGATCAGCGCCGCGCTGACCGCCATGGCGGGCAGCAGGAAGCGAAGGTAGGACCACACGTCGAACACGGCGTATACGAAATACGCCATGGCAACACCGATCGAGAAACACACGAGCCCGACAACGAGGCGGACGCGTTGCTCTCGCGAGTGACCGGCCTCGGACGCCGGACGCCTCCGAGTCCGACCGCCGGCAGAGATTGCGGCGCACACCGAGGCCACGCCAGAGAGCAGCACGAAGGCCCGCTCCGCGTTCCACAGCCACGACGCGTACAGCCGCCCGTTCGGGCCCAGGTTGGAAAGCGTGAACAGCTCACCCGCCGACCCGTAGCCCGATCTCAACGGTGAGCCGTACCAGTGCCATTGCAGGAGGGCGATCACCAGGCCTGCTGCCGTGACCGGCAGGGCGAAGCGCACCGCCCTTGCAGGCAGGCCAGCGCGGTCCCCCGCCAGCGTGATCGCGAGCCAGGGCACGGCTGCGAGTGGCGCGAGATTCGGCCGGATGAGTGTCGCAACCGCGGCGGCCAGGCCGCTGCTCGCGGGCGCGGCGCGGGCGACCTGCAGCCAGCACACGATCCACGCCGCCGTCCCGGGCACGTCGCTCATCGGTTGGAAGGCGTGGTACAGGAACGTCGGCGACGTCGCCACCAGCGTCGCGGCGATCAGCGCCGCCACACCTCCCCCCAATCGCCAGGCGAGAGCGCCGGTGGCCCACACCGCGACGCCGGTGCTCAGGACCACGACGAGCACGGCTCCGGTCGTGCCGGCCAGGGCGTGCGGCAGCGCCATCAGCCATGGCAGCCCTGGAGCATAGGTTGGCACCTGCCAGCCACGCACCAGGGCGGGCGTCCACCCAAGCGGTGCGGTGTCTCCCGGCGCCAGCGGCCAATTGGGGAGCGCGACGATCGGGTCCGCGAAGCGGGTCGTCAGCTGCGACCACATGGCCGCCTGGCTGAGGTACCCGGAGGCGTCGGCGCCGGAGGCGGAGTAGGACGAGAACGCGAGCGCGGTGATGACGGCGAGGGTGGCGACCCCCAAGGCGAGGCTCCGGCCCCGCGTCTCGAGGAACGCGCCCAGCGCGTCCACGTCAGCGCCGATGGCGCGGCTTCGTGACGCGGTCCACAACCAGCCGAGCCCGGCGACGCCGGCAGCCGCGGCCGACAGGTGCCACGAGCGGGCCGACACGCGAACGCCGCCAACGGAGACCGCGAAGCCTCCGCTGACGGCGATCAGAATCGACGCGACACCAGCGGCAATCGATGCCGCGAGCCAGGAGCGGCGCGTCCCGGCTGATCGCATCCTCAATTCACGTGAGCTGTGGGACTACCGTTTCGGAATGGTCCAGTAATAGACCTTGCGGCCCTCGACATCGAGCTCCTTCTCGGGCTTCCAGTCTCCCATGTCGAACGCGTGCGAGACGACGCGCGTTCCAGGCTTCAGCTCTTTCATCAGCTTCGGCATCAGCTTCACGTTCAGCGAGGGCAGCAGATAGAGTGTCACCACGGTCGCCTGGCTCAGGTCCTGCTCGAACAGATCGCCCTGGACGATCTTCACCCGGTCGCCGACGTTGTTCTTGGCGACGTTCTCGTTGGCTTCCTTGATCCGCTGCGGGTCGATGTCGATGCCAACACCGCGCGCACCGTACTTCTTCGCCGCTGTCACGGGAATGCGTCCGTCACCACACCCGAGGTCGTAGACAATATCGTTCTTGCCGACGTTGGCCACCTGCAGCATGGCTTCGACGACGGATTCGGGGGTTGGCACGTAAATGACGTCGGGACGACGGGTCGGCGGCTCCTGTGCGACGGCGACGCTCGCACCCGGTAAGCTCGCCACCACCATCGTGGCTACCACTGCGACTGTACGGATCGACATGCGTAGGAACCTCCTGACCAATCGTGAACGAGTATAGCGCAGGGCCTGTGAGCCTCCGTCCCCGGCTGATCGTGGCTGCGCTGGCTTTGTTGCTCTTCTTCACCGGCGTGACGGCGCTGCGCCATTGGCGCGAGCCACCGCTGCCGCCGGCGCCTCGGCCCATCCGCGCCACCTGGACCGCACCATCCGCGCTCGTGGTCGGCGCGAGCGGCGAGTACCCCTTTGGATTGGCGCTCGCCCCCGATGCCCGGCGGCTCGCGTTTGCTGCCGCCCGTGATGGTCACGTCCAGCTCTGGTTGCAGGACCTGTCGAGCGGCGTCCTCACTCCGCTGCCCGGTACGGAGCGGGCCGCGCTGCCGTTCTGGTCTCGGGACGGGCAGCGCCTCGGCTTCTTCGCGGATGGCCTCATCAAGGCGTTCTCGATCGACGATGCGCGCGTGACGGACTTGACGGCCGTGGCGCGAGCGCGGGGAGCGTGCTGGAGCGCTCAAGGCGATCTCATCTTCACCAACGACGACGGCGGGCTATCCGTCGTTGCTGGTCGTGAGTCGGCGGGGACCCCGGCGGCACCGGCGCGCGTGCTGACGGCGATCGATCGCGAGGCTGGAGAGATCGGTCACCTCTGGCCGGCGCTCGTGCCCGACGGAGCGCACGTGGTGGCCTTCGTCCGCGCCGAAGCCGGGGCGCGTCAGGGCCTCTATTCGATTGCGGTGAAGGATGGCGCGCGAACGCGGCTGACCGGAGCCGCCGCGAGCGGTATCCCGGTGGGCGACCAGCTGGTCTACGCCAACGACGGCGCCCTGATCCGCCAGACGCTCGACATCGCTGCCGGCCGGTTGATCGGCCGCGCGCACGTGCTCGGCGTCCGCGTCGGCCACAGCCCGCTTGGGCAGCTCCTGGCCGCGGCCGCCGGTGACACGCTGGTGTTCAGCGAGCCGATGACGGTCGAACGGGAGCTCGTCTGGTTCTCGCGGGCCGGCGAGCGGCTCGGGACCGTCGGTGCTCCGGCCGACATCTGGAGCGCGACCGTGGCCCCGGACGGGCAACGGGTCGCCGCAACGGTGCTCGACCCGCTGCTCCGAACCCTGGACGTCGTCGCGTTCGATGGGCGCAGCCTGATGCCCTCCCGCGTATCGCTGTCGATCGATACCGACGAGTCGCCGGTCTGGTCGCCGGACGGGTCGCGCGTGGCCTGGGTACAGGGCGGCCGCGCCGTGATGGTCCGAGGCGCCGGCGCCGTGTTGCCGGCCGAGGTCCTGGCGCGATTCGACCAGCGCGTCAGCCTCAGCCAGTGGACGGCCGACGGCGCGAATCTGGTGGTGTCGCGAACCATGCCCGACACGCACGAGGACCTGTGGCTGGTGCCGTTCCGCGGAGGCGGAGCGCCGCGCGCGGTCGTGTCAACGCCCTTCTCGGATGTGGGTGGTGTGGTGTCGCCGGACGGACGGTGGATAGCGTATGCGTCCGATGAATCCGGTCAGCTGGACGTGTACGTGCAGGCAATCCAGGACCGCTCCCCTGGGCCCGCCACACGCGAGCGTGTGTCGAGCGGAGGGGGAAGCGATCCACGATGGAGTCGCACCGGCCAGGAGCTGTTCTTCCGCCGCGGAGGAGAAATCCACGTTGCCATGCCGGCATCAGGAAGGGGACAGAACGCCGTGGCCGCGACGTCCATGTTATTTAAGACGGAAGTACCGGCTCGTTCGTTCGATGTGGCGCCGGACGGCCGTTTTCTGCTGAACCTGCCGGTCGTGACGCCCCCGCCCCCCGCCACGATGATCCTCAATTGGGCTCAGCCGCCGAAGGTCACCACCACGGGCCCGTGATCGCTCGTGCCCACTTCCCGCTGGACCGCTGAAGACGTGGCCCGGGCCGCGAGCGGCGTGGAAGCCAGCACGTAGTCGATCCGCCAGCCGATGTTGCGCTGGCGAAGGTTCCGCCACGGCGCCCACCAGGTGAACAAGTCGTCGTTGTCGGGATCGAGCGCCCGTCCCAGGTCGACGAGGTTGCGCGAGAGCAGGTGCGACAGGACCTCGCGCTCGACCGGCCGCGTGCCGATCTGATTGGGCTTGCGTTCCTTGGGGTGTACGTCGCGCTCCTCGCGGGCGACATTCAGATCGCCGCACACGACTACCATCCGCCCGTCGCGCGCGGCATCGGCAGCCCAACTGTCGAGGGCGCCGAGGAAGCTCAGCTTCGCGTCGAAGTCTTTCCCGCCGTTCGGCACGTAGACCGACGCGACGGTGATGGTCGCGTCGCTCGTGAGCAGGTCGACGGTGGCGATGCGCTGTTCGAAGTCGAAGGCGGCATGCGCGAGGGAGGGCTGGGCGACGGCAAAGCTCCGCGACACCAGCAGGGCCACACCCGAATAGCCTTTCTCGCCGTGCCAGAACGACCAGTAGTCGTCCACGTCCCGCAATTCGAAAGGCAGCTGGTCGAGCGAGGCCTTGATTTCCTGCAGGCACACGATGTCGGGTCGCTCGGCGGCGAGCCAGGCCAGTAGCTCGCCCTGTCGCGCACGGATGCCGTTGACGTTCCACGTGGCGATCTTCACGCCCCTCCAATTGTCACGGGGACTGGCACCGTGACGTGCACAAACGCTGCAGAAACTGACATCGTGGCAGTATTTGCGTCGAAATCGGACGTCACGGTGCCAGTCCCCGTGGCTACTTGATCCGGCCTTCGATCTGATCGTATGCGCGGTAGACGCCGTGGTTCAGCACGCCGACCTCTTTGAGCGCCGGAGTGGTCGGATAACTCGACGCGTGCGACCGCAGGTCGATCCGGCGGGCCGCCTCCTCGGCGCTCAGCCCCGCATCGTGCAGCTTCCGGGCCTGCTGCCAGAAGTCCGAGAGATACGCCTGGAAATGGCCGATTTTCGCCTTGCCCTGGAAGGCGTCACCATGACCAGGCAGCACCCACTCGAAATCGAGGGCGCGCAGCTTGTCGAGGGTCGCGGACCACTCGGTGAGATAGGCGTCTCCCAGGTACGCCGGACCCGCGGTGAGCAGGTCGCCGGAGACGACCACGCGCTCTTTCGGGAGGTAGACGACGATGTCGCCACCAGTGTGGCCGCGGCCGAGGAACAGGAGCCGGATCTCGCGCCCGCCCCTATGCAGCGTGAGCGAGTCGTCGAACGTGATGGTGGGTGGCTGCGGTTTGACACTCGCAGTCGCCTCGCGGTACTGCTGCTGCACGAACAACTGCTCGCGCAGCGTCTCTTTCGCCGCCGCATCCGCCATCCCGTCGACCTGCTTGCCAAGTTGCGCGATCTGCGCCGGGATGCCGCCGATGAACATATCGTACGACCGCCCGCGCATGGACTCGCCCGCGGCGAGCATGCGCCCGGTGAAGTCGTGTCCAACGATCTCCACGCCGGGCCCGTATTGCTGGTTGCCGTGCGCGTGGTCCCAGTGGAAGTGGGTGTTGACCACGTAGCGAATCGGCTTGTCCGTGATCGTCTTCTTCACCTGCTCGGCCAGCGCCCACGCCGCGGCCGGCGTGCTGTGGGAATCCACGATCAGGACGTCCGTGTCGTTGACGATGACCGAGGCGTTGCAGCCGACGGAGAGCGCGCCGGTGCCGACTGCGTGATAGATGCCATCCTGGATCTTGTTCAAACGGAACGCCTCGCCCTTGAACTCGGCGCCGGGAGGCTTGGCCCGTTGCAGGGCGTGCGGACGGCCCACGACGAGAGCCAGTCCAGACAGGATCAGGAAGAAGAGAGTCGCGACACGTCGGGTCATAGGCGGGTCAATTGTATGGGAACCGGGAACCGGCAACCGGGAAGCGGCAACCGGCAACCAGGAAACGGCAGACGGCAATCGGGGCTCGGCAGGCGGCAACCGGGAACCGGAAACCGGGAGGCGGCCGACAGCAACCGGCAGACGGTAAACCGTGAGGTCAACGGTCCGGCCCGGTCAAGGCGCGCGCGTGACGCGGCGTGCCGCAGGACCTCGAATCGGTCTCAGGCGTCGTGGCGATGGAATCGGAACGGATCAGCGTAGTGCACCAGCAGAAGGTCGGCTTGCCGCAACGCCTCGGTGAGCGCCAGGCGATCGAGCCCGCGTCCTCGCGAGAGGCAGGCGCGAGTCGCATCGACCTGCAGCACGATCCGCGACACGCCCACCATCCGCTCGACGGCCGGTGGGCCGGTGCCAAGGTGCATCGCCCACGAGGCGTGAGCCTTGGCGGCGAGATAGCGGCCGATGACCTGCGTCCAGCCCCCCCACTGGGGAGCCACCAGCGAATGCCAGACGCGCACGACGTCGGCAGGCGCTTCGGGCCAGGCCCACCCGGGGAGGACCGCGGCCCGCGCGCGATCGAACGCGCCGACGCTCGGGGCATCCGGGATACTCGAATCATTACCCAGGCGCGCGACCAGCATCCGCTCCCATTGGCTGACGGCGTCCCATGAGAGGAGGCGGGGACGCGTGCCGGGGGCGGGCATGGTGCCGGGTGCGGCGCCAAGTGCCGGCCCCTGAGTACCGAGTTCGGCTGGCGGCAGTCCCTCTCGTGCGTCGAGGCCCTCGGGCTCGACACCCTCGAGCGGTACGGCAGGTCCCTTCACGATCGACACGTCGACCTCCACGTCGAACAGGCGATTGGCCGCGGTCGGACAGAAGTGCGACAGCGTGACGTGCACGCCTCGTGGATCGATGACGCACACATACGGGAAGTGGCGGCAGGCGACGGGCCGCAGTGGGTGGATGGCGCAGCCCCCGGCACTCGGCAGACCCGACACCTCTCCATCGGGCCGATGGAACACGCACGCCCCGCTCGGCTGCCGCGCAAGCACGCCGGCGACGTCCGCCGGTGCCTCGGGGGCGGCCCGGTACCAGTCCTCAGGGGCGTGCACGCGGCCGGCCGCAATCGCCGCCTGCACGGCCGGCGCCCGATCACGTTCGATCGGAATGGGCCAGCGGGCGGTGCAGCATGCGCCGGAATGGCGGCACGCGTAGCCCACGTGCGTGCTCAGCCAGAACGTGGTCACTTCTTCGCGTTGGAGTACTCGAGCATCTGGGCAGTCAGGTCCATCGGATAGCTGATCTGCACGTCCGTGATCTCGCCGTTGGCCGCGGTGACGGCCGACAGCCTGGGCATCACGAAGCCGCTATACGACGGCAGGTCGAGCCTGTCGACCCGCGCCACGACCTGGTCGCGGAGCTTCGGATCGAAGTGCACGCCGTAGGTCTCGAAGAGCTGCTTGGCCGCCGCGTAATCGCCCTCCGACTTGATTCGCTGCACCTCGGCGAGCAGGCGGCCCACTCCCTCGCGGAACGCGACCGGGTCCACCATCACCAAATAGGTCTTGCCGTCGCGCGATCGCTCCTCGATCGCCTTGGTGTTGGCCTTCAGCCAGCGCACGATCATCTGGCGGTTCCGCATGTGGTCTTCCTCGATCTGGGCGCCCTCGCGAACGCGGCGCAGCTGCACGATCGCGTTCCGGGTATAGCTTTCATACTCAGCCCGCACCATGGCCTCCTGATCCGCGGCCGGGATGATCCCCAACTCGACCAGTTTCGGATCCGCGAGGAAATACAGGCCCACGAGATCGGCGCGACCTTCCTCGAGCGCCGAGAAGTGTTCTTTGATGAGCGCCTGCGCAGACGCCTTGAGCGATTCGGCCTGGCGTCCCGAGGCGTGTCCGATCACCTCGTGCATGTCGGTGGTGAGCGACGCCGTGAACTCCCCATGCCGGGCCGAGCGGTCCGCCTCCTCAGGCGTCCAGGAGAATTCGTCGCGCATCGAGGCCGGCGTGCTCTTCTCGTAGGCCTCGGTGACATTGGACAGGGCGACCGACTTGCTGCCGTACTTCTCCCGGATCGCCTGATCGTTCGGGAGGTTGATGCCAATCGGAGTCACCGGGCCGGAATCGCCCGTCTCTACCACGACGTCGATGGCGTTGGCGACGATGCCCTGGACGCTGGGTTTGCGGTACTTCGGATCCCAGGGCATGTGATCCTCGAACCACTGCGCGTTGTCCGCCAGCTTGCGGATGCGCGCCGTCTTCTCCTGGTTCACGTAATAGACCAGGCCCTCCCAGCTCCCCTTGACGCCGCGCGGGTCCATGTAGACCTCGATGAACCCGTTGATGGTGTCGACCGGCGACGCCTTGTCCTGCACCCACGCGATGTCGTACTGCACGCGATCCGCCACCTCACCGGTCCGGTAGAACTTCACCAGCGCCGTCAGCGCCCGGGCCATGGGCTCGGTCGCGACGGCTCGTGCGGCCTCGAGATGCTTGACGACGGCCGTGATCTGACGGCCGTACAAGCCGTCGGCCTTGTAGACCTCTTCGACCAGCTTGCCGCCCGTCTTCACGAGACGCGAATTGAGGCCGTACTTCTCGGTGAACCCGTTCAGATCCGACATCGAGACGCCCGAGTACAGGTTGTTGGCGCTGGCGAGGAGAATGTCCTGGCCGGGGCCGGGATTCTTGTTGGTGACGATGGGGTCCACGTTGGCGTCGAAGAACATGGGCTGCAGGCGGGCCAGCAGACTGTCGAGCGACTCGCCTTCGCCAGTCGCGAATCTGGCACCGGCACCGGCCGACGCCTTCGCCGCCGCCGCAAACGCCTCAGGAGTGCACTTCAGGACGAACTTGCGCGCGGTGAGGTTGTTGTAAGGCCCGTTGTTGATCCAGAAGAGCTTCGTGTAGCGCCGTATCTCGCTCAACGTGGCCGCTTCCACACCGGATGGGTAGGCGACAATCTGCTCGAGAACGCCGCGCATCGCGAGGGCGTCCTGGTGCTTCTGATGGATGAAGATGTCGCGTCCGGCCAGCGCCGCTTGGTACAAATGCCAGACGAGCACCTTCTCCTTCTGAGGGAGGCTGGCAAAGCCGTCCGCATACAGCTGCACCACGGCCGCATCGTCAACGCGTTCGAGCATGAACTTGCGATCGGCTGCCGGGGCGGTCGCGGGCACCGCGGTCGCGGTCGACTGGGCGGGGGCCGGCGCGGGACCGGAACAGGCGGTCGCCGTCGTCACCGCGACCACGATGATGCCGATCGATTTCGTCCGACTCATGCCATCTCCTTGCTGCTGTGTAGTATAGGGGGACCCGGATGAGCCAGGGCCGGCCCACGCCGTGTGACCGTGCGTGAATGGGGCCCGCCCCTAGGCGGCCGCGCGATCGGTGCCGCGCGAGATTTCCCGGACGGGACTGGTCACGATCGCCTGGGCTTCGCTGTGGAGCTCGAGACAGAACCCCGCGTAGATACCGTGGAGCTTGAGGAACCCCCCGCCGAGCGAGCTGCCGCCCACCCGGGCACGGGTGAACTCGGGGAAGTACTGTCCGCCCCGGACCATCACCTCCGCGGCGCACGGGTCCAGCACAATCACCTCGTAGACGTGATTGCATGTTCGGACCAGCAGACGATCGAGCGGATCCAGCGCGGGGATCTGTAACCCGTTTCGCCAATCGTAGGCACACCAATGTTCCAACGAGTGCCCACCCGGCTGAGTCATGCCAGGCGACGTGCCCGGGTCGACGCGCGACTGCGCCATGATGCAGTGTACCCTCTTCCCAACCTTCAAAACCCATGCCGCGCTGCTGCCGTCTCGTGTGTCTGGACCTCGTCCGATGACCCGGCGTGACTGGCTCGTCGCGACTGCCGTTCAACTTTACGCTCTCGGGCTGTCTCGAGCGCGCCTCAGCGCGCAACTGACGACCGATTTTACGACGCTCGCGCTCGCCGCTTTGCGCACAAAACTGAGGAGCGGCGAAATTTCACCGGCGGCCGTCGTCGACGCCTACCTGGCCCGTATCGAATCGGTCGATTCGGATGTGCATGCTTTCGTGACGCTGACGGCCAATCTTGCGCGCAAGCGGGCTGAGCAGTTGACCGCGAGCCGTCCCGAGGACCGGGGCCAACTCTTCGGTCTTCCGATCGCGCACAAGGACCTGTTCGAAACCGCGGGGATTCGGACTACCGCCGGCTCGAAGCTGTTCGAGTACCACGTGCCGGCCCACGATGCCACGCTGGTCGCCCGCCTCTCGGCGGCGGGCGCGATCGTGCTGGGCAAGACGAACCTGCACGAGCTGGGTGGCGGGGTCTCGACCATCAACCCATTCTTCGGCACCACCCGGAATCCGATCGACACGAACCGGATTGCCGGCGGCTCGAGCGGCGGGTCGGCGGCGGCGGTCGCCGCTCGGCTCGCGATCGCCGCCACCGGCACCGACACGGGCGGGAGCGTCCGCATCCCCGCGGCGTTTTGCGGCTGTGTCGGCTTCAAGCCAACATTCGGGCTCCTGAGCACGGCTGGCGTGCTGGGCGCTTCACCGACGTTCGACCACGCCGGGTTCCTCACGCGCAGGGTGGCCGATCTCCTACCGCTGCTTGCGGCCGCGATGGGCGTCGACGCGGCGGACGCTGGCACGGTTCCGGCGATCTCCCTGGAGGAGGGCGCCGCCGGTTCGCTTCGCGGGGTGCGCATCGGCACACCGCGCGCCCTCTTCTTCGCCGACCTCGATCCAGACGTGGGCCACGCAATGGAAGCCACGCTGGCGCGGCTGAGTCGCGCCGGCGCGGTGGTACGCGATGTCGACGTGCCCGTCGACCAGACAACCATGGGCGACGTGTTCGACCCCATCGCGGTCGCCGAAATTCACCAGACCTACGAGCGGGACTGGCTGGAGCGGCCTGCCCTGTTCTCGGACTCCTTCGCCGCATTCTTCAAGGAGCCGTTGCCCACGACGCTGGAGCTCGCGGCCGCCTATCGCCATCGCGCACGCTTCCAGGCCGAGCTCGCGCGCGTCTTCGACAACGTGGATGTCCTCGCCACGCCCACGGTGCCCATCATCGCGCCGCTGATCGCCGGCCCAATCGATGGCGTCCTGATCCTGCGGAACACCTGGCCCTTCAACGCGGCGCATGCGCCGGCGCTCTCCTTGCCGTGCGGGCCCGCGAACCGCCTGCCCGTGGGTCTGCAACTGGTGGCGCGCCCGTTCGACGATGCACGGCTGCTCGGGATCGGCGCGCTCGTCGAAGAGGCCGTGCGCTAGCCCCTTGGCGCCCCGCATCGGGCAGATCCCACGGGTTCGAACTTCCCAGGTCAAGGTCATCGTCAACTGGCCGAGTTTGCCGAAGTCGCCCCAGATCGACACAATGGCATCGCGTGCTGCTCGCTGCCCTGCTGCTGTCGTTCTCCCTGCTCGCCAGCGGCCAGCCAGCGACCTCTCAACCGTCGCCGGCTGTTTCCCTCTCCCAGTTTGTCGCCGCGTTGCAGCAGGCCGTGGCGCGTAACGATCGCAACGCGGTGGCTGGTATGGTGCGCTACCCGTTGAACGTGTCGGCTGGCGGGCTCCAGATTCCCGTCAACGATGCGACCGCGTTCGTGAAGCTGTACGACACGATCATGAGCCCTGCCATCAGGCAGGCGATTGGACGCGCACGTGTGCCTGAAGACGGCAAGAGCACCGCGGCCGCGGTGCGGAACTCGGGTGGAGGCATCACGTTGGACGGCGCGGTGACGATTGCCCCTTCTGGGGGTAGCTTCCGCGTCACTGGCCTCAACGTCCCCGCTGGCGTCCAGTCGAAGCCGCCTGGTGAGCCCGTCGAGCGGCCGCTGACGTTTCGAGTCGGTCAACCGACGCAGGTGAGTGGCACGCTGTCGCCGGGCGGACGCGACCGCTTCGTCTTCTACGCGCTGCGCGGCGCGCTCGTGGATGCGCGCTTGTCTGGCGTGCCCGGCCGGAGCGTTCTGCTGAGGGTGGTTGAAGTTGGCTCCGGGAAGGCAGTGGACGCGCGCGCGGACGCCGGCACCCGCGTCTGGACCGGCCGCGTAAGCGCCGACGGCAGCTACCGTATTGAAGTGGCGCGGCAGCCCGACACGGGGAATGAGCCGCTCATTTACACTATGTCGGTCGCGCTGAAATGAAGAGACGAAGGGTTCGTGAGGCCATCGTCGCGACCAGCCTGATCGGGGCCGCCTGCACCGCATCGTCCGGCGTGCCAGCCGACCTCGTGCTCTACAACGGGCGCGTCATCACCGTCGACGGCTCCTTTACCATCGCGCAGTCCGTGGCCATCTCGGGCGACCGCATCATCGCCGTCGGGAGCGACGCGAGTGTCCGCGGGCTGGCGCGAGCCGGAGCCCGCGAGATCGATCTGGCTGGACGGGCGGTGATTCCCGGCCTGATGGACAACCACCTGCACGGTGCCGGCGGCGGTCCGGGGGTGGACCTCTCGCGGGCGCGGACGCTCGAGGAGGTCTACGCCGCCCTTCGCGAGCGGGCGGGCCGCACACCGCCTGGCGAACCGATCGTGTCCAACAGCGACTGGCACGAGGCGCAGCTGGCAGAGCAGCGCCTGCCGCTCCGCGACGATCTCGATCGCGTCGCGCCCGGCCACCCCGTCGTGCTGGTGCGTGGCGGACACGAATACATCGTGAACTCGGCGGCGCTCCGACGCTGGCAGATCGACGAAGAGACGCCAGAGCCCGAGGGCGGTCGCCTCTCGCGCTATTCAGACGGACGCTTGAACGGCGAGCTGGTGGACACGGCCAGGGCCCTCGCCAGGCTGGCCCCTTCGCCGCCGCGTTCGCTCGAGGCCCGCATGGCCGCGCGGGTCGAGGAGTACAAGAAGCTGCACGCCGTTGGCTTGACCACCGTCCGTCATCCTGGCATCTCGCCCGATGACTATCGCCTGCTGCAGACGCTGCAGGGGCAGGGCAGGTTGACGATGCGGGTCAACGCCCTGCTGCGACCGGGCGGGAGCGCTGCGGCAGTGGCCAAGGCCCTGGACGAGTCGGGTCTGCATCAGGGCGACGGCGATGCCTGGCTCCGCGTGGGCGGCGTGAAGCTGGCGGTGGATGGCGGCTTCGAGGGCGGGCTGATGCGCGAGCCCTACGAGGAGCCCTGGGGCGAGCACGGCTCGTTCCGCGGCCTCCAGACCGTGGAGCGGGACGGCTTCATCGACACGGTCCGCACGCTGAACCAGCGCGGATGGCGCGTGGCGACCCATGCCGTCGGCGATGCCGGGATCGACCTGGTCCTCGACGCCTACGAACGCGCCAACGCCGACCAGGCGATCTCCGGCCGGCGCTGGTCGATCGAGCACGCGTTCATCGGCCGTCCCGATCACTTGCCGCGGATCAGGACACTCGAGCTCGCGCTGGCCGTGCAGAACCACCTCTATCTGGCCGGCCCGAGCCTCGTGCGCTACTGGGGCCCGGCGCGCGCCGCACTGACCACGCCGGTCCGGACGTATCTCGACGCCGGACTGCCGGTCTCCTCCGGCACCGACGCGCCGGTCGTCCCGTATCCACCGCTGTGGACGCTCTACCACTTCATCACGCGGGACACAATCACCGGTGGCGTGCTCGGGCCCGATCAGCGCGTGACGCGAGGGGAAGCGCTCCGCATGGCGACGATCGCGAACGCCTGGCTGATGATGGAGGAGAAGGAGAAGGGCTCGATCGAGGTCGGCAAACTCGCGGACCTGGTCGTCCTCTCCGAGGATCCGCTGACCGCCCCGGAGCCACGCGTGCGCGATGCGAGCGTGCTGTTGACGATCGTCGGCGGCACGGTCGTTCACGACGTGCTGCCGAAATAGAGTGTCTGTCCGCGATGGTGATCCTCGAAGCGTGTGTCGAGACGGTGGAGGAGGCTCGCGCCGCCGAAGCTGGCGGTGCCGCGCGAGTGGAGCTCTGCGCCAACCTCGCGGACCAGGGCACCACGCCCGAGGCCGCACGGATTGCGGCGTGTGTGTCGGCGGCGGCGATTCCCGTGTTCGCCATGGTCCGGCCGCGGCCGGGCGCGTTCGTCTATGTTCCGGCGGAGCGTGACGCAATGGAAGTGGAAGCGAGACGCGCACGCACGCTGGGCGCGTCGGGAATCGTGACTGGCGCGCTGACGCCTGAACGCACGATCGATGTGGCCGCCATACGGGCACTCGTCGCCGCGGCCGGTCCGTTGCCGGTGACGTTCCATCGGGCTTTCGACCTCGTCGGCGATCGGCCCGAGGCGCTCGAGACGCTGATCGACCTCGGGGTATCGCGCGTGCTGACCTCCGGAGCGGCAGCCACGGCCCTCGGCGGCGCCGTCGAGATCGCGCGGATCGTGCGTCAGGCGGCGGGACGCATCGTGGTGATTGCCGGGGGCGGCGTGCGGGCCCACAACGTCGGCGAGATCGTCGCGAGGTCCGGCGTGTCGGAGGTGCACGCGCACCTTGGCGGCGAAGACGCGGTGCGCGCGGTCGTCAGCCGTCTGCGGTCAGGCGGCCTGGAGCCGCGTTAGGATGCAGCTCGCCCGCTGGGCCGCAAGCACTCCTCGTCACCCTCCCTGGGTCTCTCCAGGCCTTCGAGTCGTGAACGGCGTCAGAAGAGCCGCCACACCGAATCCGCAGGCCGTGCGTGCTTGAAGTCGCGATACCACCGCGTGAGCACATAGAGCGGTACGAGCCCGGCGAGCCAGACGAGATACACGGCGGGATAGCTGGTGCCCCGTCGGAACCAGATCATGCCCACCATTGCAAAGAGCCAGAGGTGAGCCACATAGAACGCGAGAGGCGCCTGGCCGAACACCAGCAGGATCCGTCCGATGACTGTGGCCCAGAGGCGTGTCCGCTCGATGGCGGCCAGCAGCACCAGGTTGCCGCCCACCATGAACAGCGTGAGCACCAGCGACGGCGGATACTTGATGACGTTCAGGAACTCGATCCACGACGCATCCCTCGGGGCGCGCAGGTTGCCGAACCCACCCGCCTGGCGCAACACGACGCCGAGCGCGATCGCACCCAGTCCCACCCATGGAAGGGCGCGCATGCAGCGACGCTGGTCCGCGATCAACCACCGGCCGAGCAACACGCCGAGAGCCGTGATGCCGAACCAGGGCACGAACGGGTACTGCGCCCAGACACCGTGGCTCCATCGCGACAGCATGAACACCGTGCGCAGAAATCCGTATTCCGTGTCGAAGTGCTCCGGGCCCGGCGTCGTGAGCGCCGTGGCCAGGATGGCGCTGCCAGCCAGCAGGACCCAGACCACCGAGCGGGCACGAATCAGGACCGCGCTCACCATGATCGAGACAGCCAGCGCATAGAGCACGGTGAGCACCCAGCGCGGCTCGGTCATACCCGGAATGGCGAACTCCGGATTGGTGCCGGGACTCGAGCCGCTGATGATGGCGAGCAGGAAGGCCGGCACCTCGAGCAGCGTGGCCACCACGACCAGCAGCGCGCCGCGGGCCAGGAGTTGCCGCGTGATTCTCCCGGACGACCAGCCGTGCGTCCCGCGTGACTCGGCGGTGAATGCCAGGCCGGCCCCCATCAACAAGAAGAACCCCGGCGCGCAGAAATGGGTCACGAAGCGCGTGAGAAACGGGATCGCGCTGGTATAGCGCGTCCAGGCACCCGCCCACATCTCTTGCGAGTGGAAGCGCCCCACCATCAAGCCGACATGATCCAGCGCCATCACGACCATCAGCAGGCCACGCAGCACGTCGATCGATCCCAGCCGTTCCAACCCCATCGAGCCGCGCGCGCGCGCGGGAGTCGCCATCGGACGGCTCAACGAACCAGCGACTGATAGACCAGGGGTTGGAAGGCGTTCGCCACCGGAGAGCCCGGATAGCGCTGTACGAGCATGATGGCGACGAGTTTTTCGCCGGGATCCACCCAGAACACGGTGCCGTAGATGCCGCTCCACCCATAGATGCCGTTCGATCCCAACGTCTGCGTGGCGCCCACGTCGGTCACCACGCGGAAGCCGAGGCCGAACTGCGCGCCAGCACCGACGAGCGGGCCAGCCTGAATGTCCGATGTGTGGCTCGTCGTCATCAGCTCGATCGTCTTCGGGCCGAGCAGCCGCGCGCCATCGAGCGTGCCTCCGTTCAACAGCATCTGCGCGAAGCGCGCGTAGTCGCGGGCGGTGGAAACGAGGCCGGCGCCCCCCGAAAAGTAAGTCTTCGGCGCCTTGTACCAGTCGATGGGTGACATCACCGTGTTGCCGAAGGTCTCGGGATCCTTCATCGGCCGGATCCCGCCGGCGCCATCGGGCGAATAGACCGTGGCCAGACGCGACCACTTTGCGGCCGGGACCTCGAAGCCGGTATCGTTCATGCCCAGAGGCGTGAAGATACGTTCGCGGAAGAAGGCGTCCAGCGTCTGCCCGGACACGACCTCCACGACCCGGCCGAGCACGTCGGTCGACAAGCTGTAATTGAACGCCGCCCCCGGCTGACTGACGAGCGGCTGCGCCGCCAGGGCGTCCATCGCCTGCGCCAGGGTGAGCGAGGTCTGGGCGAGCCCGTCCGGCACGTTGCTCTTGCGGTAGGCGTTGCCCACGGCGCCGCCATTGAGGAAGCCGTAGGTGAGACCCGATCGGTGAGACAGCAGATCTCGAATCGTGGCGTCGCGTCGCGCGGGCGCCGGCTCGGCCGGCGCGTCAGGGCCCGCCGGCTGGACCTTCTGGCTCTTGAAGGCGGGAATGAACTTCGAGACGGGGTCGGTGAGGAGGAGCTTGCCCTCCTCGTAGAGCATCATCACCGCGACACTGGTGATCGGCTTGGTCATCGAGGCGATCCGGAAGAGTGTGTCGGCGCGCATCGGCGTGCGGCTCTCCACGTCCTGGAAGCCGGAGGCATGCACGTCGACCACCTTGCCCTCCCGAGCGATGAGGGTGACGATACCGCCGGCCTCGTGGCGATCGACGAGGGCCTGCATTCCGTGGTGGAGGCGCTCGAGCCGCGCGGGCGCGATGCCGACGCTCTGCGGCGTCGCCGCGACGGTAGACGCGGCCGACCCTCGCGCGGGCGCCGGGGCCGGAGCCTGTGCGGACGCCGCCAGGCCGAGAGGAACGACGAGAACGAACGCGCGAAGCCAGCGTGTCACACGAACCTCCTGCCAGTGATGGCGCGCCATCATAGCCTAGCGCCGGAGGCTCGCGATGCATCGTGGACGGCGCCGTCGCTCGGGCCGAGAGCGCCACCATCGGGATTGGAGCCGCCTACTTCTTGAGCGCCGGGTTGAGGTACGGCTTGAGGACGCGTTCCGGGTCCGGCCTGACACTCAGGTAATCGACATGGTCCGTGATGTCGGTCCAGCCGTGCGGTACGCCGGCCGGGATGATGATGATGTCGCCCGTCTTGACCGCTTTCTTGACGACGTCAGCGCCCTCGATCCGCCCGCTGCAGGAGGGGCCGTTCAGGACCAGGGTCACCGGGCCGTCGGGGGCGGAGCGCCGTCCGTTGACGATGTGCCCGCCGGTCACGAGCGTGCCGCCGCCCGACACGATGATGTAGGTCTCGGTCTGTGCGTCGTGGGCGATGCCGGAGGCGGTGCCGGCAGCCGCGGCGGCGCTGCTGGATTCGCCGCAGGCCGGCTGGGCCGCGGCGGCCGCGGCCGCTGCTGGCGCGGGCCCGGCCGCGGGCGGCGCATTCGTCGGACCGCGATGGACGATCCCGACCGACAGATTCGACTTGCCGATGTCCGTGCTGATGATCTGCCGGTCGACTCCGGGCAGCGCGTTCACCGCCTTCACTTGCTCATCCGTGATGTAGGTTGCGGCTTTCGGCGATTGGGCCAGCGCCAAGGCAGGCCAGAGGAGCAGCAGAGACGAGAAGCGTGCGGCGCGTGTCGACATCGGGACCTCCAATGCGCGTCACTATAGCGCGGGTGGACGTTCGTCCCGTACGCGGCGAAGGCCCGCCAGGGCGTCCACCCTGACAGGCCTTCGTTGTGCCCGTGGTCGCTTCGTGACCTTCGCAGGATTCGTCGACGACCTAGAAATTGTTGGTGGTCTTCAACGCCTTCTGCGCTTCCTGCATCGCCGATGACGCCGGCGCGGCACCGGGCATGGTCGTCAGCTCCTGATACTGAGCCCGTGCGGTCGTTTGATCCCCGGCAGCCGCGGCGGCGCGGGCCAGACCCAGCACCGACGGCGTGCGCTTCGGCGTGCGCAGCAGCGACTGCTCGAAGGCCTGCATGGCTTCCTTGGCGCGACCAGCCTCGAGCAGCAACTCTCCGTACAGCTCGAAGGCCGGCTTGATCGGCTCCGGCGGACCAGACGGCGCGGCCAGCGTCTTCTCCGCATCGGCGGCATCCTTCGCCAGCTGCAGCGCCTCGTCCTTCTGCCCCTTCGCCCAGCGGATCAACGCGCCGAGCTCCTTTTCGCGGATAACGTGCGGCTTGGCCCCATACGAGGTGGGCCCGCCCTGCGCAGCCGCGGTCATCCCCTTCAGTGCGCTCTCCGCTGCCTCGGCCGTGGCCAAATCTCCGGTTCTTGCGGCGCTGACGCCTACGATGTAGGTCCAGGTGGCCGAGCCACTCCCACCGCCCATGCCCGGCATACCTGGCATGGCGGCGTGATCGCCGCCAGCGGGGGCCGCGGGCACGGTCAGCGAAAGCTTCTCCCATTGGCCGCTGTCGGAGATGAGACGGGCCCGCATGCCCAGATATCCGTCGCGGATTCCAGCGTTGCCGGCGTTTCGGTCGGCCGCCGCCTTCGCCTGCTCGACATTCTTCTTCGCCTCGTCGAACCGGCCGAGCATCGAATTGGCGTAGGCCAGCCACGACAAGGTGTGAAAGTCCTCACGCCCTTCGGCGAGCTTCATCCGCGCGTTGAGCTCGGTGGCGGCCTTGTAGGCATCGACGTTCGAGGCCACGGCCTTCTGCCACATCCCGAGCTGCACGTAGATGTGCGAGGGCATGTGCAAGGCGTGGGCGGCCGACGGTGCAATCTTCGCGTAGGCGTCGGCGGCGCTCAGGCCCAGTGGCGCGTGGTCGGGGTCGTCGAACGAGTGGATGATGAAATGCGCGGCTGCCGGGTGCTTGGGGTTGGCCTGATACACCTTCTCGGCGATGGAGGCGGCGAGGGCCTGGCGGCGAAAGCCCGTGTCACCGGGACGCGCCGTGCCGAGCAGGGATAGCGCGTAGAACATCGCAATCTCGTGGTCGTCCGGCCACTGCACGAACATCCGCCCCATTGCCGCCGAGTAAGCGTTGTCGCGCGCCAGCTTGTCACCCGGCGCGAAGTACAGCGTGTGCAGCGCCTCGAAGAACGCCTTCTCCTTCGGCAACTTGGCCTTGCCGACTCGGCCCGCGGGCGTCGGATCCAGCTTGTCGAGCGCCTGCTTGGCCTTCTCCACGTCCTGCTGCGCCCACAACGGGTGGTTGTGGCTCATCGCCTCGCCCCAGTAGGCCATGGCGAACCCGGGATCAGCCTGTTCCGCGCGCTGAAATTCAACGGCCGCCTCGTCGAACTGGAAGTTGTGCAGCGCCTTGACGCCGGTGAGAAACGCCTCCTGCGCGGCCGGTGCGCCGGAGGTGGGGAAGGTGATCGAGCCGAACTCCTGCGATGCCGGCCGTGCGGCGACCGCCAAGGTCACGCTCAGGATGGCCATCCCGCCGATCAACGAACGCTTCAGGGACATGTGAGACTCCTTCGAGAACCGCGACGAGCTTCTGGAAGGATACCCTCAAGGGCTGGGAGACGGAGCGAAAAGGACGAGGGGAAACCGGGGGGGAGCCCGGTTCGAGTAAACGGCGGGACACCCAAGCTTCAGGGCTCGGGCTTGCGGCGACGCCTCACTGCTGGCGCTTGGGCCTGCTGTCCGACTGGGCGAGGCAGGCCTCGCGCCACCAGCGGTCCGCGGCCTGCAGCCGATACGGCGCCAGCGACAGCGGGAGCTGCTGCCCGCGGAACCGCACGTCCGCGAAGGTTACGGTATCTCGCGAGCGAACGGCGCGGAGGTCCTCGGCCTCTCGAGCCCGAGCGATTCGTCGAAGCATGACTTTGGTTGCCGCCTTCATCTGCCGTCTCCTCCGCGCACTCACTTCAGCGCCTGCCAGGTTTTGTACTGACACAAAGTGTCGTCCTTGCCAATTCGTGACACCCCGGTGAGAGTCCAGGCCACTCGAACCGGCCTGCTTTTCGTCAGATCGCACCTCATTGCTTAGTGCAGCCCTGATATCTCTGCGCATGTGCAACGCGGATGCCAGATTTGAAAGCGGCGCGAACACCACGCGCCCGATCACGGATCGTGATGGTGACGGCGGGGTTCTGAGGTTCTGAGGTTCTACTGCAGGAAGGCCCGCAGCTCCACGAGTACCTCCGCCGGTGCGTCCTCCTGCAGGTTGTGACCAGCCGGCAACCCTCTGCCCGTGACGGTCAGGCCGCGCTCTTTCCACACCGCGAGCACGTCGTAGAGGCGGCCCATCGGGCCCTTGAGGCCCCAGAGGGCGAGCACCGGACATTGGACCTTCCGGCTCCAGCTCTCCTCGTCGTGCGTCAGATCGATCGACGCCGAAGCGCGGTAGTCCTCGCACATGCCGTGGATGTTGGCGGGATCCGCATACACCCGCATGTACTCCTGCTGCTCGTCGGTGGCAGCCTTCGCCCGCTGGCCCTCGAACTGCGCCGTGAGCTGCTCTTCCGGGCCCGGCGCGGCGCGGACGTAGTTGAACCAGTGGAAGTAGGCCTGAATGAATTCCAGCGTGACGTGGGTATAGAGGTAGTAGGTCGGGAGGATGTCGAACACCGCCAGCTTCGTCACCTTGTCCGGATAATCGAGCGCGAGCCGATGCCCGACACGGCCGCCACGATCGTGCCCAATCACCGGGAAGCGATCGAAGCCAAAGTGCTTCATCACCTCGACCTGGTCGAGCGCCATGGCACGCTTGGAGTAGTGACCGTGATCCGGCGTATCGGCCGGCTTGCTCGAATCCCCGTAACCGCGCAGGTCAGGGACGATTACCGTGTGGGTCTTCGCCAGGTCGGGAGCGACCCGGCGCCACGAGATGTGGGTCTGGGGCGCGCCGTGCAGGAGCAGCAGCGGGGGGCCGGACCCGGCGTGGACCAGGTTGATCTCCGCGCCCGATGTCTTGACCCGGGCA
>DATLLC010000076.1:0-16261 GCA_035538015.1 Vicinamibacterales bacterium
CTTCAGTGCGTGCCGGTCGTCGCGGCGCCGAACAGGCCGCCGAAGAAGTCGCCGGGGTTCCACGCCGGCCGTGCCGTCTCCTGCGCCACCAGCCACCCCACGAGGAAGTTGAGCCGCGCGTGCTGCGCGCCGGCCTCGAAGTCGAACGGCTGCGACATGTCGTCGTTGGGCTTGTGGTAGACGTCGCGCCGGTAGCCCGCGTTGATCGCAGCGCCATCCAGCTTCGGATCTCCGGTCTTGAAGCCGCTCTTGATGAAGAGCGACGGGACGCCCTGGCGCACGAAGCTGAAGTGATCGCTCCGGATGAAGAGGACCTGCTCGGGAATGGGATCGGTGGCGAGCCCGATTCCCAGGTGACTCGCCGCACGCGTCACCGGCGCCGAGAGCGTCGAGTGCTGCGCGCCGTAGGGCACGATGTCGAGGAGCGGATGGAACAGGAAGGGCATGTCGAGCGTGAGGTCTGCCACGATGCCGTCGCGGGGCACCGTCGGATGCCGCGCGAAATAGTCCGAGCCGAGCAGTCCACGCTCTTCGGCGGTTACGAACAGGAACAGGGCGGAGCGGCGGGGCCGCGCCGGCAGTGTCGAATAGGCGCGCGCGACTTCGAGCACGATCGCCACGCCTGAGGCATTGTCGTGCGCGCCGTTGTAGATGTCGTCTCCGTTCATCGCGACGCCGCGCCCGAAGTGATCGACGTGGGCCACGTAGACGACGTGTTCGTCCTGCAGCGCGGGGTCGCTCCCCTGCAAACGCGCGATCAGGTTCGCGCTCTCGACGTCCTTGTGGGTCGAGCGTGTGACCAGCGACACGCGGGTGGCCAGGTCGAACGCCTGCGGCATGCTCTTGGCGGCGGCGGCGAACACCTCCGCCGGAGGCTTCGGCGCACCGGCAAAGAGCGCAGCAACTCCCGAATGGTTCAGGGACGCCGACCCGCGCAGCGCCGGATCGCCGCGATTGGGGTTCCCCTGCGCGTCCACCCAGGCGTAGCCACCTTGCTTCCCAGTGGCCACGCTCACATCCCAGCGGAAGCGCGGATCGTCCGGCGACGTGAAGCTGATCGTGCCGATCGCGCCGCGCCTGGCCGCCTCGGCCTCCTTCGCCGCGCCCGACGAATAATACGCCCGCTCGTTACTCGGGAGCTTCGCCGGCGCGCCACTCAGGTACGCCACGACCTTGCCTTTGACGTCCGTGCCAGCCCCGTAGTCGTCGTACCCGAGCCCGGGAGCACTCACGCCGTAGCCGACAAACGCGACCGGCGCATCTTCGACACCCACCGCCTCGCGAAGAGGATCCGCGCTGAGCAGGTAGTCCTTCCCGTACGCGAGGGTCTTCTTCCCCGCCGGGGAGCGTACCGCCATGGAGCTCTCGCCCTCGACGACGACGCTGTTACGGAGTGGCACCCGCTGCCGGAAGCCGCCGGATTCGCCGGCGGGGGCGAGCCCGAAGGACTTGACCGTCGTTTCGACGTAGCTCAGCGCGCCCTCGTATCCCGCCGTGCCCGGACCGCGGCCTTCGAGCTTGTCGTCGGCCAGCACCCGCATGTGCTGCTCGATTTGAGCGCCGTGAATCCCTTCGAGCGCGGCTTTGACCTCGGGGGCATCGAGTGAAGCCGCTTCGAGATCGGGCGACGATTGTGAGCCTCCGCAGGCGCTGACGAGCGCCGCCGACGCAATGCAAAAAGCGATCAGACGTCCTGAGTGCCACAGCATGCTCATCCTCCACCCGGCGGTTCAACGAACGGGGACCCCTGCAGTCAACGGGACATATGGTACTCGCGGATCGGCGACCTGCCGCCCTCGGTTCCAACCATACACAGAGGCGACCCGTCCAATCGGACACGTTTTTCCCTGGAGCGATCATGACACCTGCAGTTCTCCTGACGGCCGCTCTGGCCATCCAGCAGCCCGACCTTCGTGACGCAGAGTCGGTCGGCCGGCTCCTCGCCTCGCTTCGCGCCGCGGACCCGGCGGTATGCGAGCTCGCCGGGCGTTCGCTCACGAACTTCGGCGGGATGTGGGACGGCGATGTTCCCGCACCGATGCCCATGCCGATGCCCATGCCCATGCCCATGCCGATGCCGCGGGCGGGCGGAGGCATCGACGTCAAGACGCCACCGCTGGGCCCCCGAGCGGGCACGTTTCTCGAGCCCCAGGTCCTGCAGGCGTTCCGCGGCGCGCTGAAGGACTCGAGCCGCTGTGTCCGGCACATCGCCGCCCGGATGGTGGCGCGCGCCAGGCCCGCATGGGCTTCGACCGAGTTCGGCGGGCTTGCCAAGGACGCCGATGCCGGCCTTCGTGAGACCGCCCTGCTGGGACTCGGGGAGCTCGAGGATCCGCAGACCATCGGCGTCATGACCGCGGCCCTCGGTGACCGTGATCCAGCGGTCCGGGGAATGGCCGCCTGGGCGCTTGGCGAATTGGAACACCCCGAGGCGATCCCCGCGCTCGGGCGGGCGATGAACGACGAATCGCCGGTCGTACGGCGCCGCGCAGCCTGGGCACTCGGTCAAATCGAAGATGAAGCGGCCCTGGCGCCGCTCGAAGGCGGGCTTCGTGATCGATCGCCCGAGGTGCGCCAGATGGCGATATGGGCGATCGGGGAGTTCGAGTCGGCCAAGGGCGTCCCGCTGTTGCGCGGCGCGGTGGGCGACGCCGACTGGAAGACGCGACAGATGACGGCCTGGGCCTTGGGCGAAATCGAGGACAGGAGCGCCGTGAACGTCCTGGCGCCGCTGGTGAAGGACCGCGATGCCCGCGTGCGTCGCATGGCGGCGTGGGCCCTCGGCGAAATCGAAAGCGGGTTGGCCGTCGCGCTGCTTGCGCCGCTCGTCGGCGACCCGGTGCTCGATGTGCGACTGACCGCGCTGTGGGCCTTCGGCGAGATCGAGGCTCACGACTCGGTCGACATAGTCGCGCCGGCGCTCAAGGACGGCGACCCGGCCGTGCGACGCATGGCGGCCTGGGCGCTCGGCGAGATCGAGTCCTCCGCGGCGGTCGGGCCCCTGACGCCGCTTCTCCGCGATCCGGATGACACCGTTCGAGCGATTGCGGCGTGGGCGCTCGGCGAGATCGAGAGCCCCTCCGCACTGCCGGCTCTGGAGGCAGTGCGCGACGACCGTTCGCCGACGGTCCGGCGCGCTGTCCGATGGGCCATTGGCACCATCGACGACCGTCGATGAGGTGGGTGCGGAGACGCCCCAGGCAGATCCGTGCAACCCAGGCGCTCATGAAGGAAGCGGCGCCCTCGTCGAGCTGCGAGGTCAGCGGGTAGGCTAAGCTGAAGGTCCTGGTCCCCGTGGTTCGTGCTGGGACGTGACCTCTGTTGCGCTGGCCACGCCATGGCAGCCCTGGGACGAGGACCGAGAATGACGACAGCGCCGGCGGCCGCCCCCCCTCGACGGGTATGTATGTTGGCGTATCGGGATTCTCCGACCGCCCTTCCCCCCATGGTCAACCTCGGCGTCTCTCTCGCGGCAGACGGCTTCGCCGTGGAAGTCATCTGCCTGGCCCCGCACTCCGCACCCGCAGGGCCCGAGACGCTGGTGCCCGGGCTCCGGATCACCCGTCTCCACATCCGCTCGCGCCGCTTGTTTCACGCCCTCTTCGGCAAGGCCACCGCCCACCGCGTCGTGGCCGCCGTGCAGTACGTGACGTCGTACGTCGAATTCGTGACGAAGGCAGTCGTCGCCGCACTGCGCTCGCGCGCCGACGTGTACGAGGCCAACGACCTGCCGCCGCTGTTGCCCGCCGTCGTTTCCGCGAAGCTGCGCGGCAAGCCGGTTGTGTATCGCGCTCATGAGCTGTGGTCCGAGCAGACCCCCAACATGCGTTTCGCCGCCTTCTGGCGGTTCATGGACCGCTTCCTCGTGCCGAGATGCGACTACGTCGTGACCCCCGAAGAGAACCGTTCGCGCATCTACGAAGTCGAACTGGGGGCGCGGCGCCCGCCGATCACCGTTCGGAACTGCCCGTCGTACGTTCCCCCGATCACGAGCAGCCGGCTAGGCGACGAGTTGCGCCGGCGTGGGGTTCGGTGCTCGACGATTGTGCTCTACCAGGGCCTCGTCGACTCGGGCCGGTGCATCGAGGAGATCGCCGAAGCGACACGATTCTTCGATGACGGCGTTGCGCTCGTGATCATGGGGACCGGGTACGGCAAGTGGGCCAGCCCGGCAACGGCGCTCGCCGGATACGAGCGCATCGTCGTTCTTCCACCGGTCCCCTACAAGGAGGTGGCCCCCTACACGGCGTCCGCGGACATCGGGATTCTGCTGTACCGCAACGACTGCAGGAACAACTACTACTGCGCACCGAACAAGCTGTTCGAGTACATGATGATGGGCCTGCCGATGGTTGCCACCAACTTCCCCGGGATCAGGCCACTCGTGGAGGGTGAGGGCGTAGGACTGTGCGTCGACCCGGGGTCACCCAGGGAGATTGCCGCTGCTCTGAACCGCCTGGCGGCCGACCCGGCTCACCGTGAACGGATGCGGCAGAACGGCCTTCGGCTGTCGAAGGCTCGATATAACTGGGAGATTGAGTCCGCCCCACTACTGCAGCGCTATGGCTCACTGGCGCCCATGCCCGCGCCCCTGACCCCGGACGGTGCGCCCGTTGAGTGAGACCCGTTCACCCGTCGCTCAGCAGGCCGCGCCGCTGAGCGCGCCTGAAGCATCCCAGCCCTCGCAACCGGTCCGGGGCAGCGTGGCCTCGAACGCGCTCTACCTGGGCCTCGGGCAGGCAGCGACAACGGCGCTGGCGATCGGGTTGACGGCCGCGCTCGGCCGTTGGCTCGGTGCCGCCGACTACGGCACCTACTACGTGCTGATCACGATGTCCACGTCGGTCTACTTGCTCATGGAATGCGGCCAGTCCGTCTGGGTCGTGCGCGAGACCGCGCGGGCGCCGGAGCGGGCGGGCGAGCTGCTGGGCAGTGCGCTGGCCTTCCGCGTGGCTGTCGTCACAGCCTCGGCGATACCGGTCGGACTCCTCACCCTGGCACTCGGATATGGCGTGCGCACGACCTGGCTCTTCGTCCTGCTCTTCCTTGGCAATCTTCCGCTGTTCCTGGCGAGTGGTTACGGGATGGCGTTCCGGGCGGCTGAACGGATGGAGCGAGACGCCGCTGTGTCGGTGGTGAACAAGGTGCTCGTCCTGAGCGTCGCCCTTCCCGCGCTCGCCATCGGCGCGGGCATCCCCGGTGTCATTCTCGCCCAGGTCCTGGCCGGCGGCGCGGCGCTCTTCACGGCGCGCGCGCTCTATCTTGGCATCGATGGCCAGACGCTCAGCATGTCTCGACAGGCCGTGCGGGCCATGGTGTTGGGCGGTCTTCCTATGCTGTCGATGTCCGTGTCCGGAGCGGCGCAGCCCTATATGGACGCCGTCATCCTCTCGAAGCTGGCTCCGGCCACGGCGGTCGGCTACTTTGGAGCCGCCCGAAACATCATCGGCACGCTGCTGGCACCGGCCCTCATCATAGCGACGGCCTCCTACCCGCGCATCGCCCGGGCGGCGCACGATACGTCCGCGTTCCCTCGCGAGATACGGACTGCGCTACGCCCTCTGCTCTGGCTCGGGGCCCTCGGCGCGACCGGTACGTGGCTTTTCGCGGAAACGGCAGTCGGCCTGATCTACGGCTCCGGCTTCGCTCCCTCCGCGACCATCCTCAAGGTCTACGCCCCGGCGCTCTTCCTGGTTTTCATCGACATCCTGCTGTGGAACGCGCTCTATGCAGCCGGGGTCGCGGTGGGCCTCGCCATCGTGATCGCCGTGAAGGTGCTCGCCTCAGCCGGCCTGAGTATCCTCCTCGTCCCCATCCTGCAGGCGCGTACAGGCAATGGCGGGATTGGGATCGTGCTCTCTTTTGCATTGAGTGAGCTGGTCGTCCTGTCCGGAGCGCTCGTGCTCCTGCCTCGAGGCACGCTCACGGGCGAAGCGGCTGTGGACACCGCGCGCGCCCTGGGAGCCGCCGGGTTGACGCTGCTCCTGTTCTGGGCCATCCCATCGCTCAATCCGTGGCTGGGCATCCCGCTCTGCATCGCGACATTTTCCGGCGCGTCCTGGCTGCTGGGGCTCATGCACCAGCGAGACGTGGAGGCGCTTCAGGGCATCTTCCGAACGCCGCGAAGGGCCGCGGTCCCTCCCTTCGAAACCCTGGGCTGAAGCGCGGGACATGGTCCTCACCTTGATTCTCCTGGAGACCGTATCCGACGGCCGTTGGACCCTCGGCATCGGCGACGCCTCCTGGGCCGGCTGGCTGACCTTGGCGGCCTACGCCGTCGCCGCGTGCCTCGCCCTGCTGGCGTACCGCTCGTGCCGGCCCGAGGCCGGCCGGCTCGATCGGATTCACCCGCACGAGGTGCGTCATCAGCGACTGCTGGCTCGTTTCTGGCTCGTGGCCTGCGTCACGCTGACGGTCCTGGGGGTCAACAAGCAGCTCGACCTGCAGTCGCTGTTCACGCAGCTGCTGCGTGACGCGGCGCACCAGCAGGGGTGGTACGACAGCCGCCGGTCCTATCAGTTCGCCTTCGTCGTGGTCATCGCGGGCGCGGGTGTCGTGGGCGTCGTGGCGATGGCCTGGGTGTGGCGTCGCGTGCTGGACAGGGTCTGGATCGCCCTGCTGGGACTGATGTGGATGATGAGCTTCGTGGTAATCCGCGCCGCCTCTTTCCATCATGTCGACACGTTCCTGAGAAGCATCACCCGCGCGGGAACCGTGGCCTTTGAACTTTCGGGAATCGCGATGGTCGCGGCCGGCGCCGTGCGGGCCCTGCGATCGAGACGCGGCGACCGTTAGAGTGGCCTGGCGCCTACGCCTGGTCGGCAGCGGCGGGTCACCCCCGCGGATGCGCCAGGGTCCGGCGGAATCCGGTGATCGGTGAGGCGATACACGTCGTCGAGTTCGCGGGCTGGTTCACACTCCTGCGAAATGACGCCTGATCCGTTGGACAATCCGATCGGCGGCCTGTCCGTCACCGTAGGGATTCTGAGCCGAAGCCATCTGCGTGTACGCACTCTCGTCGGTCAACAGGCGAGTGGCATGAGTCACGATATTTCCGTTACTTGGCCCGGTCAGCACAGCAGTCCCCGCCGTGACGCCTTCGGGACGCTCCGTCGTGTCCCGCATCACGAGAACGGGCTTGCCGAGCGACGGCGCTTCTTCCTGCACGCCTCCCGAGTCGGTGAGGACGAGTCGACATCGCGACATCAGTGCGACGAACTGCATGTAGCCCTGGGGCGGGATCAGCGCCACATTGGGCAGGCGGCCGAGCAGCTGGTTCACGTGATCCCTGACGTTCGGATTCAGGTGTACCGGGTAGATGAAGCGGTGCTCGGGAAACGCCTGCGCCAGGCTCGCGATCGCTCCGCAGATTTCGTCGAACCCCTTGCCGAAATGCTCCCGCCGGTGCCCCGTGATGAGCACGTACGGGTGGTCCAGCCATCGCCATCCCAACAGGGAGGACAGCTCGGCGTCGATGGCTTCCCGCAAGGCGGCGTCCCCGGCCTGCGCGGCAACTTCCGTCAGCAGCGCATCGATGACCGTGTTGCCGGTGACCGCGATCGAGGCATCCGGGATGTTCTCCCTGAGCAGCGCCTGTCGCGCGGACTCGGTCGGGGCGAAGTGCAGCGTCACCAGCGGCGTGGCCAGCTTGCGGTTGGCCTCCTCCGGAAACGGCGACCAGATATTGCCCGTCCTCAACCCGGCCTCGACGTGGCCGATAGGGATGCGGCGATAGAAGCAGGCCAGCGCCGACACCAGTACCGTTGTCGTGTCTCCCTGCACGAGTGCCATGTCGGGATGCGCCGTGGCCAGCCATCCGTCGATGCTGGTCATCAGGCGGGCCGTCAACCCGGCCAGAGTCTGATTCGGACGCATCACGTCGAGCTCGGCATCCACCGCGATGCCGAACCGATCGACGACCTGGCTGAACATCTCCTTGTGCTGCCCCGTCGCGACCACCGTGCACGAGAAATCGTCGGTCTTCCGGAGCGCCGCGACCACGGGGGCCAGCTTGATGGCCTCCGGGCGTGTGCCCATGAAGACAAGAATGCTCTTTCGGCTCAAAACGGAATGCTCCTCTGCCGGTTCCAATCTCAGCTGTGCCCGTGTGGCGCGCGGACAGCCCGCGCGCGGCTCCTTCGGATCTCACGGAGGACGAGCCAGATGAACTCGGTGTTGGTGGTGAAGTATCGCTTCCAGAGCTTGCCAGGCTCCTTCATGAGTCGCCACGCCCACTCGAGGCCCATCACCTGCATGGCCGTCGGCGCGCGTTTGACGAAGCCGGCCACGACGTCGAAGCTGCCACCGACGCCAACGATCACGGGGACGTCGAGGCGGTCCCGATGCCGCTGGCAGAAGACGTCCTTGAATGGGCTCGGCATGCCGACGAAGAGCATGTCCGGCTTGCTGGCCCGAATCTCCTCGACGACCGCCGCGTGGTCGTCCGCCGTGAAGTAGCCGTTCCGCGCTCCGGCAATCACCACGCCCGGATACCGGCGCCCGCATTCGCGGACGAGCACATCGAGCACCTCCTGCCGCGCCCCCAGCAGGTACACGCGCAGGCGCTCGGTGCTGCCGGCCGCGAGCAGCGACGTCATCAGGTCGATCCCCGCCACCCGCTCGGGCACCGGCCGGCCCAGCGCCCTGAGCGCCCACACGACGGACATGCCGTCGGCCACGGCCATGTCAGCGGTCTGGCAGGCAGCGCGCAGCAGGGCGTCGCGGCGCATCATGCACAGGTGCGACGCATTGGCGGTTACGACGATGTGCGACCGGCGCGGCTGAGTGATCCAGGCCAGACACCGTGCCACGACCGCCGCCATGCGTTCCCGCTCGAACTCGAGTCCGAGCAGTTCCGATCGATCGCCGCTCGTCAGGACCGCCGCCGGCGCGCCGGCGGCGCGCGAGCGACGCCACACGGCCTCCTGCCGCGCGTTCAGCCGTGCCGTCGCCGTGGCCTTGCCGCGGCGCAGGCACGCGTACTGGTACTGCCTCAGGAACCGCCGGAATTCGCGATCCTCGTACCGGGGCAGGCCTTTCAGCGCGCTCCGGGTGTAGCCCCAGAGCATCGCGACGCTGCCGATGAGGGCGGGGTGATCGAAGGCGCGGTAGACCGCGCTCGCGAGGTAGTAGAGCGGCGCCGTGCCCATGTAGTACTGGCCGAAACCGGCCCTGGCTCGCGCGGCCCAGATACTCTGCTGGCTCGCGCCCTGCGGCCGCAGATGGATGAAGCGCAGGGATTCGTCGTTGACACTCTCGGCCATCCAGCCGAGCATACGCGCGCGATGGCAATCAATGCCGTCCCACATCACTTGCTGGACGAACCCGCCGATCTCGCTGAAGCAGGATTGCCGGTAGAACTTCGTCATGCCCACCGACATCTCGTCTCTGCACACTTCCGGTACGAGGACACTGGTACGCGGATGCACGAACCAGGGCTTGCCGGAAGTCGAACCAAGCCGTGGCTCGGCCTCCATGCGCTGCACAAGTCCCTCGAAGTACCCGGCCGGCAGAACCAGATCCAGGTCCAGCTTGCAGACGTACTCGAAATCCGAGGGAGCGATGCTCTCGTACCCGACGTTGAACGCTTCGACGACTCCACCTCCGACCCGGCGGTCCCCGCGGTCCCGGCGCCGGATCAGCCGGATGTAAGGGAGTCGTGAGGCGTACTCCTCGACGATCTCCGCCGTGCCATCGGTTGAACCATCGTCGACGATCACCCACAGGGTTGGCAGCAGCGTCTGCTTCGCAACGCTTTCGATCGTCTGGCGGGCGTACCTGGCTTCGTCACGGCACGGCGTGATCAGGCAGTACCTCCGATGCCGGCCTCGATCGCGCCCTGGCCGGCTCACGCCAGGACCCCGTGGCGGTGACACCAGCGGATGAGGACGTACAACATCCAGACTCGTGTCCAGTACAGTCCCGGCGCGCCGCTCTGGAATGCCGCCCATAGCGCCGTGACGGCACGTCCGTCGAGTCCGACAGGGCCGGCGAGTGAGGGATCGCGCATGGTCTCGTCCATGGCGCTCCCAAGCGCTGTGCGAATCCAGCGGCCGAACGGCAGCTCGAAGCCCCGCTTCGGGCGCTCGAACAGCGCCGGGTCGAGGCGGTCGAGCCCGATGCGACGCAGAAGCTGCTTGCGACCGAGTGGCTCGAATCGGGCCGCGTCCGGCACCCGCGTGACCGCTTCGACGACGGCACTGTCGACGAGCGGCAGACGCGTCTCGAGCGACACCGCCATACTGGCGGCATCGATATCGCGCAGCAGCCGCTCCCCGAGGAACAAGCGCTGCTCGAGGACCCCAACGGTGGACACGGCCGACCTCCCGGCCGTCTCCGACCGCAGACGTGCCGACAGCTCCGGCGTCAATCCATAGAGCATGCCGTCGACACGCGGCCCGTCCGACTGCAGACGCTCCTGAAAGTCCGGCAGAAACAACGCGCAGGCCAGCTGGTACAGGGCCGTGAGGTCCTCGCCTGCCCGAACCATCTCGGGGAATTTGGCCCAGCGCGTCTGCGGGGCCATGGCTCGACCAGAGCCGGCGAGCATCCGGCTCACGAGCCGGGCACCGTACATGCGGAGGGATGAGGGAATCATCCGAGTGCGACGGTTCCACGCCTGCAGGGTCGTCGCAGCCCGGAACGTGGGGTATCCGCCGAACAGCTCGTCACCCCCAGTGCCCACCAGCGCCACTTTGAGGCCGGCATCGCGAACGGCCTTGGAGATGCAGTACGAGTTCAGTCCGTCGAAGGTGGGCTGATCGAGCGTCTCCACGGCCGTCTCGAGCGCAGACGTGAAATCGGCCTCGGTGAGCCGAATCTCGTGATGCTCGCTTCCTATGGCCCCGGCGACCGCCCGTGCGATGTCGCCTTCGTTGAACTCCTGCTCGTCGAAGCCGAGCGTGAACGTGTGGACCGGCGTGCTGTGCGCACGCTGGGCCAGAGCCGCGACCGCGCTGGAGTCGATACCGCCGGACAGGAAGATGCCGACGGGAACGTCGGCAATCAGGTGGCGGGCCACAGAGTCCTCCACGATCTGCCTGAGCTCCGCCTCGCCGATCGACGGTCCGTCCCCGGGGCGCGGGATGCTCCAGTACGTCGTGCGCCGCACCGTGCCGGAGGTCTCGATCGTGCGCCACTCGCCGGCGTCGAGCAGCTCGACACCCGCGACGGCGGTGCCCGGTCCTACGACGAACCCGTTCCAGAGGAGCGACCTGACGGCCCGCCCATCCAGGCGCGGATGTTCCAGGAGGCCGGCTGCCAGGATCGACCGGACCTCGGACGAGAACATCAGGGACCACGCCCCGTGCCGGTCCGGGTTGTGGCACAAATAGAGCGGCTTGATGCCGAGGGGATCTCGGGCCAGCAGGAGCCGGCGCGCGCAGTCGTCCCAGAGCGCGAATGCGAACATCCCGCGCAGCATCCCCACGGCGTCCGTCGCCCGGAGCGCGAGCAGGCGCAGCATCACCGCGGTGTCGCCGGTCGACTCGAATGTCTCGCCGGCCTGCTCGAGGTCGCGCCGCAGATCCTTGAAGTTGTAGATTTCGCCGTTGAAGACAATCGTCCGATTGTGGCCACCCGTGCCGTCGGTCATCGGCTGGTCGCCTGCAGACGAGAGGTCGATGATCGAGAGACGACGGTGCCCGAGCAGGCACCCCACGCCGTCCGGATCCGGGGAGCTCTCCCAGATACCTGCGCCATCCGGACCACGATGCGCGAGGGCATCGGTCATCCGTTGCAGGGCCGCCCGGTTCCGGCCGTCGATCCTCCCGAGGATGCCCGCTATTCCGCACATAGGACGGTTGGGGGGACTGTGCGCTGTCGGCGCGGGGACGACCTGGGAGCGAGCATCGACATCTCAGCGCGAACTGATAGGCAGGAACACGAGGACACCGCCGCTGAGGCTGTGGCGCGCAAATCGCTCGGGCACGCCAATCAGGAACGGAACGCCTGGAGAGTTGGTGAAGTCGTACGAATAGCGAAAATACTGCCCCGTGAGTGCCCAGCGCCGTGTCAGGGCGTATCGAAGACGCGCGCCGGCCGCCGTATTGGTGAACAGAGACCCTCCAAGTGTCGCCACGTACTCGCCCTGCGTATGCGCCACCGATCCCGTGATGTCCACGCGGGTGTTGAGGAACCCGGTCACGGACGCGAACAGCGAGTCCGCGAACGCCGGCCCGCCGTAGCCCTGGTTGAACCGGCTTCCGCGATCGAAGGATCCCAGGAGCAGCCAGCTCCTCCCCATTTGATGCGCGACGGCGGCACTGAACACGAAGCGCAGCCGGTCACCGCCCTGGAGAAGGCCAGTCGGGACAGTCCCGCTGAAGGCCGACGTTCCGGCCTCGAACGACGCAATGGTCCGTTGCTGATCCGAGAACGCGCGCTCGATCGCGACGCCGATGAACAGGTTGTGTTCGTCCGGCTGTGGCCCTCGTCCACCCGGCGCCTCGGGCACGTCGTAGCTCGCCGAGCGGTAGTTGTAGCCCAGACGGACGCTCCTCGTGGCGTTCAATCGGTAACGGTAGGCGACACCGCTGTCGAGGGTCGAAAAGGCATTGGTCGGTGTGGTCTCCGCGAGGTAGTCGCTGTACCGGTAGCTGGCACTCGCGCTGAGCTGCGAGCGGACCGAGAATCCGCGTTCGAACGATGCCGAGGTCAACGAGGTCACGACCTTGTCGTCGGTGACCGCGAAATCGCTCTCCGGTGGCAGCGGATCACCCAGCTCTGGCGGGAGGGGTTCAGCAAACAGGATCGGTAGGGCGACCGGACCGTACCTTGCGCTCTGGCGGACGAACATCGTCGTTTGAGGGGCGACTCTGGCTTGAACACCCACACCAGCGTGATATTCGACCGCCAGGATCTGCGAAATCTTGGGGTAATAGCGAACGCCGCCACCGCCCGTCGCCGCAACCTCCACGCGGGTGCCGTACCGCGTGTAGTCCAAGTCCCCGTCGAAATTCGTGTAAAGCCCGTCGAGTGCCGGCTCCCCCTCGTCCACCTCTTCTTTACTGTACACCTCGAACACCGAACCGCTGAAGCCCAAGATCGTCTCGCGCCGCTGACCGGTGTTCGCTCCGCCGAAGAGCGCTCGATACAGCCGTCGGGCTTTCCCCAACGGTTGAGGTGAATCCTCGGGGGGCGCCAGCTCTTGCTCCGGGTCCTGCTTCCGCGGCTGCGTCGTCTGGCCGTATGAGGCGCTGGCCGCACACACCCAGAGACCGCACACCGCGAACACGGCGACCGCCTTCATGTCGCCGCCCGTCCGCCTCGACGGCGTCTCATCGCATCCTGACGCAACTGCGCACGGTCCTGGCTCTGCTTCACCGTCAGTACATCGGCATCGGCGCTTGCGAGCGCTCCGGCGAGGGCCCGGGCGGTGGGGTGGCGGCACATCTCCACGATTGGCACCGGCCGGCCGAGTCTCATCCCCAGCCGCACACTCGCCTGAATCAGCAGGAGCGAATGGGCGCCGGCATCGAAGAAGTTCTCGTTCACACCAACGTTACGGCCGGCCAGCGCCTGCATGACGGCGAGGATGGCGCGTTCGCGGTCGTTCTCGTGCGTCGGGCGCACGGCCGCCGACCGTACCGCATTCGGGGACGCCAGCGCAATTCGATCGATCTTCCCGCTCGACGTCAGCGGCATCGTGTCCAGCAGGACGACGGCGCCCGGAACCATGTACGCCGGTAGCCGTGTCTGCGCATATTGGCGCAGAGCCTTCGCGAGACCACTCTCTCCTGCGACGCGATCAGGTTCGCCTGCAGAGGCAGCTGTGGATCCGCGCGGCAGGTCGTCCATGACCCTTGGCACGACATAGGTAATCAGGCGGAGGTCGCCGGAGGCCGCATGCTGGGCCACAGTAATGCACTCGCTCACGGAGGGGTGCGCGCCGATGACGGCATCGATCTCGCCCGGCTCGACTCGATGCCCGCGGATTTTCACCTGGTGATCGATGCGCCCCAGGAAGACGAGTTGTCCGTCCGGACGCCAGGCCGCGAGGTCCCCCGTGCGATACAGCCGTTCGCCCGTCACCGGGTCGTGCACGAAGCGCTGCGAGGTCAGCTCGGGCCGGCCAACGTATCCGCGCGCGACGCCGGCGCCGCCGACGAGCAGCTCACCTGCCACTCCGATGGGCATCGGCCGCAAAGCCGGGTTGCGGATAAAGGCGATGGTGTTCGCGATGGGCTGCCCGATCGTAATCGGCTGCCCGGGCGTGACGAGTGCCGTCGTCGAAAAGATCGTCGTTTCGGTCGGACCGTACATGTTGCGCAACGTGCCGGTCAGGTGCGGCCGAAGCTGATCGACCGCCGTCGCGGGCAAGGCCTCGCCGCCAATCAAGACGTGATGCAGCGCAGCGAAGGCGTCGAGCCCCTCGTTCTCGAGCGCAAGCTGCGACAGGTAAGACGGCGTCAATTGCAGGTGCGTCACCCGGTGGCGGCGGAGCTGGGCCCGAAGGGCGAAGTCGCCGTTGTCGGCGCCTGGCTCGGCGGCACTGCCGCGGTATGAGGCGGATCCCACGCTCGACGTTGGCGGGATCATGCGGTCGATGGCGTCCTGGACAACGACCGTGAAGCCCCGTGCGAGGGTCCAGAACAGCTCGAGCACCGAAATGTCGAAAGAGATGGCCGCGAGCGCCAGCCAGACACCAGGCGTGGTGCCCAGCACCTCGTCCATACCGCTGAAGAAGTTGACGACGTTGCGGTGCTCGACCTGAACGCCTTTCGGCCGGCCCGTTGATCCCGACGTGTAGATCACGTACGCGAGGTGATCGGAACGAACCGCCGAACGGACGCGGCACGACTGCCCTGGTCCGAGGGCGTCGAGGATCACAACCTGCCCCGTCACCGGAGGAAGCGCCCCACGCAGACGATCGACCGTGAGCACGACGCCCGGCCGCGAATCCTCGAGCATCATCGCGATTCGATCGCTGGGGTGGAACGGATCGAGCGGCACGTAGGCGCCCCCGGCCTTCAGTATTCCAAGAAGTCCCACCACTGTTTCGAGCGACCGATCGACGAACACCCCGACTGTCTGATCGGGTCCGACTCCGAGCGCGACGAGCTCGGTCGCCACGCGGTTTGCGCGTTCGTCCAGTTCGCGATAGGTCAAGGACTGATCGCGATAGACGAGGGCAACGGCATCGGGTGTGCGGTCAACCTGAGCTTCGACGCATTCATGCACACTCCCCGGCGCCAGCACCTGAACCGAGGTCCGGTTGAACGACGCGAGTGCGCGCTCGTCCCGGGCCGGCAGGCGTGGCAGCTCCCCCAGCGTGGCTTCGGGACGCGCGGCCATCTGGTGGAAGAGCCGCTTCATCAGGCCGGCCACGCGACTTGCAAAGTCGGTATCGAATCGGCCTGGTTCGACCGATAGTGTGAACGTCATCGTCGGCGCGAGGACCGCCTTCAAGGTGAGCGCGAAGTTCGTCCTGTCGTGCAGTGTGAAGCTCCGCCCGCCAGATGCGCCGAAGCCGCTCAGGCGCGTGGCGTCGTCCGCCTCGTCGATGATGGCGATCGTGTCGAAGAGCCTGGTGCCGCGCGGGACCTCGGAACATGCGGCCGCCTCGACGAGCGGCGTGTGCTCGAACGCACGGACTGCCACCTGATTTTCATACAGATCGCGAAGCAGCGCGAGCAGGGGTTGGTCGCCCGGCACACGTGCGCGAACCGGGACGGTGTTGATCAGCAACCCGATGATCCTCCCGGCGTCCGGAACCGAAGAGAGCCGGCACGCCCGGACCTCGCCGAATACGACATCGTCCTCGCCGGAGAATGCGCTGAGGACCAGGGCCCAGGCGGCATGGACGAACGTCGACAGATGGAGGCCGCGTGACTCGCCAATGCGGCGGAGGGCAGCGGAGGTCGCGGGGCTGAGTCGGAAGCCTAGCGTCTCGAGTCCGGTCGACGGTCCTCCGAGGGGAGCGAAACGCTGCACGGCGTCCAGCGTGGACGGCTTGACGAATGCGCTGAGGCGGTCGCGCCAGAACCCGCGGGCGGCCTCTGCACGCGACGACCAATCCTGCTCCCGCCAGGCGATGTGATCGTGGTACGAAGGCCGATCGACGAACATGGGGGCCGCGCCGGTGCCCAGTGCGCGATACGCGTCGAAAAGTTCTCGCACGACCTCGGTGTAGCAGCCGTCGAGAATCGCATGGGAGTAGGTCCACACCATTCGTTGGCCGGCTTCGCCCAGGCCGAAGAAGCTGACCCGCCAGAGGGGTGCGGCATTGAGATCGAAGCCGCGGAGGCGGTCCGCTCCAAGG
>DATLLC010000077.1:0-26099 GCA_035538015.1 Vicinamibacterales bacterium
GTTCCGGGGCAGAATTGGCCCATGTGGTCGGAGCCCGGCCCGGTTGTGACCGCTCGATGGCTCGCCCGCTTCCGCTGGGCCGTCGTGGCCGGCGCCACAACCACCTTGATGATTGCCAGCAACTGGCTGGACGTGTCGTTCCCGGCCACGGGCGCGACGGTCCTCGTCGGGGCACACGCCCTCAGCAACCTCTGGTTGCAGGTCGTCGTGGGGCGGGGCACCGAGCCGTCCGACCGCGTGCTCGGAGGGTTGATTCTCTTCGACATAGCCGTACTCACGGCGCTGCTGATGATCACGGGCGGGCCATCGAACCCCTTCACCGTGAGTTATCTCGTCTACATCACCCTCGCGGCCGTGACGTTGAACGCCAGGTGGGCCTGGGGTGCCGCTGTGACGTCGATGGGCGGCTACGGGCTGTTGTTCGTGACGCCGCTGCGGACGCTGGCCAACCCTCATGCGGCGCACGGCGGCATGGACCCGGCGCTCAGCCATCAGATCGGCATGGGCGTGGCGTTCGTGGCGGGAGCCGTGCTCACCGCCGCGTTCGTCACCCGGATCCGTCTGGCGCTCGAATCACGCGAGCGCGCGCTCGCCGAGGCCCGGCGCGCCGCCGCGCAGCAGGAGCGGCTGGCCTCGCTCACGACGCTCGCCGCCGGCGCCGCGCACGAGCTCGCCACTCCGCTCAGTGCCATCGCCGTGGCCTCGCGCGAGCTCGAATTGGCGGCCGCCTCGGCCGGCGTCCCCGCCGAGATCAGCGAGGACGCCCGCCTGATCCGCTCGCAGGTGGATCGGTGCCGCGAGATCCTCGATCAGATGAGTGGCCGGGCCGACGAGTCGGTAGTGCACAGCGCGCGGACGCTGCCGCCGAATCGGGTGGTCGAGGCCGCTCTGGCCACCTTCCCGGCGCCGGACCGCGAGCGCGTCGTGCTCGCGATGGATGACCGCCTCCCGAACGTGCGGGTGCCCCTCGAAGCCGCCACACGCGCCCTGCGGACGCTGGTGAAGAATGCGTTCGAGGCGTCGGCCGATCACGCGCCGGTCCACCTCCGCCTCGAGGCCGACTCGGGTCAGGTCCGGTTTCGCATCCGCGACCACGGCGTGGGCATGGCCGCCGACACGCTGCAGCGCGCCGGCGAGCCGTTCTTCACCACCAAACCGGTCGGCGCCGGCTTCGGGCTCGGCCTGTTCCTGGCCCGCACATTCGCCGAGCGCTGGGGCGGCACCCTCACGCTCAGCTCGTCACCCGCCGACGGCACGACGGCGACCCTGTTGCTGCCGGCTGCTCCCGAAGGACTGCAGGCATGACGACGGATCTCCGCACCTTGCTGCTGCTGGACGACGACGAAGTGTTCGCGACGCGCATGGCGAGGGCGCTCGGCATTCGCGGATTCGAGGTGACGCGAGTGGCCACGGCCGCCGAGGCCCTGGCCAGCGTCCGCGCCGACAGTCCGGAATGCGCTCTCGTGGATCTGCGATTGCCCGACGGGCACGGACTGGACGTCGTGGCCGAGCTGCACGCCATCGACGCGACCACCCGTATCGTCGTGCTGACGGGCTATGGCGCGATTGCGACGGCCGTGGAGAGCCTGAGGCGAGGCGCGTCCGATTACCTGACCAAGCCGGTCGACGCCGACCAGGTCGCCTCGGCGTTCGACCCCCTGGCCGCGCCAGCGGACCACCTGCGCGAGTTCACTGTGCCGTCGCTCGCGCGGGTCGAATGGGAGCACATCCAGCGGGTGATGACCGAGTGCCAGGGCAACGTGTCCCAGGCGGCGCGGCTCCTCGGGCTGCATCGCCGATCGCTGCAGCGCAAGTTGTCGAAGTACCCGGTCAACCGCTGAAACGAGGCACGGTTCCTGCTTCGAATGAGAGCAGGGCCGTCTCCAGTGGAAACCCGTCGCGGCCCAGGACCTCCGAGGAGGTCGCCATGATTCAGTTCCAGCACATCCTGTGCCCGACCGACCTGAGCGACGCGTCCCGCCCCGCGCTCCGCTACGCGGCCGCCATTGCCGCCTGGTACGACGCGCAACTCACGGTCCTGCACGTGGTTCCCACGTTCGACGCCATCCAGATCCCGCCCGGCGCCTTGGGCGAGACCGTGCAGCTTGTGTATCCCGCTACGCACGCGGAGGTCGTGGCGATGCTCCAGCAGCAGGCGGAGGCCACCGGCGCCACCGCCGTGAATCCGGCACTCGAGGCCAAGGCCGGCGATGCGACAGACCTCATCGTCGGCCGCGCGCTGACGCTGCAGGCGGACCTTGTCGTGATGGGCACTCACGGCCGCAGCGGCTTCAATCGCCTCTTGTACGGGTCGATTGCCGAGCAGGTGCTCCACCGCGCGTCGTGCCCGGTTCTCGCCGTGCCCCCACATGCTCCCGCCACGGCCGATGTGACGTTCAAGCGCGTCGTGTGCGCACTCGACTTCTCGCCCGCGTCGCTCCAGGCGGTGGGGTTTGCCCTGGACCTGGCTCGGCAGGCCAATGGCGCGTTGACGGTGCTGCACACCGTGGAATGGCTCCCCGAGGAGGAGCCGCGGGTGCACACCCACTTCAACGTTCCCGAGTACCGTCAACACCTGATCGACGATGCCCGCGCGCGCATCATGGAGCTGATCGGGGACGAGTCGCAGACCTGGTGCGCGATCGAGCCGGTCGTCACGGCCGGCCGTGCCTATCGCGAGATCCTGCGGGTGGCGAAGGAGCGGGGCGCGGACCTGATCGTGATGGGCACCCAGGGCCGCGGAGGAATCGGGCTGGCACTCGCCGGATCGGCGACCCAGCAGGTGGTGCGCGGCGCCGCGTGTCCGGTGCTGACCGTCCGCGGCGCGCCGTAGACGCGCCGGGAGTCGGTGGTGGCATACTGGAACGCCACCGACCGCCATCCGGAGCGGGCGTGGCCGGAGGCTGCATGACACATCGAAATCTGGTCGGCGTTTACACGATCGCGGGCGTTCTGGCCGGCGTGCTGTTGTCGGCGCAGGCCGCGCCAACCGCCACCGACGCGTGGGTCGCCGTGCCGGCGGCCGGGGCCACCGCGACCGACGCCTACGCGGTCGTCGAGAACCCGACGATGTACGAGTTTTTTGTCGTGAAGGTGAGCGCCGACGCCGCGGGCGCCGCCGAGATCGTCGAGGGCGGAGCCGACAGCGCCAAGACCGTGCGCGAACTGTCGGTGCCGTCCTACGGGCGCACCGAGCTGAAGCCCGGTGCGCTGCGCATTCGCTTGAAGGACTTGAAGACGCCGTTGAAGCCCGGCGACTCGGTCGCCTTGACGTTGACCACCGACGGCGGCGTCGTCATCAAGGTCGCGGCGCCGGTCAAGTAGCGGGTCTCGAACGCCGCGACACTGTCGCTGAGCCGGCTGTAGCGAGCGCGACGCGAAGCGCGCGCGAGATCACACCTTGAACTGGTGCAGGTAGGGCAACGCCGCCGCGGCCGAGCGCACCGTCGCGAAGTCGTCGAGGAGCAGGCCAAGGCCATCCCAGCGACCGGTGACGAGCGCGTCGCGGGCCGCCGGGGGCAGGTGCACTCCGAAATCGAGCGCGCCGGCGGTCACGCGCATGGTCTCGAGATCGAGCCTCACCTCGAGCCGCGGGTCGCGGTCGATCGCCGCCTGCAGCGCCGCCACGTCGGCGGCGGCCGCGGTCACGGCCGGCATGCCGAGCATCACGCTGTTGCCGAAGAAGATCTCCGAGAAGCTCTCGCCGATGATCCCGCGGATGCCCCAGCGAAGGATGCCTTGAGGCGCGTGCTCGCGCGACGAGCCGCAGCCGAAGTTGCGGTTCACGACCATCAGCGTGGCGCCGGCGAATCGGGGGTCGTCCACCGGATGCACCAGTCCCTGGGCGGCCGTGTGCAGGCGATCGTCGCCAAAGAGGTGGTGCTCGAGGCCGTCGAACGTAATGGCCCTGAGGTGGCGGGCCGGCATGATCCGGTCGGTGTCGATCTCGTCGCCGACCAGCGGCAACGCCCGGCCGCTCACGGAGCGAACCCGCGAGTCGCTCATTGCACCGCCCCCCCGCGCGTGATGACGCTGCGCACGTCGACCACTTCGCCGGCAATGGCGGCGGCGGCCACCATCTCGGGGCTCATCAGCAGGGTGCGGCCGGTCGGACTGCCCTGGCGTCCGCGGAAGTTTCGATTCGACGACGATGCGCAGGTCTCGGCTCCCGACAGCTTGTCGTCGTTCATGCCGAGGCAGAGCGAGCAGCCCGGCTCGCGCCACTCGAAGCCGGCCATCGCGAACACTTCGTGCAGACCTTCGCGTTCCGCGGCCCGTTGTACCTCGCGGGATCCCGGCACGACCAGCCCGCGAACGTGGCGCGCGAGCCGTTGCCCGCGGACGACGTTGGCGGCCGCGCGCAGATCCGACAGCCGCGCGTTGGTGCACGATCCGATGAACGCCACATCGACACGACGGCCCTTGACCAGCGAGCCGGCCTCGAAGCCCATGAACTGCAGCGCCTCGATGGCCGCCTCTCGCTCGCCGCCCGGCAGTGCCTGCGGATCGGGAATCGGTTCGTCGACGGCGACGCTCTGGCCGGGGTTCGTGCCCCAGGTGACCACGGGTGCGATCCGGTTCACGTCCACCACGCGCTCGTCGTCGACCGCTGCGTTGGAGTCCGAGGCCATCGATTGCCACCAGGCCACCGCTCGATCCCAGGCCGCGCCGCTCGGCGCGTACGGCCGTCCCTCGAGGAACGCGAACGTGGTCTCGTCCGGGTTCACGTATCCCATCCGCGCGCCGCCCTCGATCGAGAGGTTGCAGAGCGTCATGCGCTCGTCCATCGTCATCGTCCGCACGGCCTCGCCGGCGTACTCGTAGGCAAAGCCCACCCCGCCGTTGACACCCATCTGCCGGATCATCGCCAGCGCCAGATCCTTGGCCGTGACGCCGGGCCCGCGACGGCCCTCGAACCGCACCCGCCGCAGCTTCGGCTTGTCCATGGCCAGACACTGCGAGGCAAGCACGTCGCGCACCTGAGAGGTGCCGATGCCGAAGGCGAGCGCGCCGAAGGCGCCGTGCGTGGAGGTGTGGCTGTCGCCGCAGGCGATGGTCATGCCCGGCTGCGTCAATCCGAGCTCGGGGCCGATCACGTGGACGATGCCCTGGTGGTCGTCGCCCAGACCGAAGAGCGGGATCTGATGCGTGCGGCAGTTGGCCTCGAGCGTCGCCATCATCGCTTCCGCGACCGGGTCCGGCGCCGGGCGCCGGAGACTGGCGGTCGGAATGATGTGATCCATCGTTCCGAAGATGCGCTCGGGGAACGCCGGTGACAGACCGCGCTCGCGCAACATGGCAAAGGCCTGCGGCGTCGTGACCTCGTGGATGAGGTGCAAGCCGATGAAGAGCTGCGTCTGCCCGGTCGGCAGCCGCCGGATAGTGTGCAAATCCCAGACTTTATCGAGCAGTGTCCGTGCCATGAAGCCGCATACAGCTTACACCTCCGGGTATAGTGGCGGCATGCGTCAGCCCCTCGTCTGGCTCTGGTCACTCATTGCCTCCGTCGCTCTCACGACCCTGGCGTCGGCGCAGCCGGCTGGCCGCGCGATCGCCCTCGACGACCACTCCCGAATGGCGGTCGTCGCGGATCCCCAACGTTCGCCCGAAGGCACCTGGGTGGCCTACACGCTGACCACGATCAACGCCGAGAAGGACAAGCGCAACACCGACCTGTGGATGGTGAAGTGGGACGGCTCGGAGCGCGTGCAACTCACCTCCTCGGAGGACAACGAGTCGTCGCCACGGTGGAGCCCGGACGGCAAGTACCTCGCCTTCATCGCCTCGCGTGGCAGCGAAGATGACAAGAAGAAGGGCGCGCAGATCTGGCTCCTCAACCGGGCCGGCGGGGAAGCGCAGAAGGTCAGCGACCTCAAGGGCGGCGTCTCCGACATCCAGTGGTCGCCCGACAGCACGCGCATCGCCTTCGTCGCCAGTGACGAGGACCCGGACGACGATCCGGAGAAGAAGGACGGCTGGAAGCGGAAGACGCCGCCGCCGATCGTGATCGACCGCTACCACTTCAAGCGCGACCGCGACGGTTATCTCCGGCGCCTCTACGATCATATCGCCGTGTTCGAGATGGCCACGCGCACCCACACGGTGCTGACGAGCGGTCAGGTTGATGACGCCAGCCCGTCGTGGTCGCCGGATGGTACGCAGATCGCCTTTCTCAGCAAGCGGGCGCACCCCGAGCCGGATCGCACGGGGAACAGCGACCTCTGGGTCGTGGAGGCGCGCGCGGGGGTGCAGCCGCGGCAGGTCACGAGCACGCCCGAGGGTGAGAGCGGCCGGCCGCAGTGGAGCCCCGACGGCGCCCGCATCGCCGTGCTGCTGGGAGAGATCGACAAGTACGGCGCCTACGACCAGAACAAGCTGGCGCTCGTTCCTGCACCCGTCCCAACGGCGGCGCCCGTTGCCCGGCCCGCCATCTTCATGTCGCAGCTGGATCGCGCGGTCTCGAACGTCGCGTGGTCCTCGGACGGTGAATCGATCTCGTTCCTGCTGGAGGACGACCGCCGGCAGCAGGTCGCCACCGTGCCGACCGCGCGCGTCTCGACCCGCGGCGTGGAGCCACTCACCACCGGCAATCGCGTCGTACGAGCCATCAGTCCCGGCAAGGACGGCCACTTCGCCGTGCTCATGACCACGCCCACCCAACCGCCGGAAATCTACGCGCTGGAAGGACGTGCGTTCCGGCCGCTGACGGCTCACAACGAAGCGCTGGTCAAGGAAGTGCAGCTGTCGACGACAGAGGATTTTCAGTCGAGGAGCAAGGACGGCACCGAGGTCCACGGGCTGATCGTCAAGCCGGCCGGTTATCAGGCTGGGCGCCGATATCCGATGATCCTGCTGATTCACGGCGGACCCAATGGGCAGGACGAGCACGACTTCAACTTCCAGCGCGAGTTCCTGGCCGCTCAGGGCTATGTAGTGCTGGCCGTGAACTACCGTGGGAGCTCCGGCCGTGGAAGCGCGTACCAAAAGGCGATCTACGGGGATTGGGGGAACCTCGAAGTCGTCGATCTGCTCGGGGCCGTCGATGAAGCGGTCAGGCAGGGGATTGCCGATCCCGACCGGCTGGGGATTGGCGGCTGGAGCTACGGTGGGATCTCGACGAACTACACGATCGCCACCGATCCACGCTTCAAGGCGGCGGTGAGCGGTGCGGGCAGCTCAATGCAGTTCTCCATGTACGGGCTCGACCAGTACATCGTGCAGTACGACCAGGAGATCGGGCAGCCGTGGAAGGCGAAGGACGTGTGGATGAAGGTGTCCTATCCGTTCTTCAACGCCGAGCGCATCAAGACGCCGACGCTGTTCCTGGGTGGTGAGAAGGACTTCAACGTGCCCATCGCGGGCGGCGAGCAGATGTATCAGGCCTTGAAGAGCCTGGGCGTGCCGACTGAACTGGTGATCTATCCGGGCCAGTTCCACAGCCTGACCGTTCCGAGCTACGAGCGCGACCGGCTGCAGCGCTACGTCAACTGGTTCAACAAGTACCTGCAGCCGGTGGGGGTGCCAACCGCGCGGTGAGAATCTGAGTCCGCCCGAGACCTGCCGCGCCTCCTCGTCTGACCGCCGTGCCCGCTGTGCCGGGACGGGACCGCCCGCCGTGTGCTTCCGGCTGGGCGTTCGGCCGAGACCCCATCCGTAATTTTTGTGAGCGGGCAAATCTGCGGATCCCGCACCCGCGTAATCCCGACCGTGATACCATCTCGAAAGTGAGACCAAGTCTCACTTTGCCCACACCATGAGCGCCACGTCCAATCGCCGTCCCCTGGCCCGCGTCCCGGTCGGGTCCACTGCCATCGTGTCCCGCGTTTCGGGGGCGCGCCGGGTGGTAAGACGGCTGCTGGAGATGGGGCTGGTGCCGGGCACGCCGGTCACTGTCCAGCGCGAAGCGCCCCTGGGTGATCCCGTGGAACTGCGCGTGCGCAACTACGCGCTTTCCATCCGACGATCGGACGCCCTCGGTATTGAAGTCGAGTGACATGAGCGCCCCAGCGCTCGCGCACCCACCGTCGGCGCGCCACGCGCTGGTGCTGGTGGCGGGCAATCCCAACTCCGGCAAGTCCACGGTCTTCAACGCACTGTCCGGCGCGCGCACGCGCGTCGCCAACTATCCGGGAGTGACCATCGATCGCCGATCGGCCACGGTCGCGCTGACCGGCGGCCGAGCGATTGAGCTGACCGATCTGCCGGGGACGTACTCCCTCGCCGCCCGCTCGCGCGAGGAACAGATCGCCGTCGAGTCGCTCCTCGGACGGGGGCCCCGCCGGCCGGACGCCATCCTGGTCGTGGCCGATGCCACGGCGTTGGCCCGCGCCCTCTATCTCACCATCGAGATCCTCGAGATCGGCCACCCGGTCGTCATCGCGCTCAACATGACCGACGAAGCCCGGCGAGACGGCATCGACATCGACGTCGAACGGCTCGAGGCGCTCACTGGCGCCCGGGTGATTCCGACGGTGGCCAGCAAGGGGATGGGCACCGATGCCCTGCGCGCCGCCCTGGCGGCGGCCATCGAACGGCCCGACGTCCCGCGGATGCCCGACGTGGCGCGGTCCTCCGCCTTGCAAGCGGACCTCGCCGAACTGGAGGGCCTCATCCTGTCCGAGCGCGTGATGGAGCGCCCTCAGGAGGCTCGGGTCTGGGCGCAGTGGCTGCTGCTGTCGCTCGAACACGATTTCGGCGACGAACTGACGAACATCCCCGCCTCGATCCGATCCGGCGTCCACCGCGTGCACGAGCGGGCGACCGCGGCCGGCCGCAACCTCGATCTCGAGATCATCGCCGGTCGCTACCACCTCGTGGATCGCGTCGTCAGCGAGGTCTGCCGTGCTCCCGCGTCTGCCCGCCGCAGCTGGACCGATCGTGTCGACGCGTTCCTCACGCACCGGATCGGCGGCGCGGTGGCGTTTGCGGCCGTGATGATGGTGGTGTTCCAGGCGCTCTTCAGCTGGTCCGAGCCTGCCATCGCCGCCATCGAGGATACTGTCACCGCCGTCCAGGCCTTCGTGAGCAGCGTCATGCCCGCTGGTCCGCTGACCAGCCTGATCGTCGACGGCGTCATCGCCGGCGTCGGGAATGTCGTCGTCTTCGTCCCGCAGATCGCGTTGCTGTTCCTGTTCATCGGGCTGCTGGAAGACTTGGGCTATCTGGCGCGCGCGGCGTTCGTCATCGACCGCGTGATGCGCGCGGTCGGGCTGCACGGTCGCGCGTTCGTGCCGATGCTCTCCGGCTTCTCGTGTGCGATCCCGGCGGTGATGGCGACGCGCACGCTCGAGAGCCGCACCGATCGACTGCTGACGATGCTCGTGCTGCCGCTCACTTCGTGCAGCGCCCGGCTGCCCATCTACGTGCTGGTGACGGCCACGGTCTTTGCGCCCGGGAGCCGCGTTGGGTTCCTCAGCGCCGGTGCGATGGCGCTGTTTGCGATGTACGCGCTATCGGTCGTTGCGGCGCTCACCGCCGCGGCGGTCCTGCGCCGGACGGTGCTGAAGGGACCGGCGCCAACGCTGGTGCTCGAATTGCCGCCGTACCGCCTGCCAGTGTTCAGTGTGCTGTTGAGAGGCGTCTGGCAGCGCGTCCGGACGTTCCTGCTCGACGCCGGCACGGTCATTCTCGCGTTGACCATCATCCTGTGGGTGCTGCTGTCCTATCCGAAGGATCCGGCTGTGGCCGCGGAGGCCGGGCAGGCGCGTGCCGCGCTGGCTTCGGCGGCGCTCGCGACCGAGGAACGCGAGGCCCGGCTGGTGGAGATCGAGAGCCGGGAGAACGGCGCACAGCTGCGCCACAGCGTTGCGGGACGCGTCGGCCGCCTGATCGAACCCGTGATCGCCCCGCTCGGCTTCGATTGGCGCATCGGCGTCGGCATCCTGGGGGCATTCGCCGCCCGGGAGGTTTTCGTGGGCACGCTGGGTGTCGTGTTCGACATCGCCGGCGCCGACGAGACCAACGAACCGCTCCGGCACGTTCTGCGCGCGGCGACCTGGCCGGACGGAGCGCGGCTCATGACGCCGCTCGCCGGCGTCTCGCTGATGGTCTTCTTCGTGCTCGCCTGCCAGTGCATGAGCACGGTGGCCATCGTGAAGCGCGAGTCGGGCGGGTGGCGCTGGCCGCTGTTCATGGTCGCGTATATGACGGTGCTGGCCTACAGCGCCTCGCTGCTCGTGTATCAGGTCGGCTCGCGTCTCGGCTGGGGCCTCTGACGATGTGGCAAGAGGCGGGCGTCGTCATGATCGTGGGAGGCGCCGTGGCCTACCTGGCGCGCAAGCTGTTTGGCGCCGGTCCGCGGCCGAAGACGACCCAGTCGTTCGTCCCGCTGTCCGACCTCAAACGCCGCCGCTAGCGGCCGGTTCCCGGTACAATCCTCGGCGATGTCCCCCCGTGCCCTTGCCGCGGGGCTGCTGGCGTGCATCATCCTGGCCGCCGGGCAGCCACGCGCGCACCAGGAACCGCTGCGCACTCGCGCCGAGCTCTCGAACTTCGAGGAGACCAGCACCTACGCTGACGTCGAACGGGTCGTCGGCGCGCTTGCGGCCAGTCCGCTGGTCCGTCGCGAGAGCTTCGGTCCGAGCGAAGAGGGTCGCCTGCTCCCACTGCTCGTGATTTCCGATCCGCCAGTCGGGACCCCGGCCGAGGCGCGCAAGCTGGGACGTCCTCTCGTGTTCGTCCAGGCGAACATCCACGGCGGGGAGGTTGAGGGCAAGGAAGCCGTGCTGATGCTGGCGCGCCGGCTGGTGGACGGCGATCTGAAGCCGCTGACCAGGCAGCTCGTCATCCTGATCGCGCCGCTCTACAACGCGGACGGCAACGAGCGCCGGCTCGGACATAACCGCCCCGAACAGAACGGCCCGTTCGGAGCCGTGGGGACGCGCGAGAACGCACGCGGGCTCGATCTCAATCGCGACTACATGAAGCTCGAAAGCGCCGAGGCGCGAGCGCTCGTCGGACTGCTCACGACCTGGGATCCGCACGTGGTAGCCGACCTCCACACGACCAACGGGTCGTATCACGGTTATCAACTGACTTACGCCCCAACCCTGACTCCGAACGCCGACCCGTACCTCGCCTCGTTCGCCCGCGACACCTTGCTGCCTGCCGTGCGCAAGGCGCTCCTGGACGGCCCGGGCTATCGCACCTACTTCTACGGAAACTTCGCGTCCGAGTCCGGCGACGCCCGTGAAACCGCGCGCGTCGATCCCGAACATCCGGGTGACACCGTCTGGCGCACCTTCGATCACCGCCCGCGCTTTGGCAACAACTACGTCGGTCTTCGAAACCGCATCGCCGTGCTCTCGGAGGCCTACAGCTACCTCGATTTCCAGGGCCGTGTCGCAGTGACGTCGGCGTTCGTGGAAGAGCTCTGGCGCGCGTCGGCGAGGCACGCGGCGCGCATCCTGAGCCTCACCGCCCAGGCCGATCGTCTGTTGAGCGCGCGGATCAAGGCCTCCAAACCAATCGAGCTCGGCCTCGACTTTCGCATCCAGCCCAATGCCGAGCTCTCGACGATTCTGGTCGGTGATGTCAGCGCCAGGACCAATCCGCTGACCGGCGCGGAGATGCGGCAGATGACCGAGCTGGCCGCGCCCGTACGGATGAAGGAATTCGGGACGTTCACGGCGACCCGCACACGGCCGCTCCCGACGGCCTGGATCATCCCGCGCGGCCTGGCGGCGAGCCCCCGGATGGCCGCCGCGCTCGACCGGCTGCGGTGGCACGGCATCGAGACCGAGACGCTCGACGCGCCGGCGCAGATGGACGTCGATCGCTTCGTCATCCAGACCCTCACGCGGTCGGACCGAGCCTTCGAGAATCACCACGAGGCACGTCTTTCGGTGACGATGGAGCGCGCCGCGTTGACGGTGGACCCGGGGTCCGTGTTGATCAGGGCCAATCAGCGCCTGGCCCGCCTTGCCTTCTATCTGCTCGAGCCCGACAGCGACGATGGCCTGGTGACCTGGAACATCATCGACGAAGGCCTCACCTCCGGTCAGGGCTACCCCGTCTACCGGGTGCGCTGACGGTCTGCGCATCTGCGCCAGTCGGCCCTCGTCATCTGCGGATCTGCGCCTTCTGCGGCCTGCGACGATTCGCCGCATCGGCAAGCGGCCCGTGGCCTCGTAGACTGCTCGTCATGTTCGCCGGTGTTCTCCGTTGGATGGCAGCCGCTATGTTCGGCGGCTTCCTGTGCTGCGCCGGCGGGACCGTGCTCGCTCAAGAAGCCATCGCGCACGCGAGCGTCAGCGGGCGGGTCACCGACCCCCAGGGCGCCGCCGTGGTCGGGGCCACGGTGGTGGTGCGGCACGTCGAGACGAACGTCTCCGCCACCGGTGTCACCGACGCGGCCGGCCGGTTTCGCTTCACGTATCTGCGGGTTGGCCCGTACGAAGTCGTGGTCACCCAGCCCGGCTTCGAGCCGGCGGCCGAGCGCTTGACGCTGAATGCCGGAGCCGCCTTCGACCTGCCGTTTCCGCTCGCGGTGTCGGGAGTGATCGCCACCGTGGAGGTGGCCGCCAAGGCGCCGCTCCTGGAGTCGGCACGGACGCAGGTCGTGACCACCATCACTCGGCAGGAGGTGAGCAACCTGCCTCTGAACGGCCGCAACTTTCTAGACATCGCGGTGCTCGCACCCGCCGTGGCGCCCCCCAATATCAACAGCACCCAGCTCTTTGCCGAGACGTCGGCCGTGCAGGGCGTGGGGCTGTCGGTCGCCAGCCAGCGCAACCTCTCCAACAGCTTTCTGGTCGACGGCCTGTCGTCCAACGACGATGCGGCGGGTTTGATCGGTATGCCGTACGGGGTCGACGCGGTCGAACAGTTTCAGGTCGTGACCTCAGGCGGCCAGGCCGAGCTCGGCCGCGCGCTGGGCGGCTATGTCAACGTGCTGACTCGCAGCGGCACCAACGAAGTGCGCGGCACGGCCTATGGCTTTTTCCGCGACGATGCGCTCTCCGCGGCCAACGCGCTGTCGGGGAGCACGCTGCCGATGTCGCAGCAGCAGTTTGGGGCGAGCGTGGGCGGCCCCGTCGCGAAGGGCCGCACGTTCTATTTCGCGAACGCCGAGCAGCGACTGCTCGATCAGTCGGGCCTGGCCACGATCGCCGACGCCAACGTCGCCATCGTCAATGCGCGGCTGGCCGCGGTCGGTTATCCCGGCTCGATCGTGACGACCGGCCTCTTCGACCAGCCGATCGACAGCCTGAACGTCCTCGGCAAGATCGATCATGCGTTCAATGGGCGCGACCAGCTGAGCATCCGCTACAGCCTCTACGACATCACTTCGCAGAACTCGCGCGGGTCCGGCGGCCTCAACGCACCATCGGCCTCGGCCGGCCTGGACAACAGAGACCAGGCCCTTGCGTTCGGCAACACGCTGACGATCGGATCGCGGACCGTCAACGAAACGCGCGCGCAGTTCACCCATTCGGACCTGCTCGCCCCACCCACGGATCCCATCGGGCCGGCGGTCAGCATCGCCGGCGTCGCGTCGTTCGGCACCTTTCCGTCGAGCCCGCAGGGCCGTTCGAACACGATGTTCCAGCTCACCGACAACGCGGCCCAACAGCGCGGCGCCCACGCGCTGCGCGCGGGCGTGGACGTCATCTACAACGACGACCGCATCACGTTTCCTCGGGCCGAGCGCGGGTCGTACGCCTTTTCGTCGCTGGCGACCTTTCTGTCCGGCGCCTACAACAACGCGGGGTTCTCGCAGACCTTTGGCGTCATGGACGTCGAACAGGGGAACGCCAATTTCGGTGTCTACGTGCAGGACGAGTGGAACGCGACCTCGGGCCTTACCCTCAATCTGGGGCTCCGCTACGATCTCCAGTTCCTCGAAACCATCGACACCGACGCGAACAACCTGTCGCCGCGCGCCGGATTCGCGTGGACCCCGTTCGGTTCGAGCCATCTCGTGGTGCGCGGCAGCGCCGGCGTTTTCTACGACCGCGTGCCTCTGCGCGCCCTGGCGAACGCGCTGCTGTCCGCGGACAACAGCACGGATCTCGCCCAGTTGCAGCAGGTGAACGTCAGCCTGTCACCCGGGCAGGCCGGCGCGCCGCTGTTCCCGGGCATCCTGCCGGCTCCGGTGCCGCTGGTTACCCTCGTGAACCTGACGACGATGCAGCGGGACCTGCAGAACGCCTACTCACGACAGGCGAGCGTCGAAGTCGAGCGACAGGTCGGGCGGCTCGGCACCGCGAGCGTGGGCTACTCGTACGTGCGCGGCACGGGCCTGCTGATGGGAATCAACCAGAACGTGCCGTCCTGCGCGCCGGCCGGCACCAACAATGGCTGCCGGCGGATTCCCGACTATGCGAACAACAGTCAGTATTCCTCGGTCGGTGAGTCCGTCTATCACGGCCTGCTCGTGTCCTTCGCCCAACGCCCGTCATCGTGGGGGTACTACCGCGTCGGCTACACGCTCTCGAAAGCCGAGAACAACGTCGGGGAGTTCTTCTTCAGCGGGCCGATCGACCCCTTCGACCTCGCCAAGGATTGGGGCCGCTCGGACAACGATCGCCGCCACCTGTTCGTGTTCTCCGGCGGCGTGAACACATCAATGAGCCCCGCCTCGACGGCGTGGGAGAAGGTCAGCCACGGCTTCCAGTTGAGCGCGATGGTGCAGGCGGACTCCGCGGCTCCCTTCAACATCACGTCAGGGGGCACGACCATTCAGGGGACGGCCGGCAGGCCCGTCGTGGACGGCGAGTACATCCCGCGGAACGCCGGCGTGGGCGACGAGTTCTTCAGTCTCGGCCTGCGCCTCAGCCGGTCGATCCGCTTCGGCGACCGAACCCGGCTCGAGGTGATGGCTGAAGCATTCAACCTGACCGATGCCGTGAACGAGCTGACGAGGAACACCACTTTCGGTACCGGCGGCTACCCGACCAACCCGTTGCCGGCTACAACCAGGTCACCGCCGTCGGCGAGCCCCGCACCTGGCAGTTCTCGGTGCGACTGCGCTTCTAGCCGGTCTGCATTGGCGTCGTGCACCATGGCCGGCATCACCAGGAAACTTCTTCATAGTTGGCGGGTTTTCAACGGAATTCATTGGAGTGATCGCTGGCGGGATTCTTGCTGCGTGAAGCGGCATGAATGGCTCCCGTGACCTGCGTACCCGTGTGTTCCGAGCGCACATGCTCGGACGCGCCGGCGCCCCGGTGGGTCGGGGAGCCCGACGGCGCGGCGGCATGCGACCAGGGACCCTCGCCTTGACTCAAATGGTCGCGGCGGCCACAATACCCTGTAACCCGTTGAAATTCAAGCCCCTTAGCCGGACAGCCCCCCAATGAGCTTCGCGTCCGCCGGACCACAGGTGTCCGGCAAATTCCTCGAGGTCGACGGACGCCGATTCCTGATCAAGGGCGTCACCTACGGCACCTTCGCTCCCGACGCCGAAGGTGTGCAGTTTCCGGCGCTCAAGCAGATCGACCTGGACTTCCGGATGATGGCCGAGGCCGGCATCAACACGGTCCGCGTGTATACGGTGCCCGAGCCCTCCCTGCTCGATGCCGCGCTTCGCCACGGGCTGCGAGTGATGATTGGCGTACCCTGGACCCAGCACGTCGCGTTTCTGGGTGAGCCGCGACTCGCGCGCGAGATTCGGGAGCAGGCCGCGGCCACCGTTCGCGCGCTCGCCTCGCATCCGGCAGCGCTGCTGTTCGCGGTGGGGAACGAGATTCCGCCGGCGATCGTCCGGTGGCATGGCACTGCTCGCGTTGAGCGCTTTCTTCAGGATCTGCACAACGCCTGCAAGCAGGCGGCGCCGTCGAGCCTGATTACCTACGTCAACTTCCCGCCGACGGAATACCTGGACCTCGACTGTTTCGACGTCCATAGCTTCAACGTCTACCTTCACCGCGAAAGCAACCTCCGCTCCTACCTCGCCAGGCTGCAGCATGCCGCCGGCAATCGGCCCTTCGTGCTCGCCGAAGCTGGCGCCGACAGTATTCGCGAAGGGCGCGATGGCCAGGCACGGATCACAGCGATGCACATCCGCGCGGCCTTCGAGGAAGGCGCGGCCGGTGCGGTGGCCTTTGCCTGGACCGACGAGTGGTGGCGCGGCGGTCACACGGTGGAGGACTGGGCGTTTGGCCTCGTGGACGCCGATCGCCAACCCAAGCCGGCGCTGGCGGCGGTGTCACGCGCGTTCGCGGGCGCGCCGTTCCCGCCGGACGAGCAGGCGGCCTGGCCCAGAGTGTCGGTGGTGGTGTGCGCGTACAACGCGGCCGACACCATCGACGACTGCCTCACATCGCTCTCGGCACTCACGTATCCCAACGCCGAGATCATCGTCGTCAACGACGGGTCGCGTGACGCGACTGGCGCGATTGCGCGCCGCTATCCAAGGGCGCAGGTGATCGACGTGCCCAACGGCGGGCTGAGCGCCGCCCGCAATGTCGGAATCGCGCAAGCGACCGGCGAGATCGTGGCCTATACCGATGCCGACGTTCGTGTCGATCCGGACTGGCTCACATATCTGGTGCAGCCGATCCTGTCGGGCCGGTACGTCGGCTCGGGCGGGCCCAACGTCGTGCCCCCCGACGACGTCTGGGTGGCGCAATGCGTGGCGCGTTCGCCGGGCGGCCCGACGCACGTGCTGCTGAACGATCGCGTCGCCGAGCACGTCCCCGGCTGCAACATGGCGTTCCGTCGCGATGCGCTCGTCAGCATCGGCGGGTTCAACCCCGCCTACTTGCGGGCCGGCGACGATGTGGACATCTGCTGGCGGCTGCAGGCCCGCGGCCACGAGATCGGCTTCGCACCCTCGGCCCTCGTCTGGCATCACCATCGCTCGTCGGTGAAGGCCTACTGGCGCCAGCAGGTCGGGTACGGCGAAGGCGAGACGTGGCTCGACGCGCACCATCCCGAGAAGTTCGTGCGCGGCCAGATGCTCTGGAAGGGGCACATCTACAGCCCGCTGCCGTTCCTGAAGTCGCTGAGCGGACGCCGGGTCAACACCGGGGTCTGGGGAACGGCGGCGTTCCCGTCGATCTATAGCGAGGACTCGTACCGGCTGGAATACGTGCCGCATTCACCGGCGTGGATGCTGGTCTCGCTCGCGCTGGTTGCCGCCGGGTTGCTCGACCTGGTGATTGCCACTCCTGACGTTCGATTGCTGCTGCTCGGTCTCAGCGGATGGGCGATTACCATCGTCAGGTGTGTCCAGTTCGCGTTGGGCTCCGACTTGCGCGGGGTCCAGGCGGTCGAAGGCCGCTCGCAGGGTCAGAGCCGGCTCCTCTATCGGGCGGTGATCGCGTGGCTGCACCTCATCAACCCGGTGGCACGGATGTGGGGACGGATCAAGGGCATGTCGTCGATGCCGCTCGTGACCGCTGCGGAGCACATCACGCGACGGCCGTGGAAGGCGCCGGTCCCGGGCCTGCGGGACATCCTGCGCTCGGTCCGCCTCGGCCTGGGGCGTCCGGACGCGCGCGCCTTCTGGAGCGAGACCTGGGTGGATCACGCACATGTGCTGACCGAGATGGTCGGGGTCCTGCGCGCGGCACGACCGGCGCCGCCGGTGGAAGTGGACGAGGGGTGGCGGCCCGACCGTGACTTCAGCGTGGGGGTGGGCCGCTGGGGCTGGCTGCACGTCCAGGCGCTGGTCGAGGAGCATGCGGGAGGAAAGTGCCTGACGCGCGTCCGGTCGCGACTCCGGGCCAGCGCGATCGGCACGTTGCAGGCGTTGACCATGGCCGTGGTGCTGACCGCCACCAGCCTGGCTCTGATGTCGATCCACTGGCGCTCGGGCAGCGCGCTGGCGGTGCTCGCGCTGGCGATCATCGCCGCGCGGACGGCCTGGGAGACCACGCGGACCGCGGCGGTCTTCGATCGCGCGCTCGCGCATGTCGTCGAGGCCGCGGGCATGATCCCCCTTCACGAGGGTCGTCCGGGACCGGTGGAAGTCGATGCCACGCCGTTGCCGCCTGCCGCCCCAGAAGGGTATCAAGCCGCCCGGGGCGCGTGAGCATGGCCGAGTTTGCCTGGGCGCTCACATATCTGCGGCCGTATCGAGGCCGGTCGGCACTGATCGTCGCGCTGGCGATGACCGAAATCGGGCTCGCGGCGCTGACGCCGTGGCCGATGAAGGCCATCGTGGACAACGTCTTCGGCGGGCGCCCCTTCCCGGGCGCGCTCGGCGCGACGATTCAGGCCCTGACCGGCGGCGGCGCCCCGGCCCTACTCGTGCTGGTCGCGGCCGCCGGGTTCTTGCTACAACTGACGCACGAACTGGTGCGCGCGGCGCACACCCAGGTGGCAGTCGGTACCGCGCAACGGATCGTCTACGCGCTGCGGGCCCGCCTGCTAGCCCACCTGCAGGCGCTGCCGCTCCGGCACCACGTCCTCAACCGGACGGGCGACAGCGTCTACCGGCTGGACGCCGACGCCTACAGCGTCAACGACCTCATCATCGGCGGCATGTTCCCGCTGGCCACCTCCGCGCTGACGCTCGCGGTGATGTTCGTCATCCTGCTCAGGCTGGACGCGATGCTCGCCCTGCTGTCGCTGGCGGTGGCGCCGTTCCTTTATCTCTGTCTCCGCTACTACTCGCGGAACATGACCGATCGGGCCGAACAGGTGAAGGCACAGGAGTCCATCCTGCTCGGGCGCGCCTTCGAGGTCATCTCGTCGATTTCCGCCGTGAAGAGCTTCGCCCGTGAGCCCTACGAGCTGAGCCGGTTCGGCCAGGTCGGCGAAGAGACGATGCGCGCGCGTCTTCGGCTCACCTGGCAGGAGTCGATCTTCTCCGTGTGGGTGACCGCCATCACGCTCGTCGGCACCGCGCTGGTGCTGGTCGTCGGCGGGCTGCACGTGCTCGACGGCACCCTCACGCTGGGCGGACTGCTGGTGGTGGTGGCCTATCTTGGGGCGGTGTATGGCCCGTTGTCTGCCATCGCGCACACGACGGGCGCACTCCAGCAGGCTCGCGTGAGCGCGCGCCGGGTCCGGGAGATGCTGGCGCTCGCTCCAGAGGTGCTGGACGCCGAGGATGCCATCGATGCGTCGGGGATCGCGGGACACGTGGTGTTCGAGGATGTCCGCTTCGCCTACGACGCCAATCGGCGGATCCTCGACGGCATCAGCTTCCAGGCCCGGCCGGGCGAGCTGGTGGCGCTCGTCGGCCTGACCGGCGCGGGCAAGACGACCATCGCCAGCCTCATCCCGCGCTTCTTCGAGCCGACCTCGGGCCGCGTGCTGATCGATGGCGTGGAGGTGTCGCGCTACGGGCTGCGATCGTTGCGCGAACGGATCGCAGTGGTGCCACAGGAGCCCGTGCTTTTCTCCGGGTCGATCGGCGACAACATCCGATACGGCCGGCTCGAGGCCAGCGACGCCGAGGTGGCGGCGGCCGCGCGGGTGGCGCACGTGGACCACTTCATCCGGCGATTGCCGGACGGCTACCGGACACCGGTCGCCGAAGCGGGGGGCACGCTATCCGGTGGCGAACGGCAACGACTGGGAATCGCCCGCGCCGTGCTCAAGGACGCGCCGATCCTCATCCTCGACGAGCCGACCTCCGCCCTCGACGCGTTGTCGGAGGAGGCGGTGTTCCAGGCCCTCCGTACGCTCCGCGCGGGCCGCACCATCCTCGTCATCGCGCATCGGCTGTCGACCATCCGCGACGCCAACCGCATCCTCGTCCTGCACGAGGGTCACCTCATCGCACAGGGCACGCACGACGAGCTCCTGCAGTCCAACGAGCTCTACCGGCGGATGTGCGCCCGGCTGTCGGTGGGCAAGTCGCTCGACGAGCCCGAGTCGGTGGACGAGGTGCTGAAGGCGCTGGCGTGAAGGTCGTGCTCGCGGGCATCATCGCCCGCTACCCCTACGGCGGCGTCACCTGGTGCTCGCTCATGTACTTGCTCGGCCTCCGCGCGCTCGGGCACGACGTCTGTTACATCGAGGACACCGGCGAATGCATCTACGATCCAGTGCAGAACGCGCTGGCGACTGACCCGTCCTACGGCACCCGCTACATCCACCAGGCGCTCGAGCCGTTCGGCCTCGGCGACCGCTGGAGCTTCGTCAACTACGACGGCACCCATCACGGCGCCTCGCGGGATACGGTCCGCCGCTGGTGCGCCGACGCCGACCTGTTCATCAACCTCTCCGGGGGGGCGTGGTTCTGGCGGGACGAATACGCCTCCATTCGGCGCAAGGTCTTCGTCGACTCCGATCCGGTGTTCACGCAGCTGGCGCTCGCCAAGGGCGACGAGTGGTACGTGACCTTCTTCCGCGGTTTCGATCGCCACTTCACCTTCGGGGCCAACATCGGTACGCCGGCCTCCGCGGTGCCGACCAGCGGCTTCACGTGGCATCACACCTGGCAGCCGGTCGTCCTGGACCAGTGGCGGACGCCCGCCCCGCCGGGCGACCGGTTCACCACGGTGATGACCTGGAAGATCGAAAGCTTCACCGACGTGGACGGCAACAAGGACCGTGAGTTCGTCAAGTTCATCGACTTGCCGAAGCGCACCGGCACCCGCTTCGAGCTGGCAGTCAACGGCCCGCAACAGCTGCTGCGCGAGCACGGCTGGCCGACGGTGGACGCGATGAGCGTCTCACGCTCGCCATGGGACTATCGCTCGTTCATTCAGGGATCGCGGGCCGAGTTCGGCGTTGCCAAGCACGCCTATGTCGCGCACCGTTCGGGCTGGTTCAGCGATCGGACCGAGTGCTATATGGCGGCGGGACGTCCCGCCGTCGTCCAGGACACGGGGTGGAGCCAGCACCTGCCGGAGGGCGCTGGGCTGATCGGATTCTCGACTGTCGACGAGGCGCTCGATGGCCTGGCCCGCGTCGAGGCCGACTACGGCACGCATGCCCGGCGAGCCAGCGAGATCGCGCGCGATCACTTCGATGCGACCCGGGTGCTGCCGCGCTTCCTCGAGGTCGCCTGTGGCTGAGGGCGTGCGCCGCCTTCGCATTGCCCTCGTCGCGCCCGTCGCCCAGCCCGTCCCACCCCCTCGATCGGGTTCGATTGAGACGCTGACCGCTCTGCTGGCCAATGGGCTCGTGGATCGCGGGCACGACGTCACGCTCTTCGCGACCGGAGGATCGACGACGCGGGCGCGGCTGCACGCCGTCTACGACAAGGGGTATCTGGAGAATCCTGCGTTGTGGCCGTGGGAGTTGTGCGAGCTCTTCAACCTCGCCGCCGCGCTCGAGCAGGCCGCATCGTTCGACCTGGTGCACGCCCAGGCGGAGTACGCGCCGCTGTCGCTCTCCTTCAGCGGTCTCTCTCGGGTGCCGCTGGTGCACACCGTGCACCACCTGCCGAGTCCGCCGGAGGCGGCCCTGTGGTCTCGTTATGCCGCCGCGCCATTCATCGCCGTCTCCCACGAGCAGGCGCGCGCCCTCGCCGGCTTGCACGTGGCCGGCGTGGTGCACCATGCCGTGCAGATCGAGGCCTACGCCTTCCGCGCCGATCCCGAGGATTACCTGCTGTTCCTCGGCCGGTTCACCGAAGGCAAGGGCGCATTGGCCGCGATCGAGATGGCACGGCGGACCGGGCATCGGTTGCTGATCGCGGCCGCCGAGAACGATTATTATCGGCAGCACGTGGCGCCGCTCGTCGACGGACAACAGGTGGTTTATGTTGGCGAGGTCTCTCACGCCGACAAGGTCGCGCTCCTCGGGGGCGCGCGAGCCCTGGTCTATCCGGTCCAGGCCGCTGAGCCGTTCGGCCTGGTGCTCGCCGAAGCCGCCGCGTGCGGCACGCCCGTGGCCGCGCTGCGCCGCGGCGCCGTCGGCGAGATCGTGGACGACGATGTCACGGGCGTGGCGTTCGACTCGATGGACGCGCTGATCGCGGGGCTGCCGCGGGTTCTGGCGCTGGATCGCGGGCGGGTGCGCGCCACGGCCGTCCGGCGTTTTGGTGTGGAACGGATGGTGGACGGCTACCTTGCCCTGTATGCGGCGCTGGCCGGCGCCGCGATGAAGACCTGAGGATGCTGGACGCGTCACCAGCGGGCCACTCCCTGCTCGCGGTTTTCGCCCACCCAGACGACGAGTCGCTCGCAAGCGGTGGGTTGCTGGCGCGGTGCGCCGCCGAGGGCATTCGCACGGCGCTCCTCTGCCTTTCGCGGGGGGGCATGGGTGCGCTCGACGACATGGGCCGACTGCGCATGGGGGAGTCGCGCGCACGCGAGCTCGAAGCGGCGGCCCGGGAACTGGGCGTGAGCGAGCTGACGCTGCTCGACTACCGCAACGGCTTCCTGCCCTGGGCCGAGCGCGGCGGGCTGGAGGCCGACATCCGGCGGGCGATCGCAGACTCCAGCCCCGAGGTAGTCATCACGTTCGACGTGGACGGCCTCTACTGGCATCCGGATCACATCGTGCTGCACGAACGGACGACCGCGGTCGTCGCGCAAATGGGCCTCGCCGCGCCAGCCTTGTTCTACGTGTCGATGCCGAAGGGCGCAATGCGGGCGGCGTGGAACGTTGTCGCAGGTTACACGGACGGCGGCCAGTCCGCGCCCGGAGTGCCGCCCCTCGTCCTCGGCGTTGAGGTGGATGCGTTCGGGCTGTATACCACGCCACCGACGTTCACGCTCGACGTGAGCGCGTATGCCATTCGCAAGCTGCACGCCCTGCGCTGCCATCGCTCCCAGGTGTCGGGCGATGCCCTCGATCGCCTGCCCGATGAGGCCGCGCCGCGCGTCCTGGGCGCCGAGCTCTACCGCCGGGCCCCGATTGGGGCCGGCGAAGAGACGTTCCTCGACCGCATGGGCCGATCGATGAGGACCTGATGCACGAGCCCCTCCTGGATCTCCTGCAGTGTCCGTTCTGCGGGGGGCGCTTCACCCTGCACGAGAGCGCGCTCGCATCGGGCGCCGACGGCAGCATTGAATCAGGCGTGATCTGGTGCGAGTGCTGCGCCTTCCCGATCGTCGCCGGCATTCCCGTTCTCCGGGCCGACGAGACCAGCCGCCTCGCGATGCAGGCGCTCGAGGCCGGGCGCCAGGAGGACGCGCTGTTCTCGTTGTTGGGTCTCGACGCCGCGCGGGGGGAGGCCTTTCGCGCCATGCTGCGGCGTGGCAGCGCGCTGACCTATCGCGACGCGATCGCGGTGCTCAGTCCCGATCCCGAAGGCACGTATTTCGTTTACCGGTTCTCCGATCCCACGTTCGTGATAGCCGAGGGGGTGCTGGAGGCGCTGGCGCAGGAGCCGTCGGCGTTTCACGGCCGGGTGCTGGATCTCTGCGGCGGGTCTGGACACCTGACCCGCGTGCTCACGCGGCTGCGGCCAGACCGCACCGTGGTGCTGGCCGACATGTTCTTCTGGAAGCTGTGGCTGGCGCGAATGTTCACGGCGCCAGACGCCACGGCGGTCTGCTGCGACGCCAACCACCCCTTGCCGTTCGCCGCGCTCACGTTTCCAAGTGTGGTGCTGTCGGATGCGTTTCCGTACATCTGGCACAAGCGCCTGCTGGCGCAGGAGATGGTGCGCCAGGCCGGCCCCAGCGGCACCATCGTCATGCCACACCTCCACAGCTCGCTCGGCTGGAATTACTCGGCGGGCATGACCCTGACCCCGCGATCGTATGCGGCCCTGTTCTCGGCGTTGCCGCCTCGACTCTTCCCCGACGAGGTGCTCTTCGAGCAAGTGGTGGCGGGGGCCGGCCTCGATCTGTCTCGGCCCCAGCCCCCCGAAGCGCTCGGGAGCGCCAACTCGTTCACGCTGATTGCCAGCGGCGAGCCGGGGCTCTTCCGGCCCTATCCAGCCCGCGCACTCGTGCCGGTGTCGGGCCAGCTGGTGGTGAATCCCCTGTACCGCGTCTCGAGCGATGGCGCCTCGACCGTGCTCGCGCTGGCATTCCCGACGCCGCAATACGAGGAAGAGTTCGGGGAATGCCGCCGCTACCTGCCGGACACCCTGACCCTGGACGGCGATCTGTCGGCGCCGATGGAGTCGCTGCCGGCCGGTCTCGACGTCGACGGGCTCCGCCGGCAGCGCGTGCTGATCGATGTCCCCCGCCGCTACTGCTGACCGTCCGGCGTCGCGACCGCAACGCTCGGTGACGGCACGAGGCGCTACTCGGTGTTCCCGAAGGCGCGGAGCAGGATTGGCATCAAGGCGTCCATTCGAGCGAGCGCCGAGCCCGCGGGCGCGAGGCCGTCACGAAAGCCCTGCGCCCGTAGCCGGTCGAGAACCGCGGCCCGGCGGCCGATGACATGGACGGGCACGTTCCACGACGCGCCTTCGCCGCTCACCAGCGCCGGCGGCTGGTGATCGCCGACGATCACCAGGACCATGTCGCGGTCGCCGCGCAGTCTGAGGTAGCCGCTCAGCGTCTCGTGCACATAGGCCAGCGATCTCGCGTATCCGGGGCCGAGATCCGACCAGTCGGGAACGGCCTTGTAAGCCCTCGACAGGTCGTCCTCGTCGTACGGCGTTGGCGTCAAGAGCCGTGTCCAGTCGGGCTGATACGGCGGCACCGGCGTGAACGGCGCATGCGTGCTGATCGTGGGCACGAAGATGAAGGCCGGTGATTGTGCCTGAGGTGTGAAGGCGAGGGCGTCCATGCACGCCAGCACGAACTGGTCAGTGACGTCCCACCAGCCGAACGGCGGCCCCTTGTAGTCGAGATCTCGCGCGCCGTAGAGATGGTCGAAGCCGTAGAATCCGCCCTCGGGCCACGGCGCCTGCAGCCCGGGCATGATCGCCAGCGTGCGGTACCCGTGCCGCGAGAACGCCGTCACCATCGTGTCGCGCCGCTCCGCCATCAGTCGCCGATTGAGATCGGCATCGCCGACCGCGGTGCCCGAGAGCAGGCTGATGTGAGCCAGCCACGACTCGCCGCCGAACGTCGTGGACTCGACGGTGGCCGTTACGACGGAGCGGCCGGTCTCGCTGATGGCCGCGGCAAGGTTGGCACGAGCTGGAGCCAGGGCCTGCCTGAACTCGGGCCGCTCCCAGCTGGTGACGCCATAGGACTCGACGAAGAGCAGCACCACGTCGGCTCCACGCACGTGGGCGAAGTCCGAGTCGATCGAGGGCGCTGGGGGCATGGCACGGCGCCGGTGCCCCGATGCCTCACGCGCGAACTCGACGGCTTCGCCGGCGATCGCGGTGCTCACGGCGGGAGCGATCGGCGCGGCCGAGAGCAGGTGGCCGGCCACACCCTGGACACCTGCCAGGGCGAACACGCCGATCGCCGCGGTCGTCGCCAGAGTCCTCACGGCCGGAGAGGCGGACGCCTGGCTCACGACCCCGATTGCCCAGCGCACGGGCAGGAACAGCAGCGACGGAATGAGGATCAGGGCGGCGCCAAATGCCAGGACGAGGCGGGGCTCTGCCACGTAGGCGAACATGGCCCCGACGTCGGGCAGCAGTTGCAGGTCCCAATAGAGGTTCACCTCGCGGCCGTAGAGCGACCGCGTGCTCACATCCACGTAGTGGGCGACGATCAGGACCACCCACAGGGCCGCGAGCAGGCGTTGGATCGTGCGGGCGACAGGCGCCGATCCGCGTCGCGCCGCCAGGGCGAGGCCGAGCACCAGGCCAGCCGCCTCGAGCGACAGCCGCAACGTCGGCTTGACAGCGAGCGTCGGCCAGATGCTGACGAAGGTGAGCGACCCGTTGATCAGGACGAGCGCGACGGCGAGGCGTGTCCACCATCCCACAGTCCGGCCCGCCGCCCTCGCGCCCATCCCACTACGATAGTCTGCCTTTGATCTTCTGCCTGCCGCCTTGCGGCTCACCTCCTAAGGCGCAATCAGCACGTACCCCAGCTGCTGCAGCGCGATGATCGTCGTCAGCGCCCACAGGTCGAGCTGAATCTCGGGCATCATGTCCTTGCGGTCGATCTTCCGGCCGAGCGCCGCCTGACCGCACACGCGGAGGTCCGCGCCGGCCTTCTTCAACGCCTGGATCATCGAGGCGTTCGGGTTGTCCTGCCCCTCGTGGCGCGCCTTGTACGCGGCGTTGGTCATGATGTAGTCGGTGGCGCCCTGGTGGAACACCACGGCCACCTTGCGATTCGATTCGGGCACCCCGGTCTTGGCCAGCGTGTTGAGGTAACGGGCTACTGCCTGGAGCATGGGATGGACCTCGCCGGGCTTGGGACCGGCCGTGGCCA
>DATLLC010000078.1:0-7438 GCA_035538015.1 Vicinamibacterales bacterium
GTACTGGAGGTGGGCGTCGATCGTGAGCTCGATCGAGCCGCCGGAGGTCGGTGCGCGCTCGAGCCGGTTGAATGCTTTGCCTCGCGCGTCGGTCTGGACCAGCAACTTGCCTTCCCGGCCGCGCACCACCTTGTCGTAGGCCGCTTCCACCCCGCCCAATCCGACATTGTCGAGCCCGGCGTAGCCGATGAGATGCGCGCCGACCTCACGATTCGGGTAGAAACGCTTGCTCTCCTTCGTGAAGCCGACCCCGGCCAGGCCAAGGGCAGCCACGCTCTGGGCCTCGGCGGGGCTGACGCGGCGCTTCACGTACACGAATGCGCGCTGGCGGCGGCCAAGGCGGTCGGCCAGCGCTGTCCGCTCCTTCGGATCGCAACCGGCCAGCACCCCGCACAGCTTCGCGGCCACCGACGGCGCGTCCCCGACCTGGGCGGGAACGGCGTAGATGCTGTCGGCATCGACGCTGAACGCGAGCAGGCGCCCGTTGCGGTCGTAAATCTCGCCCCGCTTCGCGGGGGCTTCGATGACGCGGGTGTACTGCGACTCGGCGCGCAGGACCATCTCGTCGTAGCTGAGCACCTGCAGGAAGACGAGCCGGGCCACGATGGCCACGCTCCAACAGGCGAAGCCAATCGCGAGCACGGTAGAGCGGCTCGTGAGCGGGGCGCGCCAGCCGGATGCGGTCGGTTGCGACACGGGGGTCACCTGGAGCGAATCATCGGGCCGCCACGACCGTCGAGGCCGGCGCCGGCGAAGGGACCACGCGCTCGAGAATCACAGCATCGTCGGCGCCGGGCTTCACCATGCCCAGCTGCTGGGTGGCCAGCTTCTCGATTCGCTGGGCCGCGCTGAGGGTTTCGATCTCGAGGCGCAGGTGCCGGTTGATCACCGCCTCGGAGGCGCGCTCGCGCTGCATCTGTTCCAGCCGGTATCCGTGCCGCAGCAGCTCGAAATGCTGCCAGGCCGAGAAGAGCAGGACGAGGACGAGAACCACGCCAATGCCCACCGACTGCCACAGCTCGCGATGCCGCTCTTCGTCCACTTCCCGCACGATGGGGTTGTTGCGGACGTCCTTGCGGATCGCGTATTCGAACGTGTCGTTCTGCTCCACGACGCCCTCCTTCGACTGCTCACTCATCGCACGGCCATCAGCGCCTCTGCGACGTGCGCCTCTGCGCCATTTGTGGCCGGCCTCAGCTGCGGCTGCGCTCCACGGCCCGCAGCTTGGCGCTCCGCGCGCGCGGGTTCGCGCTCACCTCGGCCTCCCCGGCTACGATCGGCCGCCGCGTCAGCAGCCGCACCACCGGGACATCTCCCGACGCCATCCCGCGAAACGTGTGCTTCACGATCCGGTCCTCGAGCGAGTGGAAGCTGATCACCGCCAGTCGCCCTCCGCTCACCTCGCCTTCGGGTCGCTGCAGCCGCGCCACCGCGCACCCGATGGACGGGTCCAACCCATCCAATTCACCGTTCACCCAGATCCGCAACGCCTGGAACGTGCGCGTCGCCGGATCGATCCGCTGCCACGGCCCGCCCACCGCGCGTCGCACGATGGCGGCCAGCTGGCCGGTCCGCACAATCGGCTCGCGCTCCCGCGACTGGACGATGGCGCGCGCCACCCGGCGCGACTTGCGCTCCTCGCCGAATCGGAAGATCACGTCGGCCAGCGTCGTCTCATCCACCGTGGCCAGCCGCTCGGCCGCCGTCTCACCGCGCGACTGATCCATCCGCATGTCGAGCGGCTCGTCGCGCCGGAAGCTGAAACCGCGCCCCTCCGCCTCGAGCTGCATCGACGACACCCCGAGATCCAGCAACACACCCGCCACCGCGCCCTCGCCAGCGGCCCCCAGCACCGCGTCCAGCTCGCGATGGTCTCCGTGCACCAGCGTGACGCGCCCGCCGTACGGCGCCAGGCGCTCGCCCGCCCTGGTCAACGCCGCGGGGTCGCGATCGATGCCGATCAGGCGGTCCGCGCCGCCATCGAGCAGCATCTGCGCGTGTCCGCCGAGGCCGACCGTGCCATCGACGAACACCCCGCCGCGCGCGGGAGCCAGGAGCGCCCGGACCTCGTCGAGCAGGACCGGGACGTGCGCGGCGTCGACCACCTAGATTCCGTACTCGGCCAGCGCCCTCGCGTCGTCGTCCTTGAACGGATCGCGGACCAGGCGCGCAAGGAACCGGTCGTGATTCCACACCTCGAGGAAGTTCTGCTGGCCGAGCACGTCGACCTCGCCGGTCATCAGCGCGCTATCGCGCAGCCGCGGCTGGATCAAGACGCGGCCTTGCGGGTCGAATTCGGCGCCCTGCCCGAAGAAATTGACCCGGTCTAGGAACTTCTGTCGCGCGGGGTGGGAGGAGGGCATCTGCGCCACCCGCTGCTCGATCTCGAGCCAGACCGGCATCGGGTAGATGCGTACAGACTCCCCCGTGAGGCTCGTCACGAACAGCTCGCGGCCATGGGTGTCCTGCATGGCGACACGAAACCCATTCGGGACCTTGAGCCGACCTTTATCATCGATTCTTGCCGGCGAGTTCCCACGGAGCACGGCTATGACTCCACTTCACTCCACTTAAGACCACTCGGATGGTAGGCGAGGGGTGGGATCTTGTCAATCGTGAAGTCCTTGCAACTTACTCTGGTTGCACAAGTTTGCGCCTTTGCTTCGCCCATGAATCGAAACGTGTCAAATTGTTGGCGTTTTAGGTCTGTTGCCTGAATCCTGGCGTCGAACCCTGCGTGCTACGATTTGGCGCTTCCCTTGGGCATCCGAACCGTTCTCGTCTGCGAAACCCAGGTGCCGTTTGTCAGGGGGGGCGCCGAGTTGCTGGTCCGCCAACTGGTCGATCAGCTCCGGGCCCGCGGCTTCGAGACCGATCGGGTGTCGCTCCCCTTCAAGTGGTCGCCGAAGGACGAAATCCTGGCGCATGCCGCCGCCTGGCGCCTGCTCGACCTGACCGAAAGCAACAGCCGCCCTGTCGATCTGGTGATTGGGACGAAGTTTCCCTCCTACTTCGCGCGGCACCCGCGCAAGGTGTCGTGGCTCGTCCACCAGCACCGGGCCGCCTACGAGCTGGCCGGCACGGTGTTCAGCGACTTCGGCCACGACGAGCGCGATGTCGGGCTGCAGGAAAAGCTCCTCGCCCTGGACGAGCAGATGCTCGGCGAATGCGTGGGCCGTTACACCATCTCGCGCACCGTCAGCGAGCGATTGCGCCGGTTCAACGGGCTGCCGTCCACGCCTCTCTATCACCCGCCGCTGCTGGCCCCCCGGCTCGCGCCGGGACCATCGGCGGGTTACGTTCTGTCGGTGGCGCGCCTCGAGGGCAACAAGCGCGTGGACCTGCTGGTCCGCGCGATGGCGTACGTGCCCGATTCGGTTTCGCTCGTGATCGTCGGCCAAGGCAGTAAGCGTCAGCTCATCGAGCGCGTCGCTGAGGACGCTGGGGTCTCGTCGAGGGTTCGGTTCGCGGGGGCGGTGGACGACGATGCCCTGGTGACGTTGTATCGAGAGGCGCTGGCGCTGGCCTACGTCCCTTTCGACGAGGACTATGGGCTCGCCACGCTGGAGGCCTTCCTCGCGGCCAAGCCGGTTGTCACCGCTCAAGACTCCGGCGGCACGCTCGAGTTCGTCACGCACGAGGTGAACGGGCTGGTCGCGGCGCCCGAGCCTGCGGAGATCGGCGGCGCGCTGGCACGGCTGGCCGGGGATGCCGCGCTCGCGGCCCGGCTCGGCGACGCCGGCCGCAGCCTCGCGCGCGCGATCACCTGGGACACGGTCATCGACCGCCTGGTGAGCCATGGCTGATCCGGCGTCGGTCAGCCTGGTCGTTCCCGCGTTCAACGAAGCGGAGGTCATCGGCTCCGTGGTCTCGTCGCTCTGCGACGCAGCAGCGTGGCGAGAGGTGATCGTCGTCGACGACGGCTCGACCGATGACACAGCGGCCGCGGCCCGAGCGGCGGGGGCCCGCGTCGTGACGCATCCCTACAACAAGGGCAACGGCGCGGCAGTGAAGAGCGGCATCCGCGCCGCGCTCGGTGACTGGGTCCTGGTTGCCGATGGCGACGGACAGCATCGGCCGGCCGACATCGTCCGAATCGCCGGACGGCTCGGCACGTTCGACCTTGTGGTCGGCGCGCGAGCGCCGGCCGACCAGGCGAGCCACGGACGTCGGCTGGGAAACGCTGTTCTCAATCGCCTCGCGACATACCTCGCCGAGCGTCCCATTCCAGACTTGACCTCCGGCCTGCGGGCAGCCCGGCGGGAGCACCTGATCGAGTTCCTCCACCTGCTCCCCAACGGCTTCTCGACCCCGACGACCACGACCCTTGCCTTCATCAAGGCGGGCTACAATGTCCTCTTCGAACCGGTGCAGGTGCGCCCGCGAGTGGGCACGTCGAAGATTCGGCTGGCGCGGGACGGCGCCCGGTTCTTCCTGATCCTGATCAAGGTGATCACCATCTTCAGCCCGTTGCGCATATTCGTGCCGCTCAGCCTCGCGTCGTTCCTGCTCGGCGTGGCCTATGGGCTGTGGACAGTGACCCAGCATTCGCGGATCCCGAACGGGGCGGTCCTCCTGCTGATGTTCTCGGTCATCGTGTTTCTCGTCGGGCTGGTCTCGGAGCAGATTGCCACCCTCCGCTTCGAGGGCCGGCGCTGAGCCGCATGAAGACTCTGGTCCTGATTCCCACGTACAACGAGCGCGAGAACCTGCCCCTTCTGGTGGCCGACGTGCTCGCCGTGCCGGGTACGGAGATCCTGGTCATCGACGATCAGTCGCCCGACGGCACCGGTCGGCTCGCGGAGGAGCTTGCCGTGCGGCACCCGGGGCGGCTGGGCGTGATGCACCGCAAGGGCCGGCGCGGCCTGGGCGTGTCCTATCTCGACGGCTTCAAGCACGCGGTCGCATCGGACGCGGATCTCGTCGTGCAGATGGACGCCGACCGCTCGCACGACCCGCAGTACCTGCCGGCGATGATCGCGGCGACGGCCGGAGCGGATCTCGTGGTCGGCTCGCGCTATCTGCACGGCATCAGCGTCGTGAACTGGCCGCTGCGTCGCATCATCCTCTCGTCCTTCGCCAACGTCTACATCCGGTGGGTGACCGGCCTCGGAGTCAACGACTGCACTACCGGCTATCGATGCTGGCGGCGCGAAGCGCTGGCCAAGCTGCCGCTCGACCGAATCGTCTCGGAAGGCTATTCCTTCGTCGTGGAAGTCACGTTCCTGGCGGCTGTGTACGGGCTGCGCATCGCCGAGTCGCCGATCATCTTCATCGAGCGTCGCGAAGGGGCGTCGAAACTGTCCTCGGGCATCCTCTTCGAGTCGTTGATCACGCCGTGGCGGCTGGTCTTCCGCCATGGGCGGGTGCGCGGTGCGGGTGGCGGCTCGCGGGCGGCTGGCTACAATTCCACGGGGGCGCCGCAATGAGCCCGCCGCAGAAGACCCCCGGTCTCAGCGTCTTCTTCCCGGCGTACAACGACAGCGGCACCATCGGCAGCCTCGTGATCAGTGCCGTGCAGGCGGCCGCGACGCTCACGCCGGATTACGAGGTGCTGGTCATCAACGACGGAAGCCGGGACGAGACCGCTCACATCCTCGACGAACTGGCGCGCGTGTACCCGGCCCACGTGCGCATCATCCACCACGCGAAGAACCGCGGCTATGGCGGCGCGCTTCGCTCCGGGTTCGAGCACGCCGCCAAGGACCTTGTGTTCTATACCGATGGCGACGCGCAGTACGATCCGACGGAGATGGCCGGGCTCTGGGCACGCCTCACCGACGACGTGGACTGGGTCAACGGGTGGAAGATCAGCCGCTCCGATCCCTTGCACCGGATCGTCATCGGCCGCATCTACCACCACACCGTGAAGCTGCTCTTCGGGCTGAAGGTGCGCGACGTCGACTGCGACTTCCGCCTGATGCGCCGGCACATCTTCGACGTGGTGCAACTCGAGAAGAACAGCGGCGTCATCTGCCTGGAGATGATGAAGAAGTTCCAGGATGCCGGCTTCCGCGTCGCGGAGGTGCCGGTGCACCACTACCACCGCGCCTTCGGCAAGTCGCAGTTCTTCAACTTCCGGCGAATCTTCCGCACCGCTATCGACGTCATGAAGCTCTGGTGGGCGCTGGTCATCCGGCGCGAGCACCTCGACGCGCAGCGCGCACGCGCCGCGGCCCTGCAGGCCCGGCAGGCGTCATGAACCTCGCCGAGTTCTACGCCGGCCGCCGCGTCATGATCACCGGCGGCCTGGGGTTCATCGGCAGCAACCTCGCCCACGCCCTCGCCGGGCTGAGGGCGGATGTGCTGCTCGTCGACTCGCTCATCCCCGACTACGGCGGCAACCTGCACAACATCGCCGGTATCGAGGACCGTGTCCGCGTCAACGTCGCCGACGTCCGGCAGGCGTCGACGATGAACTACCTGGTACAGGACCGCGAGGTCATCTTCAACCTGGCCGGTCAGGTGAGTCACATCGACAGCATGCGGGATCCACACACCGACCTCGAGATCAACTGCCGCAGCCAGCTCACGCTGCTCGAGGCGTGCCGGCGCCACAATCGGGCCACCAAGGTCGTCTACGCCAGCACACGCCAGATTTACGGACGGCCCGACGAGCTGCCCGTCACCGAACGGCACCTGGTCCGGCCCACCGACGTCAACGGCATCAACAAGGCGGCCGGCGAGTACTATCACCTGGTCTACAACAATGTGTTCGGCGTCCGTGCGACCGCGCTCCGTCTCACGAACATCTACGGTCCCAGGCAGCTTCTCAGACACAACCGGCAGGGCTTCATCGGGTGGTTCATCCGGCTCGCCATCGAGGACCAGGAGATACAGGTCTTCGGCGACGGCTCGCAGATCCGCGACTTCGTCTACGTGGACGACGCCGTGAACGCGTTCCTGCGAGCGGGCGCGAGCGACGCGGTGAACGGCGAGGTCTTCAACGTCGGCGGAGACGAGCACTTCGCCCACCGCGACCTGGTGGAACTGCTCGTGCGCACGGCGGGCACCGGCCGCTACCGCTTCGTGGAATGGCCGGCGGACAAGAAGGTGATCGACATCGGCAGCTTCTACGCCGACTCCACCCTCTTCAAGATGCGGACCGGCTGGGCGCCGCAGATAGGCCTGGCCGAAGGGTTCCGACGCACCATCGAGTACTACCGCCCGCGGATGGCCCAGTATGTCTGACCCTCGGAGCGTGCCGTTCAATCGGCTGAAGCCCGGCGAGGACCGCGCCGCTGTCGAGGAGGCGATCAAGCGGGTCATCGACTCGGGCTGGTTCATCCTCGGACCTGAGGTCGAGCGTTTCGAAGAGGCGTTCGCCGAGGCTTCCGGCACCACGCATGCCGTCGGCGTCGGCACCGGCACCGACGCGATCACGCTGACCCTCCGCGCGCTGGACATCGGCCCGGGCGACGAGGTGATTACCGCGCCG
>DATLLC010000079.1:0-10110 GCA_035538015.1 Vicinamibacterales bacterium
CTCGGCCAGGCGCGCATGGTGATCGACCTCATGGACACCACGAGCTTCGCGCAGATCGTGGCCAAGGTGGCCGAGGGGGCGAAGACTACCAAACCGGGTGACTGGATCCTCGGGCGCGGCTGGCACCAGGAGAAGTGGACGACCACGCCGTCGCCCAACGTCGAGGGCTTTCCGTACCACGACGCGCTCAGCCGGGCGGCTCCGGACAATCCGGTGGTGCTGGAGCATGCGAGCGGCCACGCGGCATTCGCGAATGCCAGGGCGATGGAGGCCGCGGGCGTAACTTCGAAGACGCCCAATCCGCCCGGAGGCGACATCCTCAAGGACCCCGCCGGGCGGCCAATCGGCGTCTTCCGCGAGACGGCCTCGGGATTGATCGATACGGCGCTCGACGCCTGGCAGGCGGCGAAGACCCCGGAACAGCGGGCCGCTGACGCACACCGTGCGATCGCCCTCGCCACCGAGGAGGCGTTCTCGAAGGGCGTCACCAGCTTCCAGGACGCGGGCGCGAACTTCGAGACGGTGGCGCTCTACAAGCAGGTCGCTGGCGAGGGCCAGCTCGCCATCCGTCTCTGGGTGATGGTTCGCGACAGCAACGAGCGGCTGCGCGAACGGCTGCCACAGGAAAAAGTGACCGGCATGGCCGATCATCACCTGACGGTCTCGGCCATCAAGGTGACCGCCGACGGTGCGCTCGGCTCGCGCGGCGCCTGGTTGCTGGACCCGTACTCGGATTCGCCAGGCAGCACCGGCCTCAACACGACGCCGCTCGCGAGCATCGAGGAGACGGCCCGGATCGCCGTCGAGAACGGCGTGCAGCTCGGCATCCATGCGATCGGCGACCGTGCCAACCGCGAGGTGCTGAACGTGTACGAGGCCACGTTCAAGGCCAACCCCGAGAAGAAGGATCTGCGTTGGCGCATCGAGCACGCGCAGCACATCAGCGCGACCGACATCCCCCGCTTCGGCAGCCTGGGCGTGGTCGCCTCGATGCAGGGCATCCATTGCACGTCAGACGCACCGTACGTGCTGGCACGACTCGGCCCCACCAGGGCGGCAGAGGGCGCCTACGCCTGGCAGGCGCTCATGAAATCCGGCGCCATCGTCAGCAACGGTACCGACACGCCGGTCGAACGGATCGACCCGATCGCGAACTACTACGCCACCGTGACCCGCAAGACGAAGGACGGCACGGTGTTCTATGGGGACCAGAAGATGTCGCGCGACGATGCGTTGAAGTCCTACACGTGGAACGCTGCCTACGCGGCGAAGGAAGACACGCTCAAGGGATCGCTCGCCGTCGGCAAGCTCGCCGACATCACGGTGCTCTCGAAGGACATCCTGACGATTCCGGATGACGAGATTCCGACCGCGAGGGTGACCAGAACAATCGTCGGCGGCCAGGTCGTTCATGGAAAATGACGGAGCGGGCGCGGTAGGACGATGAAGGACCTTCCACGGTATCCCCTGGCGCAGCTTCCCACGCCGATCACCGATGCCGTGCGCCTGCGCGAGGCCCTCGGCGGGCCGTCGAAATGCCCGCGCATCCTGATCAAACGCGACGATCTGACGGGCCTGGGCCTGGGCGGCAACAAGGCCCGAAAACTCGAGTACCTCATCGCCGACGCGCTGGCAAAGGGCGCACACACCGTCATCACCACCGGGGCCGTGCAGTCGAACCACGCCCGCATGACGGCGGCGGCGGCGTGCATCGCCGGGTTGCGGTGCGTACTGGTGCTCACGTCGCGCCACGCCGTCCCTCCAATCGAGGGCAACCTGCTGCTCGATCGTCTGTTCGGGGCCGAAGTGCGGTTCGTGCCCGCGGAAGACCCGATGCTCGCGGTGGGTCGTGACGAGGAGGTCGTCGCCGATGTGACGCGCGAGGAGACTGCCGCGGGCCGGATTCCGTATGTCATTCCGGTCGGGGGGTCGAGCCCGGTCGGCGCGCTGGGCTATGTGTCGGGCACCGACGAGCTTGTGCGCCAGCTCCAGGCAATGGGTGCATCGCCGTCACGCCTGTACTTCGGCAGCGGCTCGCGAGGCACGCAAGCCGGCCTGACGCTCGGGGCAAAGCTGAGTCGAGCGTCGTATGCGCTATGGGGCGTGGCCGTCAGCGCTGGCGAAGCCCAGAAGGTCGTCCGGGCGATGAATGCGGCCAACGAGGCCGCGACCCTGCTGGACGTGCCGATCCGCGTCGAACGATCGGATCTCTTCACCGATCAGGGCTTCATCGGCGAGGGCTACGGCATCCCCACGCCGCTGGCGCTCGAGTCCATCGATCTGCTCGCTCGGACCGAAGCCATTCTGCTCGACCCGGTGTACACGTCGAAAGGCTTCTCGGCCCTGATGGCGCACGTCCGCACCGGCGACATACCCCCGACCGACACAGTCGTGTTCCTGCACACCGGCGGCATGCCTGCGCTGTTCACCCGCGAGTTCGCTGCGGCCAGACGGTAGGGCGCTAGACGGTCGACACGACCGGGTGCGCGGCCTGTTCCGGTTCCGCGATCTCGTCCGCCGGCACCGCATCCGTGGCGTTGAAGACCGCGAAATCCGTCTGCCCGAGCATCCGGCTCGTCACCGTGCCTGCGGTCATCGACCCGCTGACGTTCACGGCCGTGCGGCCCATGTCGATGAGCGGCTCGACCGAGATCAGCAGGCCCGCCAGCGCCACGGGCAGGTTCAAGGTGGAGAGGACGACCAGCGCGGCGAACGTCGCGCCGCCGCCGACTCCGGCAATGCCGAACGAACCGAGCGTCGCCACCGTCACGACCGAGGCCATGAACGAGAACGACGAGGGATCGATGCCGGCGCTCGGCGCGATCATCACGGCCAGCATTGCCGGGTAGAGCCCGGCGCACGCGTTCTGGCCGATCGTGGCGCCGAAGCTCGCCGCGAAGTTCGCGATTGCCGGGGAGACGCCCAGCCGCGAGACCTGCGTCTCCACACTCAGCGGAATGGTGGCTGCGCTCGACCGTGACGTGAACGCGAAGGTCAGCACCGGCCAAATCTTCTGGTAGAAGCGCGCGGGGCTCAGCCCGGCGAGCGTGAGGATGATCGAGTGCAGGAGCAGGATCACGCCCATGCCGAGATACGACGCGATAACGAACGTCCCCAGGTTGATCACGTCCTTCACATCCGAGGTCGCGACCACCCTGGCCATGAGAGCGAGCACGCCGTAGGGCGTCAACCTGATGACGATGCGGACCAGCCGCAGGATCAGGTGCTGGAACGTGTCGATGCCCTGGAGAATGCGATCGCCAACCTCGGGCTTGTCCTTGCGGAGCGACAGCACCGCGAGACCGAGCAGGACGGCGAAGATGACGATGCCGATGATCGCGGTCGAGCGCGTGCCGGCGAGGTCCGCGAAGATGTTGACTGGAACGAACGACTGCAGCAGCGACGGAATGTTGGTCAGCGACGCCGCCTCGGGCAGGCGGCCTTCGAGGTAGGTGCCGCGCTCCAGTTCGCGAGCGCCCTGGACGAGGCCGTCGGCCCGCAGGCCGAACAGGCGCGTCATGCCGATGCCGATGCTCGCCGAAATGGCGGTGGTCACGAGCAGGATGCCGAGCACGCCGGCGCTGATGGCGCCGAGCGCCCGTGCGTTGTTCAGCTTCGTGACCGCGGCGAGGATCGAGATCAGGACCAGCGGCGCGATCACCATCTGCAGCAGCCGCACGTAGCCGCCGCCGACGATGCCCACCCACTGCATCGTGTCGCGGATGATTGGGCTGCCGAGCCCGTAGACGGCCTGGGCCGCGGCACCAAGCGCGACGCCCAGCCCGACCGCGATGAGCACGTTGGTCGAAAGCTTCGCCCCCGCCCGGGCCCGGCGCACCAGCCAGGCGATGGTGAGGACGAAGACGGCAAGGTTGAGCAGCACTGCGAAGGTCATAGACGCTCCAGACAGGAAACGAAAACGGCCCGCCAGGATGCTGGAGGGCCGGAACCGGTGGCGCGCATTGCTGTCAGGACTCCATGTGCTTGTTCACTGGGCCATCGAATGGTCGGCAGTCTACCGTCCGGCACGGGCGCAGTCAAACAGCTCATCTACCATTGGATGTCGGTCGGCAGCCGCCGTGTCATGCCGGCACGGGCCTCGAGAGCTTCGCCCGCGGCCAGGCAGAGGTCTTCGCGAAAGCGCGGAGCCAGAATCTGGACGCCGGTCGGCAGGCCGTCGACGATTCCGGTGGGCACCGCGAGACCTGGCACCCCGAGCACCGGCACGGCTGTGAGCGTGGCGCACTCGCGCCAGAGCGCCGCCGTGCGCTCGCGGCTGTCCAGGTCGAAGCCACGCGTGTAGATCGGCTCGGTACAGACCGCCGCCAGCACCAGCGGAGTCGTCTCGAAGAAGCGGTGCCATTGGCGGACCAGGCGGGCCCGTTCGGCCAGCGCTTTCATATAGGGCAGGCCATCCGCTGCGGGAAGCGAGTCGAGCATGAACCCTACCGCCCGCCGGATGCCGTCGTCACCGTGCTCTTCGATGAACGGCCACATATACGCGCGGATCTCGGGCACCTGCATGGCGAACCAGAGTTCCGCGGCGCGGGTGAAGCCGGGCGTCCTGGTGTCCACGATCTCGTAGCCGGCGTCTGCGAGCCAGCCAGCGGCCCTGTGCAGCGCATCGGACACGGTGGGGTGCAGACGGGCGCCGCAGAGGTCATCGGGCTCGGTGACAACCGCCACCCGCAGCGGCCGCGGCATCGCCTCGCCCTCGAGTGGCACGGGAACCCACCAGGGATCGCGGGCATCGCGGGCGGCCATCACACGAAGGCTCAACCGCAGGTCCCGGACGCTTCGGGCGATCGGGCCTTGGACGGAGAGCAGCTGTGACGAGGGCGAACGCTCCGCGGTCGCGCTTGGGTTGAACGCCGGTACCCGGCCGAAGGACGGTCGCAACCCCGTCACGCCGCAGGCGTACGCCGGAAACCGGATCGATCCAGCGATGTCGTTGCCGTGAGCGAGGGGGACGATGCCTGCGGCCACCGCGGAAGACGCACCGCCACTCGAGCCGCCGGGTGTGTGCGGCCTCGACCACGGATTCAGCGTCGGTCCGCGCAGGTCGTTGTCGGTGTCGAGGCGGAAGCTGAACGCCGGCGTATTGGTCCGGCCAATGATCACCGCGCCGGCGGCCTTCAGGTTTGCCACGACCGGGCTGTCCTCGGTGGCGATGAGGTCGCGAAACGCGACGACGCCGTTGGTCGTCGCCGTGCCCGCCTGGTCGACGTTCTCCTTGATGGCGACGGGCACGCCGTGCAACGGCCCGAGCGCCTCACCGCGTGCCACGGCCGCATCCGCAAGGTCGGCCGCCGCGAGCGCGTCCCAGCCGAGATCGACCGTTACCGCGTTCAGCCGGGGATTGACGTCGTTCATGCGGGCCAGGCAGGCGGAGACGGCCTCGCGGGACGAGATCGTGCGCCCGCGTACGGCCTCAGCGATGCGGGTCGCATCCCACCGCCAGACGGCGTCGGTCATGGCATCGGCCTTCACGGCGGCGGGGCCATCACGCGATCGCCGAACTTCCGCAGCGCCTCGAGCTGGGCGGCGGTGAATGTCAGTGGCAAGCCGAAAATTTCGGCGCTGACCTGCCGCGCGCGCAGCACCTGGATAAGCTCGACGAGCGACACGGTGGCAGTGCCGCTGTCGATGGAGGACCCCGCGCCGCGGGGCGGAATCTTGAGGCGGTCAGACAGCTCGAGCACGCGCGCGGTGTCCGTACCGGGGTCGAGCGTGAAGACCAGCGTCGGTTGCCTGATAAAGTTCGGGTTGACGCGCAGTCCGACGTCGGCCCGAAGTTCGAAGTCAGTGAGCGGCTTGGTCCGGGTACGTCCCGGCCAGCGGCCCGACAGCACCACCGTGAGGCTCCCCTGAGGACCGGAGGGCATCACGGCGACGAAGATCTGCGACACGCGCGCGGAAGCATCGAAGCTCTCGCGGATCTCGCCGTCTTTCCATGTCGCGAGAGCACCCGCATCCTGAGCGATGGCCGGGGCGGCGGCCACGACAGCCAGCAGGAGGACGGCCGCTGCCCGCCCGATCGTCGTATTCGACACGTGCGGCTCCAGTATAGTCAGTTGAGGTGACGACAATAACGCCTTCGAGTATTCGGCGACCCTGGCTCGCTGTGGTCTTCGCCCTGGCGTCGGTGGCGGCGATCGGCCAGGCGGGCGACGAAGCCCCTCCCTCGTTCACCGCCGCGACGCTGCTCGCGGCCGACGTCCGCAAGGGTCCACATCACACGGTGCAGGACGCGGTGACGACCGCCGGCTTCTTTCACGAGTTCCAGATTGCCTCCGATTACGGCGAGCTCGAAGCCATCGGGCTGTCGCAGCTGACGACGCGGTTGAACGAGGTGCGCGCGCTCGCTTCGCTGGACGAGGTCTCGAAGAGCGAGGTCTTCCTCAAATCGGCTGGCGGGGCCGTGGTCAATGTCGGCAAGAGCACCGCCAAGGTCGTCACCGATCCGGTGGCCACTGCCAAGGGCGTCGGCACTGGAGCCAAGCGGATGGGCGTCAACCTGGGACGCATGACGAAGCGCGCCGTAAATTCCGCCGGCAACGAGAGCGAGGCGGCCGAGCCCCAGGGGAACGCTGCCGAGGGTACAGCCAACAGCGTGCTGGGCGTATCGGGCGCGATGCGGCGGTGGGCCCGGAAGGTCGGCGCCGACCCGTATACGACAAACCCCGTCCTCCTTCAGGCATTGAAGGACATCGCCCGGATCGATTCCGCGGGCAGTATCGCCGCCAAGGTCGTCCTGCCCATCCCCGCGATTGTCACGACCTCGGCCTCGGTCGGCGATCTGGTGTGGGGCAAGGATCCGGAAGAGCTCCGGAAGATCAACGAGGGCCGGCTGAAGGCGCTCGGCGTCGCCCAGGCCGATGCGCAACGCTTCTTCCAGAACCGCGGCTACACGCTGACGTCGCAGACCCGGTTCATCGCGGCACTCGATGCGGTGAAGGCCAAGGGGCTCGTGGCCTATGTGGGCGCGGCGGCAAAGGCGTCGGGCGAGCGCAATGCGTTGTTCTTCGTCGAGAGCGTCGAGATGCTCCAGCGTGCCCATGCCGCTGCCCCGATCGGCGCCGTCCTCGACGACTCGGAGGCGATGGTGGCGCGGCAGGGCCAGCGCGCGCTGATGTTACTGCCGCTGGACTACGTCCTGTCCACCGCCCAGACACGCGAGGTGATGTCAGAGGTCAGCGGCCGCGTGAAAAAGGAGTTCGCGGCAACCCAGATGGAGGTGCGGCTGACCGGCCAGGCCTCCGCCAGGACACGCGCGGAGCTCACCCGGCTCGGCTGGGCGGTCAAAGAGAAGCAGCCGCTTCGCTAGAACATCTTCTAAGGCCTGAGTCATGACACTTGAAACAAGTTTTCGGAGGGCCTTAGAAGATGTCTCGCCCCGCGGAGCGGGGCAAACGACACGGCCCCTAGCGAAGCGGAGCCGACGTGTCTTTCTGGACGGTTTGAGGCGGAGCTTCGCCAGGTTGCTCAGCGCCCCATCTGCGCGGCCGTCACGGGCGTCGACGGCCCGTGGAACAGCGCGTTGAAGATCAACCGGAACGTCGCGCGCGGCTGCGTCCGGAAGTCCACCTGCGAGCCATAGGTGACGACGTAACCCTTGCCGATGCGGAACGAGACTATGTTCGCCTGGTCCTTCAGGTACTCCTCGCCCAGCAGCCACCCGCTCTGCAGGATGTGCTCGCGCGGATAGCGCGACACCACTTTGGTCTCGACACCAAATCCGGGGCGCAGGCGGTAGGCCTGATCCGTCTCGAAGAAGACGGGCCACGCCTCGGGCATGCCCCACGCGACCGGGTTCGATGTATCGAACTCGTTCTGGAGGAGCGAGCCCGGGCAGTAGAAGAGCGAGGTCGGATCGGCGACGCGGTCGCGGAGCGTCTGCATCAGCCGCGCGGGGCTGCTGAACGCGTCGCGCAGCGCGCGTTCGACCGCCCCAGCGGCCACCCCGTCATCCGCGCGTGGGGCCGACGCGCCGAACCGCGGCGGCGCCTCGGGCAGCGCCTTTTCGATCGGCAAGTCGAGCAACTCGCGCGTGGTCTCGACCGCCGATCCGATGGCCAGCATCGTGCCGCCGTTCTGCACGAATGTCCTCAGCTTGGCCCAGCCAGATTCTCCCACTCCGTAAGCCCACGACCACTCTGCGGCGTCGTTGCGCTTCGGGTCGAGCCCGTTGACGATCCGGGCCTTCGAGGTACCCGATGGGAGAAGGATGACGTCGTACTTCTGATTGAGATCGCCGGTGAAGTCCTGCGCCTTGACGATCTCGTGGTCGATGCCGTACTGCTCGAGCTGCCACATCAGCCAGCCGGCCGGCATGTTGCCGGCTGCCTTCCACATCCCGACCTTCATGCCCGGCTTCAGGCGGAAGCCGTCCACGGCCGGCATGCGATCCGTAGCCCCGACGACGAGACCGAGGCTCGGCGCTGCCTTCTCGACGATCGCCTGGGACGCAGGCGTGGACGGGACGATGAACGTGCCGGCGGGGTGGCCTTCGAACGCAGTACCCGCCCTGAAAGTGGGCACACTGGCTTTCTGCAACTCGGCCACCAGCTTGAACACCCCGTAGGACTCCGGCCCCACCAGATAGGCGGCCTTGGGACGAGGCGGCAGGGGTGAAACGACCGGCGCGACGGCCTTCATCCGCTCGAGCGACGCCTCGAACGGCTTCTCCACTGCTTGAACATTGACCCCCATCAGCATCCATAGCGTGTGGCCGGTCACGTCATAGGGTGGCTCAGGCGGTCCGCCCGGGAAGATCCGCAGATCTGGATACACCTGCTTCTCGAGCATCGTCTTGGCAAAGGCGCCGTAGGGCTGCGCGGTCTTGATGACGTAAGAACCGGCGGGATACTGCGTGCCGTTGGCCGAGAACGGCGCGGTGGCGCGATCGATTTCGACGTCCGCGAACTGGAGGATCTCGAGCATCTCGTAGGTCGCGTACTGATCGCGCTGCGCGGCCGGGACGACGAACGCAAACGGCCCCTTGTCGTAGTTCACCCAGTCGCGGTGCACGCGGTAGAAGTTGTAGAGCCACTCACGCCCGTACTTCGCCACGTGCGCCATGCCCGCCAGCGCCGCGGTGACGCCGTAGTCCACTTGCTGCTGCAAGGTCCACGTGTCCTTCGAGTAGGGTACCGGAAAGTTCCAGCGCGACTCCTGCGGGCCGAGCGGCTTGCCCTTCTGCGGGTTGACGAACGGATCGGCGAGGTTCCCGCCACTCGAGGCAATCTCGGTGAGGATACGGGGCTGGCCGTGGTAGACCATGTATTGCCGGGCCGGCGTCCACATGTCGTAGCCCTCGAGCCACGCCACGCCCTCCTTGCCCTCGCCAATCAACGCCGACGCCATCGCCTGGCCGACCGTCGCCTGGCCGAGCGCCAGCAGCGGGTGGATGTTCGGATCGAAGGGATCGGTGAACGGCGGCACGAAAATGCGCGAGTTGGCCGGGCCCTGCTGGTGCATGTCGTGCGAGATGATCGGCTTGTACTTGTTCTGCACCAGCTCGATGTTCATGCGCGTTTCCTTCTGCGTGAACATGAACCAGTCCCGGTTGTCGTCGTGGCCCACGTACTTGTGGTAGAGGTCCGGGTAGACGCGGGCGTTGTTCGTGCCCTTCGTCTTGTACCAGTGGTCGATGACGAGGTGCTGGCCGTCTGGGTTCTGCGACGGCACCATCAGAATGACCGCGTTGTCGAGGATCTCGCGAATGAACGGCGAGCTCTCGGTGGCCAACCGGTGGACGATGTAGAGGATAGCCTGGCCGTTGGAGACCTCGGTGGAGTGGATCGTCGCGTAGACCAGGTAGAACGGCTTGCCTTCGGCGGCGAGCTTCTGCGCCTCCGCGTCCGAGAGCCCGCGGGGATCGGCCAGGCGGCGGTTGATCTCGACCAGCCGATCGAACTTCGCGAGGTTCTGCGGCGAGCTGATCCGCAGCAGCGAATAGTCGTTCCCCATCGTCGTCTTGCCGATGACCTCGAACTTGACGCGATCGGTCTGCTTCGCGAGCACGGCGAAGTATTCGAGGATCTTCGGGTAGCGGGCCAGTTCGCCATCGGCGCCGATCTTGAACCCGAAATACTGCTCCGGCGTGGG
>DATLLC010000080.1:0-15054 GCA_035538015.1 Vicinamibacterales bacterium
GCTGCAGGCCGATCCGATCGAGCGTCAGCCGCAGCAGGTCGCTCAACCGCTCGAGCATCGCATCGGCGGCGTCGATGTTCCGGTGCATCAGCGCCGAGATGGTGTTCAGCGTGTTGAAGAGGAAATGCGGCTGGAGCTGTCGCTGGAGCGCCTGCAGCTGGGCTTCGACGAGATGCGTTTCGAGCTGACTCTCCCTGAGCTCGCGATCGCGGGCCTCGCCGTAATAGCGCAGCGCGTGACTGAGGCCGACGATGGCCCAGTAGGTCATCATCTCCCAGTCGAAATTGTTGAAGAACATGCGCTGCGCTTCGATGCGCCACGAGCTCGTGTTATCGCCGATCGCCCAATGGGTGGCCATTTTCGTGGAGACGGCCATCACGACGTGCAGTGAGGTGGCGACGAAGACGCCCGCGACGTGCACGGGGACCGACACGCGCCACGACTGCTTGTCCAGGGGGAATCGCCGGGAGAGCCAGAGGATGGCGGGCGCCAGGAGCGCCCACGAGTACCAGTAGCCCAGGTTCAGGACGAATAGCACCGCAAACGGCGCTGGCTTGTCCCCGAAGGTCGAGACGAAATAGAACGCTTGTGACGCGGAGAAGAAGGTGAGCGCGGTCGCGACGCCGAAGATGGTGAGCGGCCGGATCCGGACGTGGGAGTCCCTCGACATGCTCCGACTATCCGCGCGTTGTCGGCCCGAATCAAGCAGGGAGTCGCTGGTCCCAGCACTGGTCCCAGCCAGACCGCGCAGTGGCCGGAGGCGAACAGCGTTGTCCGGAAGCGGAACGTGAATCAGGCGTGCCGGCATGTTCCGCCCGAAGCATTGCAGTACGCGTACCCGGCGAGGGCCGCGGTCGAAGGCCGCCGACTATCTAGGCACCGGGGGCGCAGCGGCCTTCAGCAGCAGGAACCCCAGTGGCGGCACCGTCAACGCGAGCGACTGGTCGAATCCGTGGGCGGCGATCGCCTGCGCGGCCGCCTCGCCGAAGTTCCCGAGGTCACTGCCGCCGTAGATCTCGGCGTCGCTGTTGACGAGCTCGCGGTACACGCCGTCGCTCGGCACGCCGATGCGATACCCGTAACGCGGCTGCGGAGTGAAGTTGACCACCGCGACGAGCGTATCGGCCGCCTCGCCCCCGCGGCGCGCGAGCGACACCAGGCTGTGCTCGTGATCGTTGCAGTCGATCCACTGGAACCCGTGCGGATCGTAGTCGTGGGTCCACAATGCCGGCTCCGCCGCGTAATGCGTGTTGAGATCCCTGACCCAGCGCTGCAGGCCCGCGTGGCGGCTGTCGCCGAGCACCGGCCAGTCCAGCTCGCCGTCGTGATTCCACTCGCGCCATTGCCCGAACTCGCCACCCATGAAGAGCAGCTTCTTTCCTGGGTGTACGAGCATGTACCCGAACAACGCGCGCAGGGTCGCGTGCCGCTGCCAGACGTCGCCCGGCATCTTGTCGAGAAGGGAGCGCTTGCCGTGCACGACTTCATCGTGCGAGAACGGCAGCACGAAGTGCTCGCTGTAGGCATACATGAGCGAGAACGTGATCCGATTGTGATGCCACTTGCGGTGGATCGGATCCTGCGCCGTGTAGTCGAGCATGTCGTGCATCCACCCCATGTTCCACTTGTAGGTGAAACCGAGGCCCCCGAGATGCACCGGTCGCGTCACGCCGGGCCAGGCGGTGGATTCTTCCGCAAAGACCGGAACGCCCGGGCACTCCGTCTCGATCAACACGTTCAGCTGCTTCAGGAACTCGATCGCCTCGAGGTTCTCGCGCCCGCCAAAACGATTCGGGACCCACTGCCCGGCCGGCCGCGAGTAATCGAGGTACAACATCGACGCGACCGCGTCGACCCGCAGGCCGTCGATGTGGAACTGCTCGATCCAGTACAACGCATTCGACAGCAGGAACGACCTGACCTCGTGGCGCCCGTAGTTGAAGACGAGCGTCCCCCAGTCCTGGTGCTCGCCCTGGCGCGGATCGGCATGCTCGTAAGCGGCCGTGCCGTCGAAGCGGGCCAGACCGTGCTGGTCCTTCGGGAAGTGACCGGGGACCCAGTCGAGGATGACGCCGATGCCCGCCTGGTGGCAGGCGTCGACGAACGCCTTGAAATCCTCGGGCGGGCCGAAGCGGCTCGTCGGCGCGAAGAAGCCGATCACCTGATAGCCCCACGACCCGGTGAACGGGTGCTCCATCACGGGCAGCAGCTCGATGTGCGTGAAGCCCATCGCCTTCACGTAGGGCACGAGTTGGGCCGCCATCTCCTTGTAGGTGAGCAGCCGCCCCTCCGCGGACCGCCGCCAGCTGCCCAGATGCACCTCGTAAATCGACATCGGACGCTCGATCCAGCGCTGGCACGCCGGACGCGCGTCCATCCACGCCGCATCGCCCCATGCGTACTCGGCGCCCGTCCACACGACCGAGGCGGTCCGCGGCGGCGTCTCGAAGTAACGTCCGAACGGATCGGCCTTGAGGACGCTGGCCCCGGTGGCGCCCACCACCTCGAACTTGTAGCAGTCGCCAATCCCGAGATCCGGGATGAAGATCTCCCAGTAGCCGCCCGTGCGGAGGCGCATCGGATGAACGCGCCCGTCCCACAGGTTGAAGTCGCCGACGATGCTGACCCGCCTGGCGCTGGGCGCCCACACCGCGAAGTGGACGCCGGCGCGAATGCCGTGCGTGATGGGACGCGCGCCGAGCCGATCGTAGGCGCGCACGTGGGTCCCTTCGGCGAGCAGGTGCAGATCGAAGTCGGTGAGCACGGGCCCGTAGCGGTAGGGATCGTCGAGGTCGAACACATGCCCGGCCTCGTCTTCAATGCGCAGTCGGTAGTCGAAGCGGTCGCGCTCGGCGGAGCGGATCACGCCTTCGAACAGGCCCTCGGCATCGAGGCGAGCGAGGGGCGTGATGGAAGCCTCATCTCCTTGGGCGACGACCGCGATGCTAAGGGCGCGAGGCCAGAAGGCCCTTACCACCAGCCCGTCGGCGCTGTCGTGCGGGCCGAGCACCGAGAACGGGTCGGCGTGGCGGCCGCGGACGATGGCGTCGATGTCATGAGGCAGCATCGGGATGAATTGTACGGGAGAGCAGGCGCGATAGACTGATCCATGTGACCACCGCAACAGTTCCGGCCCTGCTCGGCAAGCTCTCCCTCGAAGAGTTGAACCCCGGCGCGTGCACCGGCCCGGATGGCTGGATCCATGACGCGTCCTCCGATCCGCTCACCTCGTTCAATCCCACCACCGGCGAACCGATCGCGCGCGTGATGATGGCCAGCCCGGCGGCCTACGACCGCGTCGCGGCGGCGGCGGTTGCAGCCTTCCAGACCTGGCGAGAGGTGCCGGCGCCCAAGCGCGGCGAGGTCGTGCGGGATCTCGGCAACGCCCTGCGCGAGCTGAAAGAACCACTGGGCGATCTCGTCGCCCTCGAGATGGGCAAGATACGCGCCGAAGGCCACGGCGAGGTTCAGGAGATGATCGACATCTGCGACTTCGCGGTCGGGTTGTCGCGCCAGCTCTACGGCCTGACCATCGCCACCGAGCGCTCCGATCACCGCATGATGGAGACGTGGCATCCGCTCGGAATCTGCGGCGTCATCTCGGCGTTCAACTTCCCGGTCGCCGTGTGGTCCTGGAACGCGGCCCTGGCCGCGGTCTGCGGCGACAGCGTCGTCTGGAAGCCGGCCGAGCCCACGCCGCTCACCGCGCTCGCCGTGCAGCACATCGCCAACCGCGTGATGGGCGACCACGGCGTCACCGGCGTGTTCACGCTGGTGGTCGGCGCCGGCCGGATCATCGGCGAGGCCATGCTGCGCGACCGAAGACTGCCGCTCATCTCTTTCACGGGATCGACGGAGGTCGGACGTCACGTCGCGCAGACAGTGGCCGGGCGCTTTGGCAAGACGATTCTCGAGCTCGGCGGCAACAACGCCATCATCGTCGCTGCCGATGCCAACCTCGACATGGCCGCGCGGGCGATCCTGTTCGGGGCGGTCGGCACCGCGGGCCAGCGCTGCACCTCGACGCGGCGGATCATCGCGCACAAGAGCATCGCCGGCGCGCTCGTCGATCGACTGGCGCGCGCCTACGGCCAGGTCAACATCGGCGACCCGCTCTCGCCCGGGACGCTGATGGGCCCCCTCGTCACGCCGCAGGCCGTCGATCAGATGCAGTCCGCGCTGGCCCAGGCGGCGTCCGAAGGCGGCACGGTGGTGTGCGGCGGCGGCAGTCGCCCAGACCTCGGACCGCAGTTCGTCGAACCGGCCGTCGTCCGGATGCCTTCGCAGTCGGCGATCGTCCGGCAGGAGACCTTCGTGCCGATTCTCTACGTCCTCGAGTACGACCGCATCGAGGAGGCGGTGGCCTTGCACAATGACGTGCCGCAAGGCCTCTCCAGCGCGATCTTCACCGAGAGCATGCGGACGGCCGAAGCGTTTCTGTCCGCGAGCGGATCGGATTGCGGCATCGCCAACGTGAACATCGGGACCTCGGGCGCGGAGATTGGCGGCGCGTTCGGCGGCGAGAAGGAAACCGGCGGCGGCCGCGAGTCTGGTGCCGACGCGTGGAAGGGCTACATGCGCCGCCAGACGAATACCGTGAACTGGTCCACCGCACTGCCGCTGGCGCAGGGCATCACGTTTGGTTAGGGGACTGGCACCGTTACCTGGCAAACCGCCGCAGATTTCGCGCACGTCGCAGTTTCTGCGGCGTTTTTCGGTGTAACGGTGCCAGTCCCCGTTAAGATCAGAGACATGACGACCGCGACATTCGACACTTCCGCCGGCGTGTTCAAGGTCCGGCTCTTCGATGACAAGGCGCCGAAGACCGTCGCCAACTTCGTCGGACTCGCCACCGGCGCCAAGGAGTGGAGCGACCCGCGCACGGGGAAGACCGCCTCACGGCCGTTCTATGACGGGCTCCTCTTCCACCGGGTGATCGCCGGCTTCATGATCCAGGGCGGCTGCCCTCAAGGATCGGGCCGCGGCGGGCCCGGCTATCAATTCCCCGACGAGTTCGGGCCCGGCCTCCGGCATGACAAGGCCGGCCTCCTGTCGATGGCCAACGCCGGTCCGAACACCAACGGCTCGCAGTTCTTCGTCACCCTGGCGCCGACGCCATGGCTCGACAGCCGCCATGCGATCTTCGGCGAGGTCGTCGAGGGAATGGACGTGGTGACCGCCATCGGCAAGACCGCCACCGGCCCGCAGGATCGTCCCGTCAAGGACATCACGATCCGCAAGGTCACCATCGAGACGACGTGACCGCCCGGGCGGCCGGAGCCGTGGCGTCGAGATTCATCTCAGTCAGGGGAGGTTACGTGGTCACTCCGCTTCGTCGGCTCGTGCTGTGGTGTTGCTGCTGCATATGTTGTGGCTGGATCCTGCAGCCCACGCCCGCGCCGGCCCAGTCCGTCGCGGCCCCCGACCCCGGACCCGTTCCCAAGTACGTCGCCGACCCCATCGGTCTCCTTTCCAACGCGCTCGGCACCTTCCACCGCCCGATCTCGTCGAAGGACGCGGAAGCGCAGCAGTTCTTCGATCAGGGCTTCCAGATGATGTACGCCTTCGCGAGGCTCGACGCGGTGCGCTCGTTCCGCGAGTCGTGGAAGCGGGATCCCACCTGCGCCATCTGCTACTGGGGCGAGGCGTGGGCGTGGGGTTCGTATCTGAACGGGCCGATGCCGGCCGAGCAAGCGCCGTTCGCGTACTACGCGCTGCAGAAGGCGATCAGCCTGAAGCATGTGCAGGCGACGCCGGTGGAACGGGACTTCATCGACGCCCTGACGCCGCGCTACGTGGAGAAGTTCGACGCGAAGACCCGCCGGCAGCAGGACGAGGCCTACGCCGACTCGATGCGACGGCTCGCCGAGACGCACCCGAACGATCTGGATGCGGTGACGCTGTACGGCGATGCGCTCTTCCTGCTCGAGCCGCGGCGCGGGCGGCGCGACGTGAACGCCCCGAACATCAAGCGCCTGCACGGCGTGCTCGAAGCGGTGCTCGCGAAGGACAACCACCATCCCGGCGCTTGCCATCTCTACGTGCACGCCACCGAGTCGACGGATCGGCCCGAGCTGGCGGAAGCCTGCGCCGAATTCCTGGGGCGCAGCATCCCCGGCGCCAGCCACATCCAGCACATGCCCTCGCATACGTGGAATGAGGTCGGCCGCTGGTCGGATTCAGTGCGTGCGAACCTCGAGGCCTGGCACTCGGACTTGAAGGCGGACATCGGCGAAGGCTTCGCGATCTACCCCGATCACAATCTGCACATGCTGCTCTACGCGGCGTCGATGGACGGCCAGGGCGCGATCGCGATGCAAGCCGCCAGGGATTACACCAAGCGCACCAGCGACACGATGTACCAGGTGCTGACCATGATCCGGTTCGGACGCTTCGACGAGGTTGTCGAGGTCACCAAGCGCCCCGAGCGCGAGATGCCGGCCGCGGTCTGGGACTTCGCGCAGGGCTACGCGCGCCTCAAGCTGGGCGACCTGGACTTCGCGAAGCTGTACCTGGGACGCGTGAAGAAGACCGCCGAGACCTCGCCGCAGGAATTCCGGCAGCATCCCGCCAAGCGCCTGCTCGGCCTCCTCGTCGGCCTGCTCGACGGCGAGATTCTCCGGACCGAGAAAGATCTGCCGGGTGCGATTGCCGCCTTCGAGCGCGCGGTGCAGCTCGACGACGAACTGGAATACGACGAGCCTGAGCCGCTGCCGTTCCCGGCGCGTCACTGGCTCGGTGCCGCGCTCGTCGAGGCCGGCCGCTTTGGCGAGGCCGAGCAGGTCTATCGCGCGGACCTGGACGAGCACCCGCACAACGGCTGGTCGCTGATCGGCCTGAAGCTCGCCCTCAAGGGTCAGGGCAAGCACGACGCCACCGTGGACAAGGACCTCGAGAAGAGCTGGGCGCGCGCCGACCACTGGGTGCGGGCTTCGCGCTTCTAGAGGTCTTGGGGTCCTGAGGTCCTGAGGTCCTGAGGTCCTGAGGATCTTGAGGTCTTCAGGGTCTCGAGGTCTTGGGGTCTCGAGGCCTCAATACGCCATGACGTAACTGTCGCGCGTCGGCGACACGCCGCCCATCAGCACCCCGCTGGCGGGATGAACGAGAATCGCCTTCACCGAGCCGACGCCGCGGATGCTGCGGATGTCCAGCTTGTGGCCCATCGCCGCCAGTTCGTCCAGGACGTGCTTGGGCAGGCTGGCCGGCACTTGCAAGGTCCCCTCGGCCGCGTGCGGGTAGTAGGAGCTGCTGAACGACGTCGTCACGACCGACGACGCCTCGAGCGCCTGCTGCACGTTCATCCCGAACTCCACGACGTTGAGGAAGAACTGGAGCTGCGCTTGTGGCTGCGTATCCGCGCCCGGCGTGCCGAACACCATGTAGGGCTTGCCGCCCTTGAGCGCGAGCGCCGGGTTGATGGTCTGCCGCACGCGCTTGCCCGGCCGCAGCACGTTCGGATCGCCCTCGTCCAGGCTGTAGTAAGCCATCCGGTTGTTCAGCATGAACCCCGCGCCTTCGACGATGTGCCCGCTGCCGAACAGGCTGAGGAGAGATGAGGTGACCGACACCATGTTGCGGTCCTTGTCGACCACCGCAAGGTAAGTGGTGTGACCGTCCTCGGCCGCGCCGCGGACTACGGACACGTCCGCCGGCCCGCCAGTCGCCGCGTACGCGGGCGGAGGAGCGGACGTGCTGGTCGGTTGGCGAGGGTTCCCTGGCGGCGCCTGGCCATCGATGGCGCGATCGGGGCTGATCAGCACACGCCTGGCCGCCGCGTATTCCTTCGACAACATCTCCCGCATCGGGATGTCGGTCACGAACTTGGGATCGCCCACGAACTTGTTGCGGTCCGCGAAGGCGAGCTTCAGCGACTCGGTGACCGCATGCAGGTACGGCGCGCTGTTGTGGCGAAGGTAGCGGACGTTCAGGCCCTCCAGGATGTTGAGCGCCTGGAGCATGACGAATCCCTGTGAATTGGGCGGGCACTCGTAGACGTCCACGCCCTTGTAGGTGATGCGAAGCGGGGTGTCCTCGTTGGCGCGAATGCCAGCCAGGTCCTGCTGGTCGATGAGTCCCCCCTGCGCCTTCATATAGGCGGCGAACTTCCCGGCGGCGGGCCCCTGGTAGAAGGCGGTGCTGCCCTTCGCGCCGATCTCCCGAAGCGTGGCGCCCAGGTCCGCCTGAATCACACGGTCGCCCATTTCGAGCGGCGCGTTGCCGTTGAACCAGACCTTGCGGGACGAGGCCGAGAGCTTGTCGCGCGCGGCCTCGATGGCGCTGGCCAGCGACTCGGTGACCGGGAAGCCGCGCTCGGCCAGCTCCGCGGCCGGCGCCATGAGCTCGGCGAGCGGCCGTGTGCCATAGGTCCGGGCGGCCAGCTCCGCGCCGGCCACGGCTCCCGGTACGCTCACCGACAGGACGCCAGCGTCCGGCAGCCCACCCTTCGACTTGTAGAAGTCCACCGTTGCCGCCCGCGGCGCCACGCCTGTGCCGTTGATGAACTTCACCTCACCGGTCTTTGCGAGGTAGATGAGCATGAACATGTCGCCGCCGAGGCCGGTCATCTCCGGCTCCGTGACGCCCTGCACGGCCCACGCCGCAACAGCCGCGTCCACGGCGTTCCCGCCCGCCTTCAGCACGCGCAGGCCCGCTTCCGACGCCAGGGCATGCCCGGAAGCGACCATGCCGTTGTCGGAGAGGATGACCGGCCGCCAGGTGGAGGTCTGCGCTCCAGGCCGCGCGCCCGAGAGGCCGACGAGCAATCCGCACGCGACGAGCAGTGACAGTCGACGCATCACAGCCTCCCCGTTCTTTCGTGTCCTTCCTGTCTTCCTTCGTGTCCTTCGTGTCTTCCTTCGTGCCCTTCGTGTCTCAAATGTGGGCGCGGAGCGGATCGTGCATCCGCTTGCCGTGGACGAGCGACATCAGCACGACGTCGGAGGTGACCGGCGCGCGGCGGAACGCGTCCACCCCGACCGCGTCGGCAATCGCATTCATCACCGCGCCGTAGCCCGCGCCGACCGGCGGCTCCCCCACTCCCTTCGCGCCCACCGGTGTCTCGGGATCCGGAATGCCCAGCCCGATCGCGGGCATGGTGTGCGGCACGTCGAGGATGGTGAGCGGCCGGTTGTTGTAGAACCGGCGCGCGAGCGACAGGCCGTAGTGCGGGTCGTAGACCAGCCGTTGGTAGAGCGCGTGCGCGATGCCGAGGCAGACGCCGCCGTTCAACTGCGCCGTCAGGCTGCGCGGGTTGACGGCGATCCCGACGTCCCCGACGCTCAGGAAGTCGACGAGCGAGACCGCGCCCGTCTCGACGTCCACTTCGACTTCTGCGAAGCCCGCCACGAAGGAGTAGGTTTCGCCGTCGCGCGGATGCGCGTCCCTGGCCACGCCCATCAGACCCAGACCGGCCAGCTGGGTTGCCGCCGCCCGGGTCACCGGATGAATGTCCCCGGGCAGTTCGTGGCCGTCGTACTTGCCGCCCAGCGCAAGGGCCCGGGTCGCGGCCTGCGCGTAGCTCAGCCCGCGACCGGGCTGCCGCGTGTGGTAGACGCGTTCGTTGCCGAGCTCATAGTCGTCTGGAGCGCCGCCAAGATCGCGCGCGGCGATCTCCTGCAGCTTGCGCCTGGCGTCCATGGCGCCAGCATAGTTGGCGCGCGTCATGGCGTGCGTCGTCTGTGAGCCGACCGAGAGGCAGGTCCATGGCAGGCCCTTTGCGGTGTTGCCCCACACGACCTCGACCTTCTCCCAGGGGACCGCGAGCACGTCGGCGGCGACGCGTGCCAGATCGATCAACGAATGCGTCCCCAGATTTCCGACTCCGGATTGCACGTAGAGTTTGCCGTCGGGCCGGAGCGTCATCAAGCCGTCGTAGCCCACGGATCCCGAGCCGTGGGGCCCCACGGTGACCCCGACCCCGCGCACCTTGGCGCCGCGGCGCTGACCCGATCGGGCGACGCGCGTCTGCCAGTCGAAGAGCTCGGCACCGCGATCGAGCGCCTGCTTCACGAACGCGCCGGTCACGTAGCGACGCTGCCCGTTCGGCGCGGCCGGGCCGAAGCGGGCCTTGCCTTCGGGCGAGTTGAGCCGCCGGATGGCGACCTGGTCGAGTCCAAGTTGCCTGGCGGCCTTGGTCACGACCGGCTCGACGATGCCGTTGGCCTGCATCGGTCCGGGAGATCGCTGCTGCGAGCGCGGCGGCGTGTTGGTGAGCACGTTGACCGCCCGCCACCGCATCGCGCCCGGCTGATAGACCAGCGACGCGGCGAGCCCCGCCGAGCGGTGGTCGCCCATCGGCCCGTACGGACCGCCGTCCTGCACGATGAACAGATCGAGGGCGGTGATGCGGCCATCTTTCGCGAAGCCCATCTTGGCGCGGCCGACCATGCTGGTGCGCGCGCGGCCGAAGTAGCTTTCCTCCTCGCGGCTGACGCGCATCATCACCGGCGCGCCCGCCTTCTTCGACAGCAGCGCCGGAATCGCCATCGTCACCGATCCGCCGCCCTTGCTGCCGAAGCCTCCGCCCGTGTACTCGCTGATCAGGACCACTTGCGACGGCTCGATCCCCACCCACCTCGCCACGCCGTCCACCGTGCGGACCACGCTTTGTGTCGAGCAGTGCAGATAAAGCCTGCCGTTCTGCCAGAACGCCATCGCGCTGCGGGTTTCCATCGGATGGTGTCCGGTGGAGGGGACCACGAAGGTCTCATCGAGCACGAGAGCGGCAGCGGCAAAGCCGGCATCCAGATCGCCGACGGACCATTCCTCGACCGCCCTACCGATCGGCAACCGACCCTCGCCCGCGTCGGCGAAATCCTCCGCCGTCCACTTCAGGCGCTCGATGGCGGGGCGCGCGGGCAGCGCACCGGCGGGCGCACCGGGCGGCGCCGCGGGCGGCACGCCCCAGACGTTGCCCTCGAGGCGCGCGTCCGGGCCGCCGGGCCGCAGGCTGTCCAGTGGATCGATGACGAAGGGCAGCGGCTCGAGCTCGAGATCGATGCGCTCGATGGCCTCGGCCGCCGTAGCTTCGTCCACCGCCGCCACCGCCAGGATGGGCTCACCGCCGTAGAGCGGCTCGTTGGTGAGGGCGCGCTCGGCGCCGCCAAGATCCGGCAGATCGTCAGCGGTCAGGATGGCGCGCACGCCGGGCATGGCGAGAGCGGCACGGGTGTCGAGCCGCGTCACACGGGCGTGCGGCTGGGGACTGAGGAGAAGCTTGCTGAAGAGCATCCCCTCCGCCCGGAAATCCTCGGCGTAACGCGCGCGGCCCGTGACCTTTGCCACGATGTCGGGGGTGACGTAATTGGTGCCGACGAGCTTCTCCGCCAACGACAGCCTCCGACGCGGGACTCTAGCAGATCGATCCACGGTTGGCGAATCGGTCGAGCTCGGGATCGACCCCTGCGAAGCTACACTGGGCGAGAGGCGCTTGAAGGTCAATCGCAAGCTCATCGTCGGAGCGTTGACGCTCGGAGTCCTGCTCATCCTGGCCGGCTGGCGAGCCGTCGATCTGCGCCGCTCCCGCGGTGACGTGCTCGCCGCCGCAGATGCGCGAGCGCAGAACCTCGCTCACATCCTCGCTGAATATCTGTCAGGCGCGTTCGCGGCCGGCGACGCGGCGCTCCGGCAACTGGCCGTACACGGCACGCGCATCGGTGGTGTCGACGCGCCGGGTGCGGAATGGCTCCCCATCCTGACGCAAGCCCGCGCCGGTCTCACCGCCATCGGCGCGATCTCGGTCGCCGACCTGACGGGTACGATCCGGCACTCCACGCGGCCGGAGATCGTCGGCGCGGTTCGAGACGACTGGACCATGCGCCAGGGACTCTCAGAGCCCGACAGCGATACGCTGATCGTCGGCCCAGCCATGCGGGCCGTCGTCGAACCCTACGGCTACCTCATTCCGCTGGCGCGACGGCTGCGTGGGCGCGACGGCAGCCTGGAAGGCCTGGTGGTCGCCTCGTTCCTTCCCGATCAACTCGGCGCGTTCTTCCGCTCGGTCGACGTCGGGCCATCTGGCACCGTCTGGGTGTTCCATCCGTCCGGCCACGTCCTCGTCCGCGAACCGTCGCCCGTCAACGCGCTGGGAGAGCGGGCGGCTGGCAATCCGGTGTTCGACGCCGCGGTGCGACAGCCACAGGCGGCGTACCGCGGGGCCATTGTCGAGGGCGGTCCCGTTCAGCGGGTCGCCTTCGAGAGTGTCGGGAGCGTCCCGCTCAGCGTCGCGGTGTCGCTCGACGAAGACGACGTCCTGGCGGCATGGCGTCGGGACGTCCAGCTCTCGATGGCCGCGATCATCGGCGTCGCGCTGCTGTTCGGCGCGACGCTGACCGGGCTGTTCCGCCAGATGACCGTCGCGGACGCCGCCGAACGCACGCTCGGCGAGGCACGGACCGCCGAGGCCGCACACCTGCTCGAAGCGCATGAGCAGCTCGAAGCGGCGCTCGCCCAGGCGCAGGCGGCGAAAGCCGCGGCCGAGCGCGCCAGCGCGCTCAAGGACGAGTTCCTCATGACGGTCTCGCACGAGCTGCGAACGCCCTTGGGGGTGATCCTCACGGGGGCCACCGTGCTCGGGTCGGACCGGCTCCCCTCCGACCAGCGCACCGCGACGCTCGAAGCCATCAAGCGCAACGCCAGGGCGCAGGCCCGTCTCGTCGACGATCTGCTGGATGTCTCACGCGGCATGGCCGGGACCTTGCGGCTGGAAGTCGAGCCGGTCTCGGTTGGGGACCTGGTTCAGGGCGCCGTGGAGACCGTGGGCGTGGCCGCCGACGCCAAGGGAGTGCGGTTGACCGTCGCCATCGAGCCGGCAGTCGGGACCATTGCCGGCGACGGAGCGCGCCTGCAGCAGGTGGTGTGGAACCTGTTGTCCAATGCCGTCAAGTTCACCGCGGCGGGTGGCGAGGTCATGGTCCGAGCGGCGCGTGAGGCGTCCTCGGTGCTGGTGATCGTCGAGGACACCGGCATCGGCATCTCGCCTGAGTTCCTGCCGCACGTCTTCGATCGGTTCCGCCAGGAGCACACCGGCGCCACGCGCCGGTACGGCGGCCTCGGCCTCGGCCTGGCCATCGCGCGGCATCTGGTGGAGCTACACGGCGGAGAGATCGCCGTGCACAGCGAAGGTCACGGCCGTGGTGCGCGATTCACCCTGCGGCTGCCGGCCGCTGGCGCCTACGCAAGCCCTAGCGGCGGAAGAGCATGGCGAGCAGCGACAGGATGATGCTGATGACGATCGAGGTGGTAAGCGGGAAGTAGAAACGAAAATTCTCCCGCTCGATCACGATGTCCCCGGGCAGCCGGCCGAGCCACGGCAGGCGTCCGCCAAGGGACAAGAGCGCCCCCAGCACGAGCAGCACGCCACCGAGGATCATCAACGTCCGGCCGAGATCGCCCATCGCCAAATCTTCGGACAACACGAAGGACACGGAAGGCACGAAGGACACGAAAGAGACGAACAGACACGAAGGACACGAAGGATACGGTCAGGCACGAAGGACACGAAAGAACCCAGATAGATCAACAGATACTTCTGCCGATCGACAAATCGTCAGATCGATCACCCGATCACCACATCAGGAGATCACCAGGTTCGCCGTCCCCTACTCCCTCCTATCTCCTGAGCGACGATCCCTTTTGCGCCCCCATCGTCGCCGTCACGGCTTATCGCTCCCGACGGATTTGACGGTCTTCTTGATGTAGGTCTCGTAATTCTTCTCGAGAGCGGTGCTGACGCGGGCATCGGCGTGGATGATGAGCGTGAGCAGCGTCTCGACCCTGCTGCGGTCGTTGGGGAGCTTGAAATAGGCGTCGGTCAGGAACACCTTCCGCCCCGGCCCGTGGCTCCAACGGTCTGTGGGCGTCGGGCCGGTCTCCTTTTCGAACTCCGGCCAGTTGAACGTCGCGTACATCATGGTCAAAAGGCGGTCGAGGACGGCGGCCACGAACGTCTGCTCAGCGAAGGTCGGCGGCGGGTCTCCCTCCGGCCGGCGGAGGTTGAAAGCTTTGGCAAGCTGTTGAAAGGTCCCAGCCGCGACCAGGCTCACGTCGCTGAGCCTATCCCCGCCCTTGCGGGCGTCGTTGAGTTCCCCGTACAGGTTCGAAGTAGCCCCCTGAGCCCATATCAGCCACGTCTGCAACCAGCTCAGGCCGCGCCGCGCATTGGTCTTCTCCGCCGCGGTCATGCCGGTCGCGGTGTTGGCGGTCTTCGGGGGCGCGCAGTAGCCGGAGAAACCGTTCAGGCACAAGACCATCAGCGTGTAGCTGTCGGTATTCCCCTCGGCGATGGCAGGGTAGTCGGCGAGGAACTCGATGAGCAGCCCGTGGCCGTAGGCCGTATCACTCGTGCTAATGGAGCCGTGGCCGGCTTCGTGCATGATGATAAAAGACCTGTTCTGATCCGCGTTCAGGGTCGGGTGCGCGGCGAGAGGCCCGAAGAACGACCGGCAGACGGTCATCTCCGCGTCGCTACCCACGCCCTCGTTGGAGGCGATGGCCGTGCGGCAACTGTCGTTGCAGTCCGTGGCGAAGAGGCTCCTGGCGGGGACGACGTCCTTGAGGTGGGCGCGCCAGGTCACGAGATTCGACTTGAGGGCGTCGCGCCTGCCCGTGCCGCCGAAGTAAGCCGTCAGCGCGGCGTCGCCAGCCTTGTTGCCCGGCGTCAGTTTGCCGATGGCGGCGTCCATCCACTCGACGGCCACCTTCACGGCCTCCTTCACGACCTTGGACTCCGCGCTGGTCGGCCTGTAGAACGGCGCGCAAACCGCGGCGGTCGACCCCGCGCGCGCGACCTCCACCTTCCGCCACGCGCGGTAGTCGGAGCTGCGGGCACTCTTCTGCGGGAGCGGCGAGGGCGTGCGCAAAGTGCGGGCGGGTTTCGTGCAGACGGGGCCGGGGTTGTCGTGCCCCTGCGCGGCGAACTCGCCGGAGACGGCGTTGATGCGGTCTTCGGCGAGCGAGGGGCCGAACTCGACCAGTTCGTCTTCGCTCACGTACCCTTCGAGCGTGATGGGGCAGCCCTTCAGGGATACGGCGGGGTTAGCCAGCAGTCGCGTGATC
>DATLLC010000081.1:0-4926 GCA_035538015.1 Vicinamibacterales bacterium
ACATGTATCTGGAAGAATTATTCCCGAGATTTCGGCGCGGCGACCAGAATGTGCTGACCGGCCATCGATGGCCGAGATGGCTGGAGGGATGAACGGGAGTCGGCAGTCGGCATCCGGCAGTCGGCATCGGGCAGCCGGTTGCCGGTTCCCGATTGCCGGTTGCCGCTTGAGAGTTCCCGGCTGCCGGTTCCCGATTCCCCCTACTCCACCACAACGGCCGTGCCGCTCACGCTCACCATGAGCATGCTGCCGCTGCCTCCCACCGTCTCGTAGTCGATGTCTACGCCGACAACGGCGTTGGCGCCCAGCTCGGCGGCCGCTTGCCTCAATTCCGTCACCGCGATGTCGCGGGCGTTGCGCAGTTCGCGCTCGTAGGTGGCCGAGCGCCCGCCCACGATGTCTCGGATGCCAGCGAACAGGTCCTTGAAGATGTTCGCGCCCAGAATGGCCTCGCCGGTGACCAACCCCGCGTAGCGGACGACGCGGCGCCCGTCGATCGACGGGGTGGTGGTGACGATGATTTCGGACATCGGCGATTCTCCTCTCGTTCTTTTCGGGAAACGGTTCCTATAGTACGCTTGCCGCCCGGAGGACAGACGTGATTCGACCCATTGCTGCACTGCTCGTGGCGGGCGTGGCCCTGGCCGCGGTGTCGCTCGGCGCCGAACAGGCGGCCAGCCAGAAGGCCCTGATGAACCCGGCCGGACTGAAAGCGCAGGCGCCGGCCACCTACAAGGTCAAGTTCGACACTAGTGTTGGCGAGTTCGTCGTCCAGGTCACGCGCGACTGGGCGCCCAACGGCGCGGATCGGTTCTTCAACCTGGTGAAGAACGGCTTCTACAACGACGCGCGGTTCTTCCGTGCGATCCCGAACTTCATGGTGCAGTTCGGCATCCACGCCGATCCAGCCGTATCCGGGGTGTGGCGCAACGCGCAGATTCCGGTAGATCCGGTGAAGCAGTCGAACAAGCGCGGCTTCCTCACCTACGCCATGGGAGCTTCGCCCTCGACCCGCACCACGCAGGTCTTCATCAATTTCCGGAACAATACGAACCTCGATCCAATGGGGTTTGCGCCGTTCGGCGAGGTCGCCAGCGGCATGGACGTCGTGGACAAGATCAACACGATGTACGGCGAGGGCGCGCCGCGGGGCAAGGGTCCGGATCAGGGACGGATTCAGGCCGAGGGAAACGCCTATCTGATCAAGAGCTTCCCGAAGCTCGATTACATCAAGACGGCGACGGTGGAATAGTAGTTCAATAGTTCGCGAATCTGTTGATGTCCTGATCTGGTGATCTAGTGATCGAGCTGATGACCTGTTGAGGGGTCGATCTATCTGGCGATCTAAGTGGCGATCTGACTCGAGATTTGTCTGGCGATCTCTCTGGAGGTGCTCGATGGTCCCTGTCACCGCGCTCTGGCTTCCGATCCTGCTCTCCGCGGTCCTCGTGTTCGTCGCCAGTTCCGTCATCCACATGTTCACTCCCTGGCACAAGGGGGACATCCGCGGGGTCCCCGGTGAAGACGAGGCCATGGGCACGCTGCGGCGACTGAACGTAGCGCCCGGCGATTACGCGATGCCATACGCGGGATCGATGGAGGCGATGCGGGCGCCAGCGTACGCGGCCAAACTGGCGGCCGGGCCGGCGGTGTTCATGACCGTGTGGCAGGGGACCACGTCGATGGGCCCGCAGCTCGCCGGCTGGTTCCTCTACTCGATCGTGGTCAGCATCTTCGCCGGCTACATTGCCGGCGCGGCCTTGCCGATGGGGGCCTCCTACCTGGACGTCTTCCGCTTCGCGGGGACGACGGCATTTGTCGGCTACGCGCTGGCGCTGCCCCAGCATTCCATCTGGTGGCGCCGCAACTGGGGCAGCACCGTCCGCTCGATGATCGATGGGCTGTTCTACGGATGCCTCACGGCCGGAGCGTTCGGGTGGCTGTGGCCCAGATAGATAGATACGGGAGTCCGGGAGCGTTGGCGAATCTGTTGATGTCTTGATGTGGTGATGTGGTGATTGATCTTCAGATGTGGCGAGGTTGCGATCTATCTGATGATGTCCCGGTGTCGGCGACCGAGGTCACCAGATAGATCACACCAATAGATCATCCGATCGGCAGATCAAGACATCGATCACCAAATCACGAGCTCGAGAAATCAAGAGATTCGCGGTTCTATCTATCTATCTCTTCGGCTCGAACCGGAATACCAGGTAGCTGATCGGGCCGTCCAGCTCGCTGAAGCTGTGCGGCGTGCCGGCGGGGATGATGATGATGTCGCCGGGACCGACCCGCCGGGGCGTGCCGCCCTGTCGCGTGCCGGTCTGGCTCATCCCCGCGTTGACGCGCGTGAGGTCGGTCGGCTTGGGATCGCCCAAGCTTCCCCCGGTCACGATCGTGCCGCTCCCCTTCACGATGTAATACGTCTCCGTGACCTCGTTGTGGATGAGGGCGCTCGTCTCGGGCTTGCTGCGGTGCAGGCTGGCGACCGAGGCCTTGCCGCCCGGCACCTCGCTCAACTTGATGGGCTGGTCGACGACGTTCTTCGGGATCTGTTCCCTCAGCACGGCCTCGGCTTCGGCGGCCGTCACGAAGGTCGCCGGAGCGGAGGGGGTCGACGCCTGGAGGGCGAGGGAAAGGAACAACCAGAAGGACATGGGGACTCCTGTCTACGTGTCCATTGATGATTGATGATTGGCGATTGACGATTCATTGACGATCGGGTGATTGTGGCATTGGGGCATTCCGATTGGTGCATTGGACCATGTGTCCATTGCGTCGATGGAATGGCCCAATCCCCCGATCGCCCGATTATCAATGAATCGTCAATCGCCAATCATCAATCATCAATGGTCACTATTTGAAGCGTCCCTGCAGCCGCTGCAGTTCGGCGTTGCCGGGACAGAGCTGCTCGAAGGGCAGGTTGTAGAGCGGCCCGTCCACCAGCCCGTTCTGCGCGACCATGTCGCGCGAGTCGGCCGAGATGTGGAGGAGCCCCGTGAGCACCTCGCCGGCCTTCTGCCGTTCGCGAATGTAGGCGTAGGCCCGATCCCTGTCGGTGGCATCGTAGTCCTCGGCCACCTTGTGGAGCTTCACCCAACTGCCGTCGTGCAGCATGACGCTCTTGACCGTGCCGGCGTCCTGGTCGGAGGTGATCTCCTCGCGCGGTGGGACGAAGTCGGCATGGACCACCTCCACCTGGTGCTCGCGGGTGTAGGCGTAGCTCTTGGTCGAGCCCTCGTGATCGTTGAAGGTGACGCACGGCGAGATCACGTCGATGAAGGCAAAACCCTTGTGGCTGAGGCCCGCCTTGAGCAGCGGCACCAGCTGACCCTTGTCCCCCGAGAAGCCGCGGGCCACGAAGGTTGCGCCGAGCGTCAGCGCGAGCAGCACGCCGTCGATCGCCTCCATGGCGTTGACCTCGCCCTTCTTGCTCGTCGAGCCGGGATCGGCGGAAGCGGAGAACTGGCCCTTGGTCAGGCCGTAGACGCCGTTGTTCTCAAGCACGTACAGCATGTTCACGTTGCGGCGGATGGCGTGCGACAGCTGGCCGAGCCCGATCGAGAGCGAGTCCCCGTCGCCCGAGACGCCAATCATCATCAGCCCGCCGTTGGCGGCCCCGGCGCCGGTGGCGATGGCCGGCATCCGCCCGTGGACGCTGTTGAAGCCGTGCGCCTCGCGCAGGAAGTAGGCCGGCGTCTTCGACGAGCAGCCGATGCCGGAGAGCTTGGCGACGGTGTGTGGCGGGATCGACAGGTCCCAGAAGGCCTGGATGATGGCCGCCGTGATCGAGTCGTGCCCGCAGCCGGCGCAGAGCGTCGTGATCGCGCCTTCGTAGTCGCGACGCGTGAGCCCGATCGCGTTCTTCTGCAGCGACGGGTGGTGCACCTTGGGCTTTGCGATGTAGGTCATGCCGCCACCTCGAGCTTCGCCTTCACGCCGGAAACGACGTGGTGCGCGCTCATCGGGAAGCCCGCGTAGTAGCGGATTGATTCGAGCTTGTCGAGGGACACGCCGGTCTCGAGCTGCAGGAGCGAACGCAGCTGGCCGTCCCGATTCTGCTCGACCACGAAGGTCACGTCGTGCTGCTGGACGAACCCGCGAATTTCCTCGCCGAACGGGAACCCGCGGACGCGCAGGTAATCGAGCGTGATGCCTTCCTTGTTCATCTGGTCGATGGCTTCCATGCAGGCGGCGTGGCAGCCGCCAACGGTGAGCAGGCCGAGCTTCGTGGGCGCCGAACCCTTGCGGACAAAGGGCGCCGGCACGGCTCGGGCCGCGTTCTGGATCTTCCGCGCGACGCGGTCGACGACGTCCTGGTACTCGCCGGCGTCCTCGGTGTAGGCGCCGTGCTTGTTGTGGCCCGAGCCGCGCGTGAAATACGCGCCAGTGGGATGCTCGCCGGGCAGGGTGCGATACGGGATGCCGTCTCCGTCCACGTCCAGGTAGCGCGAGAAGCTCTTCACCTGGTCGAGCTCCGCGGCCGACAGCACCTTGCCGCGATCCGGCCGATACTCATCGTCCCACGTGAGGCGCGGGATCATCCAGTCGTTCATGCCGATGTCGAGGTCGCTCAGAACGAACACCGGCGTCTGGAACCGCTCCGCCAGATCGAAGGCCTTGCCCGCCATCTCGAACGCCTCGCGCGGATCGCAGGGATAGAGACAGATGTGCCGGGTGTCGCCGTGCGATGCGTAGGCGCACAGCAACAGATCGCACTGCTGCGTCCGCGTGGGCATGCCGGTGGACGGACCGGCCCGCTGCACGTCGAACAACACCGCGGGCACCTCGGCGTAGTAGGCCAGCCCGATGAACTCGTTCATCAGCGAGATCCCGGGGCCGGCCGTCGGCGTGAACGCGCGGGCACCCGCCCACGACGCGCCAATCACCATGCCGATCGCCGCCAGTTCGTCCTCGGCCTGCAGG
>DATLLC010000082.1:0-10888 GCA_035538015.1 Vicinamibacterales bacterium
GTACGTGCCTCACCGGCGCCGGGGCCGGCGAGCATCGGAACGAAAGATGAGCTCGCGATGCTCGACGAGTTCACGATCCTCGCCTCCGAGGGCGGGTACATGGATTCGGCGAAGTTTCTCGAGTTCATCAGGGATGCCGAGTCCGGCACGAAGCGGAAGGGGCTCTTCGACGATCGAGGGCCGCTCGCGATTCTGGCGATCGTCTTTCTCGGCGGCCTCGCGCTGAACCTCACGCCCTGCGTACTGCCGATGATCCCGATCAACCTCGCGATCATCGGGGCCGGCGCCCAGGCCGGCTCGCGGCAACGGGGGTTCCTGCTGGGCCTCACCTATGGCGGCGCGATGGCGTTCGTCTATGGCGTGCTCGGCCTCGTCGTTGTGCTCACCGCCAGCACCTTCGGGACCATCAACGCCTCTCCCTGGTTCAACCTCGGCATCGCGGCGTTGTTCGTCGCGTTGGCGCTGGCGATGTTCGACGTGTTCGAGATCGACTTCTCACGCTTCTCCAACAGCATCGGGAGCGGCGCGGGCCGCGGCACGTTCCTCCTGGCGTTCACGATGGGCACGGTGGCGGCGCTGCTGGCCGGCGCCTGCGTCGCGCCGGTCGTCATCCAGGTGGTGCTCTTCGCCAGTAATCTCTACGCCACCGGCACCACCGTCGCCCTGGCCTTGCCGTTCTTCCTCGGCATCGGCATGGCCGTGCCGTGGCCGATCGCGGGAGCAGGCCTGGCCTCGCTGCCCCGGCCCGGCCCCTGGATGGTGAGAGTCAAGCAGGCTTTTGGCGTGTTGATTCTGGGCACGGCGGTGTATTACGGGTACCTGGCTTACGAGCTGTTCTCGAGCCGTTGGGTCGATGCCACCGAGGTCGCGTCGAGTGTCGAGGAGAAGCTGAAGGAGGGCTGGCACTCCACGCTCGCCGCCGGCCTGGCCGCCGCGGAACGCGAAGGCAAGCCGGTGCTGGTGGACCTCTGGGCCACGTGGTGCAAGAACTGCCTGACGATGGACAAGACGACGCTGGTCGATCCGTCGGTGAAGCAGGCGCTCGAGGGCTACGTGAAGGTCAAGTTCCAGGCCGAGCAGCCGGACGAACCGCCGGCGGTGGACGTGATGAAGCGGTTCAAGGCGGTGGGCCTCCCCGCCTACGTCATCCTCAAACCGGGCCCGCCACCCTCAACACCGACCGGGAACTAGTGGTGCGTATCAACGATTTCCACAGTGCTCGGCACCTTGCTCGGCCACGGTTTCCGGGCCGTTCCTACGGAACGGCCCCTGTACAAACCGACCATACACTCCACTAGCGGCCCTTCTCCCGGCAGGATACGTTGTCGAGCCGGATCGTGTATGCTCCCGCCGACAATCGAAGTCCTGCTCCACGCTACCGGGAGGCTGTATGCAGCGTTTCGCTCTGCAGTTCGTGCTCGTGCTCGCGTGCGCAAGCCCCGTGCTCGCCCAGGTGCCCAGCGGCGCCGTGGCCGGCACGGTGACCGATCAGAACGGTGGCGTGCTCGCCAATGCCACCATTACCGTGACCAACAAGGCGACCGGGCTGTCGCGGGTCGTCCAGAGCGGCCGTGACGGCACCTTCTCCGTCCCGTCGTTGCCGGCCGGTCGATACGACGTCCTCGTCGTGACGCAGGGCTTTCAGCCCGCGGGCAGCGTCGCCGACGTGGTGACGGGGTCGACGGCCACCGTCAGGGTGAGCCTCGAAGTAGGGCCGCAGTCGGAAACGGTCATGGTTACCGGCACCTCGACGGCGGTCGATCTGTCCTCGAATCGGGTGCAAGGCGTCGTCGCCCGCACGCAGATCGAGAACCTGCCGCTGAACGGGCGCAGTTTCATGAACCTCGCGGCGCTGCAGCCGGGCGTGACGGTGAACCTCGGCAACCCGGCGCAGTTCAACGCCCAGTTCAACGTCTCGGTGCTTGGCGGGCCGGCCTCGAGAACGGCGATCACCGTCGATGGCGGTAACATCCGCAACCCGATTGAAGGCGGTCCCGGACAGAACTTCTCGCAGGAGGTCGTCCAGGAGTTCCAGATCTCGACGGCGAACTTCGATCTCTCCACCGGCATCGCGGCGTTCGGCGCCATCAATGTCGTCACGCGTGCGGGCACGAACAATTTCAGCGGTGCGGCGTACTTCTACCACCGAGACGAGAGTCTGTCCGCCTACCCCGGCCTGGTGCGGAGCTCGCTGACCGACAATCCCGAGTTCTCGCGTCAGCAGACGGGATTCGTCCTCGGCGGGCCGCTCAAGAAGGACAAGGCGCATTTCTTCGCCAACTACGAGCGCACCGACCAGCAGGGCGTGTACATCGTCCAGCCCGATCTCAGGTCGGTGCAGGGGTTCGATACGCTGGCCGACGCCCCCTACGATGCGAACACGCTGAGCGGTCGAGTGGATTACAGGATCAGCGAGAAGCACTCGCTGTTCGGGCGCTACTCGTACGACGGGAACACCAACAGCGGCCCCTTCGGCACGCCTGTGCCCGCCTCGAACTTCGTGTCGAACGACAACGGCGTCCATCAGTCCCTGTTCGGGATCACCAGCGTCCTCAGCCCGACCCTGGTCAACGAGTTCCGCTTCTCGCACATGTACTGGAAGAACCGGAACTCGCCAGCCGCGTGTGTGGGCGACCCGAACAACGAATGCCTCGGCGCCGGGGGACCGGAAGTGTTCTACCTGAACTCCGTGAACTTCGCGCTCGGCAACAACTTCAACTCGCCGCAGGGCCGGGATTTCCACCGGTTCCCGGTGTCGAACCACACGACCTGGCTGAAGGGCGACCACCAGGTGAAGTTCGGTGGGACCTGGGAACATGCCGACTCGGTGGGGTACTGGGGCTTCTTCGACCCGGCCCGCGTGTATCTCCTGTCGCCCGAGTTCCTGGCCGGCGTCAACCCAGCGCTCCCGGCGCTGTTCGGCCTGCCAGATGGCATCATCCGGAGCCAGGCGGACCTGGAGAAGCTGCCCGTCGTGTCGTTCCTTCTGGGGATCGGTGATCCTTCGCAGCCGTCGTACCACGTGGATGACGCCCGGACGAACGACCGGTATCACCTCTACGCACAGGACAGCTGGCAGGCGACCGACTCCTTGACGCTCAACTTCGGGCTCGGATGGCAGCACGAGAGCAACGTCCTCAACCACGACCTGGCGAAGCCGCAATACCTGAGCCCGATCTACGGCAGCGATCTCAGCGCGACGAAGAAGAACTTCAAGAACTTCTCGCCGGCGGCGGGGTTTGCATGGAACATCGGCGGGGACCGCCCGATGGTGATTCGGGGCGGTGCGGGCATCTACTACGACACGCAGCTCGGCTGGTGGCGCCTCGGCGAGCGCGCCGTGATCGGCGGATCGGGTCGCCAGTTCATCGGCAATGCGGCGGTCATCAACCCGCTGACGGGGCAGCCGTTCAGCCCTGCCTATCTCAACTCGCTGGCGTACAACTACGGCACGTTCCTCCGGCAGATGCCGGCGCTTCGGGCGCAGCAGGACGCGAAGTATCCCGGGACGGGCGACCAGCCGCAGATTCTGTTGTCGAAGCAGGCGACTGCGCTCGGCGCTCTCTATCCCCAGGAGTTCCCGACCACGAAGGCGTACCACTTCAACGTCGGCTTCCAGCGCGAGCTGGGCGCCAGCCTCGCGGTCCAGGCCGACGTGGTCTACCGGAAGATGCTGAACGGCACGCCCGGCGGGTTCTTCGGCGCCAGCGTGGACTACAACCGCTTCAACGCGATCGGAGGTCCGGTGATTCCAGCGTGCACGGCGGCGGGCGCCAACGACCCGGCGGCCCAGTGTTCGTCGGGCCCGATCAACTTCTGGTGGCCGGGCGCCGAGTCCGAGTACACAGCCCTGCTCCTGCGGTTGGACAGACGCTACGCCAACCGCTACTCCTACACGGTGTCCTACGCACTGCAGGACAGCCAGAGCATCCGCGACGTGTCCCAGAACCTGAACGACTACTTCGCCACCTACGGGCCCGACCTGCCGCGGCACAACCTGACGGTGTCGGGCGTGGTCGATATCAAGGGCGGATTCCAGTTGTCGGTCCTGTCCGCATACCTGAGCCGCCCGCCCGTGTCGCCCACCATCGCGGGCGTCGACAACACCGGCACCAACACCACCACCTCGGCGTTCACGCCGCTGTTGACCCTCCTGGGCCGGGGCAATGCGGACTACTTGAGCAATGAGGAGCTCGCGGACCTGGTGAACGAATACAACACGACGATCGCCGGCACGCTCACTCCCGCGGGTGCGGCCGGGGTGTTGGCCAACCAGCGGTACCCGACCATCAGGCTGCCCGACGACTACGACCTTGGGGACATGTTCTCGTCGCAGGACGTGCGCCTGACCTACACGCTCAAGCTCGGAGGGCGGACCCAACTGCGCCTGATCGGCGAGGTGTTCAACGTCTTCAACGTCTCGAACCTGACGAACTACAACTACAACCTGTCGGTCCCGGGCACGTTTGGCAAGGCGAACCAGCGTGTCGGGCAGACGTTCGGATCGGGCGGCCCGCGCGCGGGGCAGTTCGCCGTGCGCGTCAGTTTCTGAAAAAGGGGCAGCCGCACTAAAGACACCACGAAGGCACGAAAATCACGAAGACCTCACGAAGGATGCATGGGTGTCCGCTTCCCAATGATCGGCTTCGTGCCGATCTGTGCCGCCCTTCGTGTCTTCCGCCTTCGCCAAGGGCTTCGGCGGACCGCCGTAGCTTCAGCGGAGGCTGGTCGTGGTTTCGTGGGGCGCGTTCCCCCGCGTCAGCGCTCTCGGCGCGGCTTCCCCTCCGTGCGTTCCTGATACCGGGCGCCTCGCAGGACACCCTCGATCGCCCGGTTCCCCTCGTGGCAGGCGTACTCGTAGATACGGTACTCGTCGTCTCGCGTCAGCGGAAACGCGAGCGTCCAGGGCCGCGTGAAGACCTGCGGGTCCTCGATCCGCGCTTCGTAGTCGATGCGGTCGGGGGCCACCCGCGTGAAGCGTTCGACGATTCGGAGCGCCGGGCTCTGGGGGATGCCTTTGATCCGCCCGGAAGCGGCACTGGTGGCAATCCAGTTCCGGTCGCCGAAGTTGGTCGTTTCGACGACGAGCGTGTCCCCTTCCCAGCGGCCCCGCGAATCGCCCTCCAAGAGCCGCACCGTGGGCGGCAGCGGTGGACGCTCATCGAGCGGGATGATTCGGGCGTCGTGGATCATCTCGGAGTGGATGACGACGTAGCCGGACGTCTGCACGATCTGGTAAGCGTTGTTGTAGCCGGCCGGGATGATCCACCCGGGCACACCACGTGAGATGCAGCGGTCCCACATGCTCATGAACTCGGGCTCGTCGGTGCTGCGCGCGAGCGCGGCGTCGCGCCGGGCTTCTGCTTCTGGACGGACCGGCACCCGCCCATCGGGCGGATCGATGACGAGCGAGGTCTGCCGCGTGGCCAGGACCGTGGTGCCCGAGTCGAACCAGAACTGGTTGTAACTGCCGATGTCGCCCTTGGCCAGCGCTTGCTCTCTGGTTCGCGAGTCGTCGGCCGTGGCCTGTCGTCCGGCGGCCTGAGCTTCGAGCGCGGCCGCCTCTTTCTCGGTGAGAAACGCGCGGTCGGCGAGTTGGCGTGGCCGCTCGAGCGGTGTCAGCGTGGCGTTGGTCCAGACGCCCTGAAGATCGGGGTGGCCTTCCGGGGTGCGAGGAACGGTCCACGGGCGGTCGGCCCCGGACCTGGCCGGGGCTTGCGCACCCAGGGATGCACTACCGGAGAGTGCGACGGTCGCAACGAGCGGCATTGACGCCGCCAGCCATCCGAGGTGGCCACGCATGGTCGGTCCTCCTCTCGCAACCAGGTCCGCGCGGCCCAATCCTCTCACGGATTCGCATCAGCGCCCTGGCTGGCCGGACCGAGTTACTCTTCTGTGACCATCGTGGCTTCGCTTCGGGATCCCGGTGTCCCGGCCTATACTCACCGGTTACGGGCCCGTCTTGCGCCCGGCTGAGGCTGGAATGAAGCACTTGCCGCTGGTTGTTCTGGTCATGATGGGCGCCGTGCTGACGGGGCGGGCCACCTCGACCACCCCGGGGCCACAGGCTGCCACACCCGTGGTAGCCCCTGCAGGTGCCGCGGCGGCCGAGGCCGAGCTGAGCCTGGTCAAGACCTACTGTGCCGGCTGCCACAGCGACCGGGGCAAGGCGGGGGGCCTGTCGCTGGCGAGCTTCGACCCGGCGCGCGCGGCGGCCTCACCCGAGGTTGCCGAGAAGATCGTGCGCAAGCTGTCCGCCGGCATGATGCCGCCGGCAGGCGCGAAGCGGCCCGAGCCGCACCTGCTGGCCGCGTTCCAGCGGGGGCTCGAGAGCCGACTGGATCGGGCGGCGGCCGCGCGACCCAATCCGGGCTGGCGTCCCTTCCAGCGGCTGACGCGCCCCGAGTACGCCGCGGCCGTGAAGGACCTGCTCGACCTCGACATCGATCCAACCCTCTACCTGCCGCCCGACACGAACAGCCACGGCTTCGACAACGTGGCCGACGCGCAGAGCTTCTCGCCGGCACTGTTCGAAGGTTATCTGCGCGCGGCCAGTCAGATCAGCCGGCTGGCGATCGGGGATCGCGGCGCGAGCGCGACGTCGGCGACCTACCGCATTCCGCAGTTCGAGTCGCAGATGCGCCACGTCGAGGGAACGCCCTTCGGCGCCCGCGGCGGGATGTCGGTCGTGCACACGTTCCCGGCGGACGGCACCTACCTGTTCCAGGTGATCATGGTGCGGACGGTGTCCGGCGAGTTGTTCGGCAACACGTCCATCGCCCTGGCCGAGCGCAAGGAACCGGTCGAGATCCTCGTCAACGGCGAGCGCGCCGCGGTGCTCGAGATCCACTCCGGGATGAGCGACGCCGATCAGAAGGCGATGACCGTCGAGAGCGCGCCCATTCACATCAAGGCTGGTCCGCAGCGGATCGCGGTGGTCTTCCCGAGGCACTTCGCGGGCCCGGTGGACGACCTGATGATCCCTATCGACTCGACGCTGATCGACACGCGCATCGGCACCGGCTTCGGGATCACGGCGCTCCCGCACATCCAGGACGTCACGATCCAGGGCCCGCTCGAGGTGACCGGCGTCTCCGACACGCCCAGCCGGCAACGGGTGTTCTCGTGCCGGCCGACCTCGGCCGCGGAAGAGGAACGATGCGCGCTGTCGATCGCGAAGTCCCTCACCGAGCGCGCGTTCCGCGGCTCGGCGTCTCCCGCGGACCTGCAGGACGCGATGAAGTTCTACAGCGAAGGACGCGAGCCGGGCGGCTTCGAGGATGGCATCCGGTTGGTCGTGCAATCGATCCTGGCGAATCCGCGGTTCGTGTTCCGTGCCGAACGGGCGCCGTCGGCCGCCCCGGCCGGCCCCTATCGCGTCGCGGACGTGGAGCTCGCCTCGCGCCTGTCGTTCTTCCTCTGGGGCTCCCTCCCCGACGGGCTGTTGCGCCAGGCGGCGCAGGCGAAGGCCTTGTCCACCCGTGCCGGCCTCGACCAGCAGGTCCAGCGGATGCTGGCCGATCCTCGCGCGAGCGCGCTGGCCACCCGGTTCGCCTCGCAGTGGCTTCGGCTGCAGGACGTGGACAAGATCCGGCCCGACGGGCTGTTCTATCCCTTCTGGGATCGGTCGCTGTCGCAGGCGATGCGGCGGGAGACCGAGTTGTTCTTCGAACACCTCGTGCGCGAGGACCGCAGCGTCCGCGAGCTCATCACCGCCGACTACTCGTTCGTCAACGAGCGGATCGCCAGGCACTACGGGATTGCGAACGTCACCGGCGACGAGTTCCGCAAGGTGACGCTGCCCCCGAATCGGCGCGGCATCCTGGGCCAGGGGAGCGTCCTGCTCCTGACCTCGGTGGCCGATCGCACCTCGCCGGTCCAGCGTGGCAAGTGGGTGATGCAGGTGCTGCTCGGATCGCCGCCGCCACCACCCCCGCCCAACGTGCCAACGCTCGACGAGACCAAGGACGCCGACGGTACGCGAGTGCTGTCGGTACGCGAGCGCATGGAGGTCCACCGCCGCAACCCGGCGTGCAACTCCTGCCACAAGGTGATCGACCCGCTCGGCCTGGCACTCGAAAACTACGACGTGACCGGCCGCTGGCGGAACTTCGATCGCGGCGTCCCGGTCGATCCCACGGGCGAGCTGTACGAGGGCACGCAGGTGGACGGTCCCGCCGGCCTTCGCGCCGCCCTGCTGTCACATGAAGAAACGCTGTGGCGGTCGTTCACCGAGAACCTGATGACCTACGCGCTCGGCCGGCAGCTCGGCTACCATGACATGCCCACTGTCCGTGCCATCGTTCGCGATGCGGCCCGGCAGGACTACCGCCTGTCGGCGTTCATTCAGGGCGTCGTGCACAGCCAGGCGTTCAGGATGATGCAGGTACCGGCAGCGGAAGGCGGCAGCCGGCAGACGGTGGCCGGCGACGCGAGGCCCTGATCAGCCCAGGACCTCGAGAGCTCAGGACCTCAAGGAGCGAGTGGTGATGTTCCTCACAAAGCGACACCTCGATCGACGGACGGTTCTGAAGGGCATGGGGGTTACGCTGGCGTTGCCGCTGCTCGAGGCCATGGTGCCGACGCGCGCCGCGCGCGCACAGGGCGCCGCTGGCCGCGTGCGGTTCGTCTGCATCGAGGTGCCCCATGGCTCGGCGGGCAGCACCGCCTACGGGCTCAAGTCGAACATGTGGTCGCCAGCCGGCGTGGGCCGCGACTTCGATCTCTCGTCCACCATCCTGTCGCCGCTCGAGCCCTTCAAGAACGACATCACCATCGTCAGCAACACCGATGCGAGGAACGCCGAGGCGTTCGCCGCGCCCGAAATCGGGGGTGACCACTTCCGCTCGGCCGCGGTCTTCCTCACCCAGGCCCATCCGAAGCAGACCCAGGGCTCCGATCTCTGGGCCGGCACGTCGATCGATCAGATGTACGCGCGGCGGTTTGGCCAGGAGATGGTGATCCCGTCGATGCAGCTGTGCATCGAGAACGTCGACCAGGCCGGCGGTTGCGAGTATGGATACTCGTGCGCCTACACGGACTCGATTTCGTGGGCCGCACCATCCGAGCCGCTGCCGATGATACGGGACCCGCGAGCCGTGTTCGATCAGCTCTTCGGCGGCGGCGCGACGCCTGCCGAACGGGCGGCACGGCGGAAGGAAGACCGCAGCATCATCGACGCGGTGACGGCCTCGGTACAGCGCCTGAAGGCCGAGCTCGGCCCGGCCGATCGGGCGCGCCTCACCGACTACCTCGAAGACGTCCGCGAGATCGAACGGCGGATCCAGCGGGTGGAGGCCAAGAACACGAGCGGCGAGCCGCGCGAGTTGCCGGGAGCGCCCAAGGGCGTCCCCGACTCGTTCGAAGAGCACATGAGGCTGATGTTCGACCTGCAGGCGCTCGCGTTTGCCTCGGACCTGACGCGCGTCACCTCGTTCAAGATCTCGCGCGACGTGTCGGGCCGCGTCTACAAGGAGGCCGGCGTCAGCACCGGCTTCCACAACGCGTCGCACCACGCCGAACGCGAGGAGCGGATCAAGGAGTTCGCGAAAATCAACCGCTATCATGTGAGCCTGCTGCCGTATTTCTTGGAACGCCTCAGGAACACACCGGACGGCGAGCAGAACCTGCTGCACAACAGCCTGATCATCTACGGCTCGCCGATGGGCAACCCGAACGTGCACAACCACAAGCGCTGCCCGCTGTTCATCGCCGGCCACGCCGGTGGAGCGCTGAAGGGCGGACTCCACCTCAAGGCAGCGGACGGCACGCCGATGGCCAACGTGTTCCTGCCGCTCATGCACATGCTCGGGCTCGACGATGTCAAGACCATCGGCGATTCGACCGGGGAGTTCGCGTTGAATGCGGTGACGGGATCGACGGTGGCGGGGTAGGGGTATCGGTAGTCGGCAACCGGCAACGGGTAACCGGCAACCGGCAGTCGGCAGTCGGCAGTCGGGACTCGGAAGGGCCCAAGACCCCAAGACCTCGAGACCACAGGACCTCAAGACTTCTGAGAGGCGCGATGATGATGCGGAATCAGATGCGACGCTGGCTGACAGGCGGGGCCACGAGCCTGGTCGCGGCGTGTGTGCTGGCGCTGAACCTGGGCGCCGCCGCCGCCACCGTGCCGGACGCGGCGATGAACGGCGATCGCGATGCGGTCCGCCAGCTGTTGAAGCAGGGCGCGGACGTCAACGCGGTTCAGGGTGACGGCGTGACCGCGCTGCACTGGGCGGCGACGCGAGGCGATGCCGAGATGGCGTCGATGCTCTTGGTCGCCGGCGCGAACCATCGCGCGGCCACCCGGTTTGGCGGTTACCAGCCGCTGCACGTTGCCGCCGAGCGCGGCTCTGCGACGGTTGTCCGGGCCCTGGTGACGGCGGGCGCCGACGCCAACGCGACGACGGCCCGCGGGACGACGCCGCTGATGCTCGCGGCGGCGGCCGGTGATACCGAGACGCTCGGCGCGCTGCTCGAGGCCGGAGCGCAGGCCAACGCCCGCGAAACCGAACGCGGGCATACCGCGCTGATGTTCGCGGCGGCAGCCAATCGCCTTCCGGCCGTGAAGCTGCTGCTCGCGCGCGGCGCGGATCCGGCGATCGCGACGAAGCTGACGGACCTGTCCGCGCTCAGCCAGGACGGCTCCAATCCCGAAGGCCGCACGCTGGCCAACACCGGTCCGGGCGGTGCGCCGGCGCCGCGCCCGGCGCGTCCGGCCAACGCGCCGCGTCCGCGCGTCGCGGGCCTCGACCGGCAGTACTTCTTCAACGAGCTGGTGCACGCACAGGGTGGGATGGCGCCGCTGCATTTCGCGGTCCGCCAGGGTTACACCGACGTGGCGCTGACGCTGATCGACGCCGGTGTCGACGTCAACCTGATGAAGGCC
>DATLLC010000083.1:0-18713 GCA_035538015.1 Vicinamibacterales bacterium
AACTGACCCGAGCAAAGTCCTGAACCGATGTCTTCGATCCGCCTGCTCGTCGCCGTCCTCGCCATGTTCACCAGCGCGGCCACGACGTTGGCCCAAGGGGCCGTTGGTCCGCCGCTCGACAGCGCTCCGGACCTCCGCCCCGGCGAGATCCAGCGTCTTTTCGACGCGATGCTGATGGCCGATGCCCAGCAGGCGCTGGCGCTGTCGGAGAAGCAGTATCCAAATTTCATCACGCGCCTCCGCACGCTGCAGGACACTCGGCGCGCCAACCTCGGCCAGCGGGTGAAGCTGATGGCCGACCTCCAGCGGCTCAGCAATCCCCGGGCGACGACGCCGCCCGACGACGCGGCCTTGAAGGAACGGCTGTCGGCGCTACAGGAGCTGGAGTCGCGGAGCGCCGCGGAGCTGCGGAGTGCCTACAACCAGATCGACGAGGTTCTCGACCTGCGCCAGCAGGCGCGGTTCCGGGTGCTGGAGGAGCAGCTCGAGCGCCGAAAGCTGGAACTGTTGATGCGCGCCCGGCAGAACCGGCTGCAGCAACGGCGTCAGCACTGACAACCGAGCACGACGTTTCGAATCCCGCCGATCGAATCAGGCAGGCTCGAAAACCACAGGGGCGAAGCAGGGGGTTCGAAGTACGAGGGCTGGTAAACTGCTCCCATGAGCCGACTGACGCTGCTGACGGCCCTCGTCTCCACATCGACGCTCGTCCTGGCCGGTGCGCCGACGTCACAGCAGGCGGCCGCGTTCGAGGCGAAGATGAACGCGGTCCTGGCGCGGGGTGAGACCCGGCCTACGGGCTACCAGACGGAGTTTGCGGGCGACGAGGTCAACGCGTACCTGCAGCTGCGGCTCACGGCGAAGTTCCCGACGGGGGTGACCGAGCCGTCCGTGTCGCTGCTCGATCAGGGCCGCCTGAACGGCCGCGCCGTGGTCGATCTCGATGGCATCCGGAGAAAGAGCAGCGGCGGATGGTTCGACCCGGCGGCGTACCTCGGGGGAAAGCTCCCCATGACCGCCTCGGGAACCCTGAAGACCGCCGATGGCAAGGGGCAGTTCCTCCTCGAAAGCGCGGAAGTCAGCGGCGTTCCGATTCCGAAGTCGCTGCTGCAGGAAGTTGTCGCCTACTACACCAGGTCTCCCGACATGCCCAACGGCGTCAATCTCGACGCGCCGTTCGACCTGCCCTCCCAGATTCAGCGCATCGACGTTGTCACCGACAAGGCGACGGTGGTGCAGTAGCACGTTCAGGTCCAACGTGGCCGGTCCAGCGCTACACTTTGAACTTTGAACTTGTAACTTTGAACTTGTAAGTTCTAGTCCATGTCGTCGGACGTACTGCAGACCCCCCTGCAGTTCCTGAAGGGCGTCGGTCCGCGCAAGGCAGCCGACTTGAAGAAAGCCGGCCTGCACACAGTTGAAGACCTGCTGTTCCGGTTCCCCATGCGGTACGAAGACCGCAGCCGGATGCAGCCCATCGTCGCCTTGCGGCCCGGCCAGACGGCGGCGGTGAGCGGCGAAGTCCTGAGCTGTCACCTGCAGCACACACGACGCGCGAATTTCAGGCTGTTCACCGCGCTCGTCCAGGATGCCAGCGGGCAAGTCCAGGTCGTGTGGCCCAACCAGGCCTTCCTCAAGGACGTGATCCGTCCCCATCAGCACATCGTGCTCTTCGGCAAGGTGGAGTTGTGGGGATCGCGCGGTCTGCAAATCACCGACCCCGAGTTCGAGATCATCGACGCGGCCCACGCAACCGAAGCCGAGGGTACCTTCGCGGACGCCGGTAGCCCCGAAGGCCTGCATACCGGCCGCATCGTCCCGATCTACGAGCGAACCGGCAGCGTGACGACGAACATGCAACGCCGCTTCGTGTGGCAGGCCCTCGCCATGCTGCCCGCTCCGCTCTACGATCCCGTACCCGAGGAGCTGTTGCTCGCCCACGCCTGGCCCGAGCGCCGCGACGCGCTGTGCGCGGCTCACTTCCCGCCACGGACGGTGGACGTCGAGGCCCTGAACCGCTTCGAGACACCCTTCCAGCGCCGCCTGATCTTCGAGGACTTCTTCGTCTTCCAGGCCGGGCTCGCGCTGAGGCGCCACGAGAATGCCCAGGTGCGGAAGGTGCGCGTCTGCCATGTCACCAACGAGATTCGTGCGGCCGCGCGCGCCGTGCTGCCTTTCAAGCTCACGCCGGGACAGCGCGATGCGCTGGCCGAGGTCGTCGCTGACATGCAGCGCACGTGGCCGATGCATCGCCTGCTCCAGGGCGATGTGGGCGCCGGCAAGACCATCGTCGCGGTCCTGGCCGCGTTGGTCGCGATGGAGAACGGGTTCCAGGTGGCCTTCATGGCGCCGACCGAGATCCTGGCCGAGCAGCACTTCCGCACGGCAATGAAATGGCTGGACGGCACATCGTACCGCGTCCGTCTGCTCACCGGGCGCGTGACCGCGGCCAAGCGAAAAGCGCTGCTGCCCGCCATCGAACGCGGTGAGATCGACATGGTGATTGGCACGCATGCCCTGGTCCAGGCGCAGGTGGCGTTCCGGGATCTGGCGCTGGTCATCATCGACGAGCAGCACCGATTCGGGGTCATCCAGCGCGGCACGCTGGCCGGAAAGGGCGTCAACCCTGACGTGCTGGTCATGACCGCCACGCCGATCCCGCGGACGCTGGCGCTGACCACCTGCGGGGACATGGACGTGTCGGTGATTCGCGGCCTGCCGCCTGGCCGCCAGCCGATTCGAACCCTGGTGAAGCCGGACTCGCGACGCGACGAGGTCTATGCCCTCATCCGCGGGGAGGCGGCGCGGGGGCGGCAGGCCTACGTGGTGTATCCGCTGGTGGAGGAATCCGAGAAAGTGGACCTCCGCGCCGCCACGGCGATGGCCGATGAGATGACGCGGGTCTTCCCCGAGTACGAGGTGGCGCTGCTGCACGGGCGCATGAAGGGCGACGACAAAGACGCCGTCATGCGTGCCTTCAGCGACGGCCGCCTGCACATCCTGGTGGCGACTTCGGTCGTCGAGGTCGGCGTCGACGTCCCGAACGCGACGCTGATGGTGGTGGAACATGCCGAGCGGTTCGGACTGTCGCAGCTCCACCAGCTGCGCGGCCGCATCGGCCGCGGCGCCCACGCGTCCACCTGCGTCCTCGTCTACCAGGCGCCCTGGTCCGACGATGCGCGTGAGCGTTTGAAGGCGATGGCGGCCAGCACCGACGGGTTCGTGATCGCGGAGAAGGACCTTCAGATTCGCGGGCCGGGCGATTTCTTCGGCACCCGCCAGTCGGGGCTGCCGCAACTGCGTACCGGCGACCTCACGCGCGACGCCGACCTGTTGGAGCTGGCCTTCACCGAGGCGCGCCTCCGCGTGGACGAGGCCCGTCTGACGCAGGCTCAGCAGGATTACGTTCGCTCGGTGTGGCAGCGGCAGTTCGGGCTGATCACGGTGGGCTGAGCCATGCGCATCATCGCCGGCGCTCACAAGGGGCGGCTGCTCAAGACGCCCACCTGGCCGGGAGTGCGGCCCACTTCCGATCGGCTCCGCGAGACGTTGTTCAATATCCTGGCCAACCGCGTCCCCGGCGCCCGAGTGCTCGACGCGTACGCGGGCACGGGCGCAGTGGCACTCGAGGCCCTGAGCCGGGGCGCGGCCAGCGCCGTCTGCGTCGAGCAGGATCGCCGGGCCCAGGTGCTGATCGCTGAGAATCGTGCCCGCCTTGCCGCCGAGGAGCAGTGTATGATCCTGCGCGCTGACGCGCGCCGCGCGCTCGATGCGCCCATCGCTGGTGGCCCGTTCGAGATTGTCTTCGTCGATCCGCCGTATGATGACAAGGGTCTCGACGAGCTGGTCCAGGCCGCCGCGGAACAGCGGGCGGCCGGGGGCGTGCTGGTGCTCGAGCATGCGTCGCGGCGTCCGCCGCCGGCGCTGCACGGGCGGCCGCCTCACCGGAGCGTCAAGGCCGGCGACAGTACTTTGTCCTTCTACCTATGAGCGCCACTCCGGCCCGCATCGCGGTGTGTCCCGGCTCGTTCGATCCCCTCACCATGGGGCACGTCGACATCATCGAGCGTGCGGCGCGGCTGTACGACCGGATCGTGGTGGCCGTGCTCCTCAACGCGGACAAGCGCCCGCTGTTCAGCGTCGACGAGCGGGTGGCGATCATCGAGGACGTGTTCGCCGGGCGGGACAATGTCACGGTGGACACATTCGAGGGACTTCTGGTGGACTACGCCCGGCAGAAGGGCGCATCGGTCATCGTCCGTGGGCTGCGCGCGGTGTCCGACTTCGAATACGAGTTTCAGATGGCGCTGATGAACCGCCATCTCGCGCCCCATATCGAGACGACGTTCCTGATGCCCGCCGAGCAGTACACCTACATCAGCTCGCGGCTGATCAAGGAAGTGTTCAGCCTCGGCGGACCGATTGATGGCCTCGTGCCACCGGTCGTCGAGGCGAAGCTCCACGCCCGCCGGCAGGCCCGGCTTCTTCCTGACGCGAGACCGACATGAGCTTTGCCGAACGCATGCGACAGATCGCGCCCTCAGCCACGCTGAAGGTGACCGCCGAGGCGGACCGGATGCGGCGTCAAGGCATCGACGTCGTCGACCTGGGAGCGGGCGAGCCCGACTTCCCGACTCCGGAGCACGTGAAAGCGGCGGCCCATACCGCCCTCGACCAGAACTTCACGAAGTACACGCCGTCGGCCGGTATCACCGAGCTGCGGCAGGCGATCTGCCAGCGCTACCAGCTCGATTACGGCGTCGGGTTCAAGCCCGAGGAAGTGATCGTGACGGCGGGAGGGAAGCAGGCGCTGTACAACACGGCGCTGGCGCTGTTCGACCACGGTGACGAGGTCATCACGCACGCGCCGTACTGGCCCACCATTCCCGAGCAGATCAAGCTGGCCGGCGCCGAGCCGGTGGTCGTCCAGACCTCGCCTGAGGACGCGTTCGCCATTCACGCCGACGCGATTCTCGCGGCGATCAGGCCGCGCACCAAAGCGATATTGATCAACTCGCCCAGCAACCCGGCTGGCGCCTTGATTTCGGAAGAGGGCCTGTCGGCCATCGCCGACGAAGCCTCCCGCCGAGGCCTGTGGGTGGTTGCCGACCTGACCTACGAGAAGCTGATTTACGACCCGGTCGCCCACAACCTTCCGCGGGTGCTCACCGACCGGCTGCGCGATCGCGCGGTGATCTGCAGCGCGGCCTCGAAGGCGTACGCCATGACCGGCTGGCGTTGTGGCTGGGCGATTGGGCCCGCGGCCTTCATCGCCCAGTGCAACGCGCTCCAGGGGCACTCCACCTCGAACGTCAACTCGATCACCCAGAAAGCCGCGATTGCGGCGCTCACCGGTCCGCAGGACGGCGTGACCATGATGCTCGACGAGTACCGGCGGCGGAGGGACGCGGTGTGGGGCTGGCTGACCGCCGATCCAAGGATCACGTGCGTGAAGCCGCGCGGCGCGTTTTACCTGTTCCCGTACATCGCCGACGTCCTCGAGGCCACCGGGTTCCTCAGCACCAACGCGTTTGCCGAGGCCTTACTCGCCGAGGCCCATGTTGCGGTTACGGCGGGGGAGGGTTTCGACGCTCCGGGCTTCTTCCGCCTCTCCTACGCGACGTCCATGGACCGCCTGCGCGAGGGCGCCGATCGCATCCACGCCTTCATCGCCCGCCGCTCGGGGCAGGCGAGCCCGGCAGCCACGCGGAGCTGACCAGCCGGTGTCCATCAGCCCCGAGATCCACGACGCGCTCGTCACCGTAACGGGAGCGGAGTGGGCCCGGGATGATGGCGCGTCCCGGCTGGCCTACGGCACCGATGCGCTCCAGCGCGGCACGGCTGCCGACCTGGTGCTGATCCCGGGAACTGTCGAAGACATCGCGTGCATCGCGCGCATCTGCAACGACCAGCGCATCCCCCTCGTGGTACGGGGCGCCGGGACCGGATACACCGGTGGCGCCGTGCCCATTCGGGGAGGCGTGCTGCTGTCGATGGAACGCTTCGACCGCATTCTCGAGGTCGACAGCGCGAACCAGATCGCGGTGGTGCAGCCCAACGTGCTCACCTACCAGTTGCAGGATGCCGCCGAAGCCCGCGGGCTCTTCTATCCGCCTGACCCGGCCAGCCTGAAGATCTCGGCCCTGGGCGGCAACGTCGCGGAGTGCGCAGGAGGTCCACGTGCAGTGAAATACGGCACCACACGCCGCTACGTGCTGGCCCTGCAGGCGGTCCTCCCGACCGGCGAGATCATCCGCACCGGCTCCAAGGCGGTGAAGAACGTGGTCGGCTACGACCTCACGCAGCTGCTCGTCGGATCGGAAGGCACGCTGGCGATTCTCACCGAGATCACGCTCCGGCTGATCCCGAAGCCGAAGGCGAGCGCCACCGTGCAGGCCACGTTCCGCGACGTCGACGCCGCGGTCGGGGGCGTCACCGCGCTGCTTGAGGCGCGTGTGGTGCCGGCCACCATCGAGCTCATCGACTCTGGCTCACTCCGCGCGGTGGAAAAGTACCTGGGCCGAGCCGTCGCTCCCCCTGGCACCGGTGGCATGCTGCTGCTGGAGGTCGATGGCGTCCCCGCGGGAGTCGCCGAGGAGCTGACGCTGGTCGAAGATGCGTGTCGTCGAGCCGGTGCGCTGTCAGTGAAGCGGGCGGCCACCGAAGCCGAGCGGCAGCTGTTATGGGAGGCTCGCCGCGAGCTCTCGTATGCGCTGCGGGCCGCGGCGCCCCATAAGATCAATCACGACGTCTCTGTGCCGCGTGGCCGCGTGCCTCAGCTGTTCGCCCTGGTGTCACGACTGGAACGTGAGCACCAGCTCGCGATTCCGAGCTTCGGCCATGCCGGTGATGGCAATATTCACGTGAACATCATGGTCGACCCTGGGAATCCCGACGCGATGCACAGGGCAGAAGCCGCCGCCCGCGCGCTCTTTCGCGGCGTCATCGGCCTCGAAGGATCGATTAGCGGCGAACACGGGATCGGCCTCTCCAAGGCGCCCTACGTCAGCCTTGAGCTCGCGCCCGAGGTCATCGGGCTGATGCAACGGGTCAAAGCCGCGTTCGATCCGCGCGGCATCCTCAACCCCGGCAAAATCTGGGAGGAACACTGATGAAGTCGTCGCGCATCTCTCGGCGTCGCGTTCTGGCGGCTGGCTCCGCGGGACTCGTGGGTGCCGCGCTTCCCCTTGGCGCGCAGGCACAAGACCCCACCAAGGTTCAGGGCCCTCCCGGCCGTGAAGTCGGGGCTCGATCACCGTTCGAGAAGCCGGCGCGCATGGCCTTCAGCCCGGCGCGCTCGGCGACCTTCACGCCGCTGCAGGACCTGGATGGCATCATCACGCCCTCCGACCTGCACTTCGAGCGGCATCACGCCGGCGTCCCGGCCATCGACCCGCAGCAGTACTCGCTGCTCATCCACGGCATGGTGGAGCGACCCACGCTGTTCACGCTCGCCGATCTCAAGCGCTTCCCAGGCATCTCGGTCATCCGGTTCATCGAATGCTCGGGGAACGGCGGTCGCGTCTATCGGCTCACCACGCCGACCGCCGATCTGTCACCTCAGCAGACCGACGGCCTGACCAGCACCAGCGAGTGGACAGGCGTGCGTCTCGCGACGCTGTTGCGCGAGGTCGGGGTTTCGCCGAAGGCGAAGTGGCTGCTGGCGGAAGGGTCGGACGCGGCTGTGATGACGCGCAGCGTGCCGATGGAGATCGCCAACGACGACGCGTTGATCGCTTATGGACAGAATGGGGAAGCGCTCCGGCCCGAGCAGGGCTACCCGGTCCGCCTGATGCTGCCCGGCGTCGAGGGCAACGCGAACGTCAAGTGGCTACGCCGCATCGAGGTCGCCGATCAGCCGTTCATGACGAGGGAAGAGACGTCGAAGTACACCGATCCGTTGCCCGACGGCACCGCTCGCCTGTTCAGTCTCGTGATGGACGCAAAGTCGCTCATCACCGAGCCGGCGTATCCGGATCGCCTCGACGGCCAGGGGTGGCGTGAGATTCGTGGACTCGCGTGGAGCGGCCGCGGCAAGATCACGCGCGTCGAAGTCAGCGTCGACGGTGGTCGCCAGTGGCGCAATGCGTCCCTCGATGAGCCGGTACTCTCGAAGTGCCATACCCGCTTCCGCCTGCCATGGGAGTGGAAGGGGCAGGAGGCGGTGCTGATGAGCCGCGCGACCGACGAAACCGGCTACGTGCAGCCCACGACCGCCGAGCTGCTCAAGGCCCGAGGGCCTTATACCCAGTACCACTTCAACAACATCCGCGCGTGGCAGGTGGCCGCGGACGGGACCGTGCGGCTGTTGGGCGGTGCGGCATGAACCGCGGTGGGTGGCTTGGACTCGTCGTGGCACTGACGTGCGTGGGGGCGGTCGCCACCGCCGCGCAAGCACCAGCGCGCTACGGCCTGGGACGTCCGGCCACGCCAGAGGAGATTCGCGCCCTCGACATCGACGTGATGCCCGACGGGCGCGGCCTGCCCCCGGGCACAGGCACCGTGCGTGACGGCGCCTCCGTCTACTCCGCCAAGTGCGCGTCGTGCCACGGCGGCAAGGGAGAAGGGGGCTCGGCCGAGCGGCTGGTCGGACGCAACGACGGCGACAGCTTCGCGCACGCGACCGATCCGAAATTGATCCGCACCATCGGGAGCTACTGGCCGTACGCCACCACGCTCTTCGACTACACCGCCCGCGCCATGCCGTTTCAACGCCCCGGCACGCTGACCGCTGACGAGACCTACGGCATCGTCGCGTACTTGCTGTTCCTGAACGGGATCGTGAAGGAAGACGCGGTGATGGACGCCGCCAGCCTGCCGAAGGTGGTGATGCCGGCACGAGACAAGTTCGTGCCCGACGACCGGACGGGCGGCAAGCGCGTCAAGTGAGCCTCACCGATTGGCGATGAGCAGCACGCGCATCAGGTCACGCGTGGCCTCCGGCGCGATCAGGGTGCGTACCCGAATGCCGGCCTGGTTGAAGTAGGGGAACTCGGCCAGGTGCTCGTAGCGGCGCCCCTCGGCCTGCTCCAGGCGCGCGACGGCCTCGGCGGGCGCCACCACCAACACGCGTTCGGTGCGCTTCAGGAACGTCGTGACCTGTTCATCGGTAATGAGGTCCGTCGTCTGCACGTGCGTGTAGAACACAAGATTGCGGACGAGCATCTGGTGTGTGCCGACGGCTTCGCCGCCCTGACGGGCGGACACGACCGCGCGCGCCACCTGCTCGACCGTGTCGTCGCCGGAACCGGTGAGCCCACCGTACTGAATGGCGGCAAAGGTGACCGCGGCTGCGATTGCCAGCGCCGCCGGCACCTGGCGCCAGGCGCCGGAGACACCAACCGCGATGACCATCGCCCCCATCAGACCGATCACCAGTCCGGCCGCGGTCGTCTGCATCGGGGCGACGTTCAGCAGCAGCGGTTGCACGCGCCACATCGCCAGGGCCAACAGGATCAGGAGAACGCCCGCCCCGAGCGCCCCCGCGACAATCGGGCGGGCACGGCGCACGCGCACCCGCGCGCCGTCCAGGGATCGCCAGTCCCGGGTGCGCTCCAGCACCGACTGCGCGAGCAGGATGGCCAGCGGCGGCAGGACAGGCAGGATGTAGCGCGGCTGCTTGCCCACGGAAATTGAGTAGAAAACCAGCGGGAGCAGGCCCCAGAGCAGGAGCCGGAGCTCCATTGTCTCCAGGTCCTGCCGGCGGGTGAGGAACCGCCATGCGGGGCCGAGCCACACCAGCGCGATGGGCGTCCACGGGAGGAGACCGCCCAGCAGCACCGGTCCATAGAACCACCAGGCTCGGGGGTCGTTGAAGCGGTCGGTCGCAAAACGCTCGACGTTGTCTCCGAGGAAAAAACTCTCGAAATAGACGGAACCGTGACGGCTCCACATCGCGCCGTACCACGGGAACGCCACGACGACGAAGATGAGGAGGGCGAGCCCCGCGTCGCTCAGGCGAAGGTTCAGGCCCCGGCGCTCGAGGAGCACGATGGGCAGCACGACCAGCCCGGGGATGACGACACCGACGGGCCCCTTGGTCAGAAACCCTGCCGCGACGGCGAGCGCGGTCAGGGCCACCCAGCGAGACCGCGCCCGCGGTGCGTCGAGCATGGCCACGAGGGCGGTCCAGATAGCCGCCGTAATGAAGAAGGTGAGCAGCAGATCCGGCAGCGCCATGTGTCCGATGCTGTAGTACCCGAAGCTGGTGGCGACGATCGCGCCCGCCAGCAGCCCGACGCCATCGTCGTACCACCGCCGGGCGCAGGCGGCGGTCAGGAGAACCAGCCCTACCCCGGACAAGGCGGACCACAGCCGGGCCGCCGACTCGGTTGGACCGGTGGCGAGGTAAGTGGCCGCGGTGAGCCAGTAATACAGGATGGGCTTCTGGAAGCGGGGCTCGTAGTTGTAGAACGGGGTGACCCAATCGCCCGACTCGACCATCTCGCGAGCGGCTTCCGCGTAAAAGGCTTCGTCAGCATCGGTGATAGGACCGCGGCCGAGCCCCACCAGGAAGGTGAGGGCGGCCAGCAGCACCAGCGGCAAGGTCAGCCCACGCACGGGTTTCATTCTAACGAGGCTCCGGGCTCGGAACGGCGAGAAGACAGCCGAGGCGGCCAGTCGGGGCGGCACTGGGTAAGGCCTCGAATGCGTCGGGGCAGACTTCTGCTATACTCAGCTAGTCACCGATCAGCCTGCCTCGTTCGTTCCCGGGTTCCCCTTCGAATAAGCCCCGGCACGTCGAAACCCTCGATACCCGGACAATCGCAGCTACGAACAACGAGCCCGGCAGGCGACCGGCCCGGAAGCGCGAGAACCAGAACCCCGAACCGAGCACTCCGAACCTCGAACCCCGAATCGATCGACCCGCTATGCCCAGCCACAAGCGTCAAGGATCCCACCGCGGACAGCAGCCCCCCCCTCAACCCGACGTCGCCAACGAAGTCATCGAGCTCCAGAACGCCCAGAACGCGGAGGGCAAGAAGGGACTGAACATCACCGAGCTGAAGGAGATGAGCATCCAACGGCTCACCCAGGTCGCCAAGGACCTGGTGGTGGCCGGCGCCACCGGAATGCGCAAGCAGGAGCTGATCTTCCAGATCCTGAAGGCGCAGACCGAGCAGAGCGGGTTCATCTTCTCGGAAGGCGTGCTCGAGGTGCTGCCCGACGGGTTCGGGTACCTCAGCGCCCCGGACTACAACTACCTTCCGGGCCCCGACGACATCTACGTGTCCCCTTCACAGATCCGCAAGTTCGACTTGCAGACCGGCGACACGGTCTCCGGGCAGATCCGGCCGCCGAAGGAAGGGGAGCGCTACTTCGCGCTGATCAAAGTCGAAGCGGTCAACTTCGAAGGCCCCGACCAGGCGCGCGAAAAGCTGTTCTTCGAGAACCTCACGCCGCTCTACCCGCAGGAGCGCTTCAGGCTCGAAACCGACGCCGAGAACCTGTCGGCCCGCGTCATGGATCTGATGACGCCGATCGGCAAGGGCCAGCGCGGCCTCATCGTCGCGCCGCCGCGGACCGGCAAGACGATGCTGCTGCAGAATATCGCGCAGTCGGTCGTCAAGAACCACCCCGAGGCCTATCTGATCGTCCTGCTCATCGACGAGCGGCCGGAGGAGGTGACCGACATGGTCCGGTCGGTGGACGGCGAAGTCATCTCGTCCACGTTCGACGAGCCGGCACAACGGCACGTGCAGGTGGCCGAGATGGTGATCGAGAAGGCCAAGCGCCTGGTCGAGCACAAGAAGGACGTGATCATCCTGCTCGACTCGATCACGCGCCTCGCGCGCGCCTACAACACCGTGATTCCGCCCTCGGGCAAGGTGCTCTCGGGCGGTCTCGACAGCAACGCCCTGCAGAAGCCCAAGCGCTTCTTCGGCGCCGCCCGCAACATCGAGGAGGGTGGCTCACTGACCATCATCGCCACCGCGCTGATAGACACCGGCTCGCGCATGGACGACGTGATCTTCGAGGAGTTCAAGGGCACGGGCAACATGGAGATCAACCTGGACCGGAAGCTCGCCGACAAACGCGTGTTCCCGGCGATCGACATCCTGAAGAGCGGCACCCGGAAGGAGGAGCTGCTCATTCCCAAGGAAGATCTGCAGCGCGTCTACGTCCTGCGCCGGGTACTCAACCCGCTGTCGCCGGTCGAGGCCATGGAACTGCTACTGGACAAGATGGCGAAGACGAAGGGTAACGCGGAGTTCCTGTCCGCGATGCAGAAGGGGTAAGGATGGTCACGATCAAGGTGCGTCAGAACGGGTCGCTGCTGGTCGAGGGCGAGGATGTGAAGCTCGTCGACTGGAACGGCAACGAGTACATCCTCAACAAGAAGCCCTTCGCCCTGTGCCGGTGCGGGCAGTCCAAGCGGAAGCCGTTCTGCGATTCCTCGCACAAGGAATGCAACTTCCAGGCTGACGAAGCCGCGCCCGGTCCCAACGCAGCCCCGCCCACGCAGCCGTAACAGGGACACCAGATACATCGACCGATAGATCTCCAGATCCCCAGATCAATCGATCGATCGCCCGATCACCACCTCAAGAGATCACAAGATTCTGAGAGCTTCCGTCGGTTCCAGGCGCGCTGCGCGGCGCGCCGGCAGCCAGCCGGCCGCCATCACGGTGGCGCCGAGCGCGGCGGTCATGAGCGCGATCGACACGACGTCGACCGACACCAGGCCGAACGTCGCCGACGACATCACGCGGCTCAGTCCCACAGCCAGTCCGGCGCCAGCCACCAGGCCGCACGCGGTGACGATGGCCGCCTGCCGCAGGGACAGGCGCACGACCTGCCACCGGGTGGCGCCGAGTGCCATGCGCACGCCGAACTCCTGCGTGCGGCGCGACGCGGCGTACGCCATCAGGCTGTAGATGCCCATCAGCGCCAGCAGCAGGGCAACGGCCCCCATCACGGCGAGCAGACGCGCGAACGACATGATGCCGCCCGCCCGGTCGGCCACCACCTGGTCCATGCTGCGCAGCTCCAGCACCGGTTGATCCGGATCCGCGGCCGCAATCGCGCGCCGCAGTTCGCCGCTCAGGTCGAGCGGGTTGGCGGAAGTGCGTACGACGAACGTGGTGGCAAACGGCGTCTGCTGTGCGACCGGCCGGTAGAAGGTCGGCGACCCCCGGTCGAGCAGCAGGTCCTGCACCACGTCACCGGACACACCCACGACCTCGAGCCACGGCCCGTCGGCGGCGATCCTGAAGCGCCGGCCGACAGGAGACGCTTCGGGCCAGTAGCGATCCGCAAATGCCCGGCTCACGATGGCCACCGGCAACGTGTCTTCGCGATCCACGGCGGTGAATCCGCGGCCTTCGAGGAGCGGAACGCGCAGCGCGTCGAAGTAGTCGGGAGAGACGCTCATCGACCTGGCCGGTCGAACCTCCGCGTCGGTCAACTCGATCCCTTCAGGGTGTATCGGACGCGTCACGGAGCCCGCCGTGTAGGGGAGCGACGAGGCAACCGCCAGTGTTTCCACGGCTGGTATCCCACGCAGCCGATCCAGCACCCGATCGACGAACTGCCGGCGCCGCTCGGGTGCCTCGTACGCCGGTGTCGTCAGCCTCAACTGCGCCGTCATCAGGTGCTGTTTGTCGAAGCCGAGCACGCCATTGACCGCGCGGTCCACGCCGCCGAGGACCAGACCGGAACCCACGACCAGGGCCAGCGCCAGTGCCACTTGTCCTGACGCGAGCCCTACGCCCATCCACCCGCGCGATCGACCGCCCGAAATCGTCCGGCCCCCCTGGCGCAGCGTATCGGAGACCGCCGCCCTCGAGGCCTGCACCGCGGGGAGCCACGAGAAGAACAGCATCGCCACCATGCCGAGCGCCATCGCCATGCCGAGCGCGGCGAAATCCACCCGGATGAAGTCGATGCCAGGCACCCACCGGTAGATGCCCGGCGGCAAGCTGCGGCGGGTGGCCTCGGCGCCGGCCATCGCCAGCGGAATAGTCACAACCAGCGCGGCGAGCGCGAGCCACATGCCTTCGAACAGCAGCTGGCGCGCGATGCGCCAGCGTCCGGCCCCGAGCGCCAGGCGCACGGCGAACTCCTGCTGCCGTTCCGCGCCGCGCGCCAGCAGCAGGTTCGCGATGTTCGCGCACGCAATCGCCAGCAGCAGCATCGCCGCGGCCTGCCAGATGGCCAGCAGCGGCGCCGCGAAGCCATCCGCCAGCCCCCGCGTGATGGTGACCACCGTGATCCCGCGGCGCGCGTTGGTGTCCGGATGGGCACGGCGCTGGCGCTCGACGATGGCTCCCATCTCCGTGCGGGCAGCACCGATCGATTGCCCGTCGGCGAGACGAGCCATCACCAGCAGGCCGCCGCGAGCCCGTTCCGCCCACTCCTCGTCCGAATACGCGAGCGGCGCCCAGACCTCGGCGCCATAGGGGAGCGCCGTGCCAGGTCTCATCACTCCCACCACTTCGTAGGGCTCACCGTCGAAGCGAATCGAGCGCCCGACGATGGCCGGGTCGGATCCGAAGCGGCGCGCCCACAGCCCATGCGAGAGGACTACGCGGTTCGAGCCGGGGACCGCCTCCAGGTCCGAGAACGTGCGGCCGAACAAGGTCTCCGCGCCGATAGCACTGAAAAAGGTTGGGCTGACGCGAAACCCAGGCACCTGCTCGGGATTCTCCATGCCCGACATGTTGGGGTCCCAGAAGGCCGCGGCGGCAAACGTCATCAGCGTGGTGCTCTCACGTTCCCAGTCTCGGAAGTCCGCCGGCGCCACGGAGGAGTGATCGGCGCCCGGGTCGTTGTCCGGGGCGGACGAGACGATGACGAGGCGGTCCGCGCCGGCGAACCGGAACGGGCGCAGGTAGAGCGCATCGGCCAGGCTGAAAATCGTCGCGTTGGCGGCGAGCGCAAGGGCCAGGGTGCCGACGATGGCTGCCGAGATGCCCGGCCGCTGCACGACGGCCCGCCCTGCGTGTGCGACGTCGCTCAGGACGGTCCAGCTCCGAGCCGGCTCGAGGTCGACGTCACGCGGCTTCCAGCGCCTGGGCGTGACGCCTGGCACCAGCCGGCCCGCGGCGAATCGCGCGGCCAGTCCAAGCGCGTGGCGCCAGTACGACGCGCGTGCGGCCGGGAGGCCGTGGCGACCGACGGCCTCGGCGAACTCCTCGCGCAAGTCGCCGCTCACCGCCTCGCGCCACTCGCTGTCGCGGATGGTGAGGCGCAAGATTCGTTCGGCCAGCGGGGGAGGGGATGGCGGCGGCATCGTCATGACATTTTCCAGGCGGGTCAGGACGTCCGCAGCGCGTCGGTCGGGTCGAGCGCGGCGGCGCGGCGCGCCGGCAGGAATCCGGCGGCGAGCGCGGTCAGACCGAGGACCGCGGTCATGATCGCTACCGGCAGCCATTCGAGCGACACCAGACCGTAGAGGGTCGCAGCCATCACGCGGCCGAGCACGAGAGCCAGCGCGGTGCCCATCGTCAGCCCGAGGCCGGTGATGACGAGCGCCTGGTGGACGTTGAGACGAATGACCTGCCACCTCGTCGCGCCGAGCGCGATGCGAACCCCGATCTCCTGGGTGCGGCGCGCTGCCAGGTACGCCACGAGGCTGTAAATCCCCATCAACGCCAGCACCAGGGCGATGCCGCCCATGGCTGCCAGGGCCTTCGCCAGGTAGTTGATGCCGCCGACCTTGTCGGCCATGACCTGTTCCATCGGCAGCAACTCCTGAACGGGCTGGTCCGGATCGGCCGACGAGATGGCTCGCCGCAGTTCGCCAGCCACGTCCGTCGGGTTGCCCGTGGTGCGCACGACGAAGGCGAGCGTCAAGCCCGCGTCCTGCCCGAGAGGCCGGTAGAAGGTGGGCCGCCGCTGGTTCATGAACCAATCGTGCAGGATGTCGCCCGACACCCCCACGACCTCCAGCCAGGGCGCATCGGGCGCAATCTTGAACCGCCGGCCCAGCGGTGACTGACCCGGCCAGTATCGATCGGCGAAACTGCGGCTGACGACCGCGACCTGCCGGCCATTGGCGCGGTCGGCGTCGCTCAACCCGCGCCCCTCGAGCACGGGAATCCGCAGGGTCGCGAAGTAGCCCGGGGTGGTGCGCTGAAGGTCGGCGGGGCGCACTTCGGCGGCGGTCAGTTCCACACCCTCGGGATAAATCGGCCTATTGGAACTGTTCCCGGCGTACGGGAGAAAGCTGACCGCGCCGAGCGATTCGATAGCCGGCATGCTTTGCAGTCGCTCCAGGACCCGCGCGACGAACTGCCGTCGGGGCTCCTGGTCGGCATACGGCCCATCCGCCAGAGTCAATCGGGCCGTCATGACCCGCTGCTTGTCGAAGCCGACTACGCCGTTCACCGCGTTGTCCACGGCGCCCAAGATCAGGGCCGACCCAACGACCAGCGCCAGCGTCAATGCGACCTGGCCCGCGGCCAGGGCGGTGCCGACCCAGCGACGGCTCCGACTGACCGTGGTGGTGCGTCCCCCCTGCCGCAACGTGTCGGACACCGCGGCGCGCGACGCCTGCAGCGCGGGCAGCAGCGAGAAGAACAGCGTGGCCGCCGCGCCAAGGGCGGCCGTCATCAGCAGGACTGCGACATCCAACTTCAGAAATTCATACCCTGCCACCCACCGAATGACGCTCGTCGGCAAGCCCCGCCTCAACCCTTCGACGCCCATCGCCGCGAGCGGCAACGCCACAATGATAGAGAAGGCGGCCAGCCACGCGCCTTCGATCATGACCTGAAGCGCCAGCCGCCAGCGCCGGGCGCCGAGCGCCAGACGCACGGCGAATTCATGTTGGCGCTCCGTGCCGCGGGCCATCAGCAGGTTGGCAATGTTCGCGCAGGCGATGAGCAGCAGCAGGACGGCGGCCGCCTGCCAGACGCCCAGGAAGGGCCCCGTGCCGCCGTCCGACATGCCACGCGTGAAGCTGACCACCGATATGTCCCGCCGCGCGTGCGTGTCCGGAAACTGATGCCGCTGCCGGGCGACGATGGCGTTCATCTCGGCGCGTGCGGATCCGAGGGTCCGGCCTTCGCCGAGCCGGGCCAGCACCAGCAGAAAGCCACGGGCGCGCTCGCGCCACTCCTCGTCGGTGTAGGCGAGCGGTGCCCAGACCTCGGCGCCGTAGGGGACAGAGGGTCCCGGCCGCATGACGCCCACCACCTCGTGCGGTTCGCCGTTCAACCGCACGCTGCGGCCGACGACCGCGGGGTCGGCGCCAAAGCGCCGCGTCCAGAAGGCGTGTGAGAGGACCACGCGGCGATTCCGCCCGGGTGCGGCTTCCTCGTCGAGAAAGGTGCGGCCGAGCAGCGGCTCGGTCCTCAACGCGCGGAAGAACCCGGGGCTGACGCGAAAGCCCGCCAGTTGCTCCGGCACGTCCACGTCCGAGAGATTCGGATCCCAGAACTCGGCGGCGGCGAAGTCGCTCAGCATCGTGCTCTCGCGCACCCAGTCGCGGTAGTCGGCCGGCGCGACGGAGCTGCGGTCGGCCAGCGGATCGCGTTCCGACGCAGAGGACACCACGACCAGCCGATCGACGCCGGCAAAGCGGAACGGCCGGAGGTAGAGCGCATCGGCCAGGCTGAACACGGTAGCGTTGGCCGCCAGCGCCAGCGCCAGCGTCACGACGATGGCGGCCGAGAGCGATGGGCGAGCGCCAAGCGCGCGCAACGCGTAGCGCGCATCGCTCAGCCAGGTCAAACGGACGCCGGGCTCGACATCGAGGGCCGGCGTCCGCCAGGGACGACGGGACGCCGAGCCCGGCAGGAGCCGAGCGGCCGACACCCGAGTGGCGATGGCCAGGGCCTGCCGCCAGTACCACCTGCGCGCTCGGTGCGCACCAAAGCGTTGGCCGACTCTCGCGTATTCCTCAGCGAGATCGCCCAGCACCGCGTCGCGCCATTCCGGGTCGCGCACGGCCGCGCGCAGCAGGTGTTCAGCGCCAGGCGGTGGGGCAGGCGGCATCGTCAGGACTCCTCCAGCAGGGCTTCGAGCCCCTGCGAGAGCCGGGCGAAGGCGGTATGGGTGCTGCGCAGTGCCCGAAGCCCGAGCGGGCTGACGGCGAAATAGCGTCGGGCCCGGCCGCCGCGCTCTGGCGTGGGATCGCCCATCCGCGAGCGCAAGCAGCCCTTGGCTTCGAGGCGTTCCAGGGCGGTGTACAGCGCGCCGCGTGCCACCGGGCGGCCCGTTCGTCCCTCGATGAGCTCGCGCATCGGGACCGCATAGGCGTCCTCGCCGAGCTGCATCACCGCGAGCAGGACGGCGTACTCGAATTCCCCGAGGTAAGGCAGCGTGGGTGGCATGGCGGCCATTATAAGGCCTGCATTGTAGACATTACGAGCGGACGAAACGGTTAGTTCACACTTCAACTCCGCATCTACGGCGCCAGCTGTGGCGTCGGTCCCGCCGCGATCATGGCGCGGAGTTCCTCGCCTTCCATCACTTCCTGCTCGAGCAGGCGGCGGGTGACGCGCTCGAGCAGCTCACGCTGCTCGCGGAGAATGCGGCGGGCTTCCTGGTGCGCGTGGGTGATGAGCTGCTTGACCTCGGCGTCTATCAACTGCGCCGTGTCCTCGCTGTACGGGCCCCGCTCAGCCGGCAAGGGTACGTCCAGGAACCGGTTACGCCGGGTTGGTTCGAAGTGGACCACGCCCATGCGATCGCTCATGCCCCATTCGGTCACCATTGAGCGAGCCAGATCGCTCGCGCGCTGCAAGTCGTTCTGGGCGCCGGTC
>DATLLC010000084.1:0-9473 GCA_035538015.1 Vicinamibacterales bacterium
TGCTACTTGTGGCGAGGGAGCGGGCTCCGCCTGAGGGGCTGGAGCCGCTTCGGGAGCGGGAGCGGGGACGGGGGTTGTGGCCAGGGCGTTGATTCGCTCCTCGAGGGCGGCGAGACGCGCGTCGTACCCGGAGCGCATGACCGCCAACTCTTGCTTCAGCCGCTCGACCTCCGCTTGTGCCTCTTTCAGCGCCTGGTCGGACGGCGGCGACGGCTGCGCCCGTGCCAGACCAGGCATCGCCCCGAGTGAGATTGCCAGGACCAGCGTGAAGGAGCCCGGCCGGATCGACCACATAGTCGCTACCCCCGCCTTCCGATGATACGCCGCGGTGCCCGCGGAGAAGGTCACCGGTTGTCGCCGGTCGTAGACTGACGGCGCGCCAGACCTTGCTACTATCGCGGGATGCGCGCGCGCTCTTTCAGCCATGTCGGGATCACCGTCCGCGATTTCAACACCTTCGTCCGGTTCTACTGGGACGTGTTCGGATGTCCGCTCGTCGGCGTGGCGGACACGCCGCCGGACCGCGTGCGCGCGTTCTTTGCGGTCGATGCCCCGGCTCCGCGCTGCAAGATCGGCTGGATCCGGGTTCCCGGAGGCGCCGTGCTCGAGATCTTTCATTTCGAGCCGCAACAGCCCGCGATCGACGTGCCGTGGAACCGCGTCGGGCAGACGCACTTTTCCTTGAACGTGCGCAACACGCACAGGTGGCACGACTACCTGGTGCGCAAGGGCGTGCAGATCGTGACCAAGCCGGAACGCTCGCCTCGCGGGCACACGTTCTTCTTCGCGCGGGACTGCGACGGCAACCTGATCGAGCTGATGGATCTGGGCTACATGCACTACGTGCTGGACTGGTTCGGCCCGCTCGGCGGCTGGCTATTCAGGCGGGGCATGTACAAACAGTATTACCAGTAGATAACACCCACCCAGCTCGCAACCGCGAGCCGAAGTAAGAAGTCCATCGTAAGAGCGCCCTGCGCGCTATTACACAGCTCAGCTTGGCACGCATCCTGCCTTCTGTCACGACGGCACGTCGGTGACGGCGTGTGTAGACCGTGGATGTGAGGCATGAGCACACCAAGTTTCGACAGTGATTATCGTGGGTTTCGAGTGCGTCGAGCGGTCTCGTGCACCCCGACATGGGTGCCGGTGCTTGCACTTCTCGCCGCTGCTGTTCTGCTCTGGAACACGGCGGTCGAAGCGCGGCAAGGGATTACGCGGAAAGCCGCCGCTCACTTCCTCGAGCAGGCGACTTTCGGTCCCACCGCGGCTGACGTTGCTCTCGTGATCAGCTCCGGCTACGACCAGTGGCTCGATAACCAGTTCGCCATGCCCGAGAGCCCGATTCCGGACGACTCGCATGTGGATGCCATTCGCAATGCGCTCTTCCTGAACATGGCCAACGGGCATGACCAGCTCCGCCAGCGCATGATCTTCGCGCTCAGCCAGATCATCGTCGTCTCGGCCAACAAGAACGAAAGCGGCAGCGAGCTCGCGCCGTGGGTGCGGTTGCTGTCGCGCAATGCGTTTGGCAACTTCCAGACCCTGATCCGCGAGGTGACCCTGAGTCCGACGATGACCAAGTACCTGGACAACGGATTCAACCGGTGCACCCGCCACACCGTCACGTGTCCCAACGGTTCGACGACGTCGGTGCCGAACGAGAACTACGCTCGTGAGCTGATGCAGCTGTTCACCCTCGGCCTGTGGGAGCTCAACCCGAACGGCACCGTGCGCCTGAACGCTGCGGGTCAGCCCACTCCGACCTATAGCCAGGCCACGCTCGTCGAGTACGCGCGGGCGCTCACCGGATGGACCTACGCGCGTCTCAATAACGAGGACAACTTCCGGGTCGACGTCGTGCCAGCCATGACCGGCACTCCGCCGCAGCCCCGTTACCACGACACCGGCCCGAAGACGCTGCTCGGCGGCGTGGTGCTGCCGGCGACGGCCAACACGACCGCTGCGCTCTACAACGACGTCGATGGGGTCATTCACAGCATCATGGCGCATCCCAATGTCGGGCCGTTCATCTCGACGCGCCTGATTCGCTCCTTGGTCACTAGTAATCCCAGCCCCAATTACATCCGGCGCGTGGCGACGGTGTTCTCTGGAACCGGCGGCGACCTGCGCGCCACGCTGACGGCGATTCTCACGGACTCCGAAGCGCGCACCTTCACCAACGCCGACGGCCGGCTCAAGGACCCGATGCTCCATATCCTGGGTCTCAGCCGTGCGCTGGGCATCCGGGTGACCAACCCCGGCAGCGTGGAGGGGAACCTGGCGAACCTGCTTCAACTCGTTCTCACGCCGAACACGGTGTTCAACTTCTATAACCTGCTGACGCCGTTGCCGAGCAACACCGAGCTGTTCGGTCCCGAGTTCGGTATCTACCCGCCGGCGCTGGCGATTCAGCGGGCGAACTTCATCTACGGCATCCTCAACGACTCGTACGGCAGCACCTTCCCGATGGCGGCGGTCCTGCCCGCATACGAAGCCCAGGCCGCCAGTCCCTCCGCGCTCGTGGAAGCCGTGAACCAGAAGCTGATGTTCGGGCGCATGTCGCCCGGACTGCGCGACCTGATCACGGCCGCTACCGCGGCGATCACCGATACCTCGGCGGGCGGCCTGAGGGAGCGAGCCCGCGGCGCGCTCTACCTGGCGGCCATCTCCAGCGAATACTCGGTGTACTCCGACACCTCGGTGGCCAGCGCGACGTCGGTCCAGCCGCCGACCGGCCTGGTCGTATCGGCCCTGGCCGGCCAGACCGTCTCGATCACCTGGCGGGCGCCTGTCTTCGGGCCGGCGCCGACCGGCTATGTGCTCGAAGGCGGCGTGCGTCCCGCAGAGGTGCTGGCGACCATCCCGATCGACGGCGCGACGCCCAGCTTCACGTTCCAGGCGCCGCCAGGGGCGTATTACATCCGTCTTCGAAGCGTGGCCGGCGCGGCGCTCAGCCGTCCATCGGGGGAGATCCGGCTTTACATCGGGGCCCATTCGGGGCCGACGGCGCCTCGATCGCTGACCGCCTACGGCAGTGGCTCCGCGCTCGTGCTGAATTGGCGGAACACCTTCGGCGGCGGCGAGCCGACCGGCATCACCGTCGACGTCATGCAGAACGGTGCGCGCGTCGCAAGCGTTCCGATGCCGATCACCAGCACTTGGAGCTACGGCTCGGTGCCGGCGGGTACCTACGAGTTCACCGTGCGGGCGACCAACGCGGCCGGGACCAGCGGATCGTCCAACAGCGTCAGATTGACATTCCCGCTGAGCGGCTGCGTGGCGCCGAACATGCCGGTCTCGTTCTCGGTCGCCGTGGCCGGGCGAACGGTGTCGGCCTACTGGCTCGCGCCGGCGACCGCAACGACGCCGACCCGCTATGCCGTTGAAGCCCGGCTGCGCAACGCGAACGGCAGCACGGCCACGCTCGGGACGTTCCCGGTCACCGGGACCACCATCTCGGGGGCGGTCGCGCCCGGCCGCTACGAGGTCCGTGTGCGATCGGAAAACATCTGCGGCGCCAGCGGGCCCACCAACTGGCAGACCGTCACCGTGCAATAGGAGCAGCACATGCGCCACACTCACAACGTTCCCGCTCGCCGCCATTTCCTGAGGATGAGCGCCCGCCTCGCAGGGCTGGGGATCTCCAGCCTTGGCCTGGAGCCGGCGCGCCAGTTCTTCGTGCGCGACGTCCAGGCGGAGCCCCGCGTCACCGACTACAAAGCGCTCGTGTGCGTGTACATGTTCGGCGGCAACGACGCCAACAACCTGATCGTGCCCGTGGACAACTACACCGCGTACTCGGCCGCGCGCGGAGGCACGGCCGGAGTGGCGCTCCCCGCCAATACCCTGCTACCGATTCCAGGACCGGGCGGCGCCACGTATGGGCTGCACCCGTCGGTCTCGGAGCTTGCGACCATCTACAACGCCGGCTACCTGGCGTTCGTGTTGAACATGGGCGCGCTCAACCGGCCGTTGACGAAGCAGCTGTATCAGGGCGGCGCGTCCAGACCGCCAAACCTCTTCTCGCATTCCGATCAAACGACACAGGCACAGACCGGATCGGCGACGCAGCGCACAGGTTGGGGCGGCCGCCTGCTCGATCTCTTTGGGGCCACCGATTCGCTGTCCGCCGTCTCGGTGTCGTCGCCGGCGATCTTTCTGGACGGCGCCGACGTGCGCAGCAATGTCGTGCCGCCCGGCGCCAACCTGGGCCTGTCTGGCATGAACTTCTGGCCGAGTTCGGGCGCCGACGCCCGCCGGCAGGCGGTCAACGCCATGGTGCTGATGGACGGCGGCAACCCCGTGCGCGAGGCGGCCAACCAGATGTTCGCCGACGGGCTGCAGTTGGCCGACACGCTCTCGGCCAGCGGCGGTCTGCTGCCGAATACCTCGCCGTTCCCGGACTCGTCCCTCGGGAACCAGTTGCGCGAAGTGACGCGATTGATCCGCGTCCGCTCGCAGATGGGCCCAGGCCGCCAGGTGTTCTTCTGTTCGAGCGGCGGGTTCGACACGCACGCCGCGCAGTTGGGCCATCACGCGAATCTGCTCCGAAACCTGTCACAGGCGGTGTCGGCCTTTGCCATGGCCACCGTGGACCTTGGCCTGGCCGGCCAGGTCACCACCTTCACGCAATCGGAGTTCAGCCGCAGCACCCAGACCAACGGCACGGGCACGGACCATGCATGGGGCAGTCACCACATCGTGCTCGGCGGCGCCGTCCGCGGGGGCATCTACGGCGCCATGCCCGACTTCGTGCTCGGTGGCGATCAGGATGCCAGCAATCGCGGCGTGTGGATCCCCGCCATCGGCTCGGTGCAGTTCGGCGCGACCCTGGGCCGTTGGTTCGGTGCCACGCCGGGCGAGTTGGCGTGGGCGTTCCCGAACCTGGCCAACTTCTCGACGCCCGACCTCGGGTTCATGCGGTAAAGGCGGAAGGCTATGGCCACGATTTCGATCGCGCGGATTCTCGAGCTCGGCATCACCATCGGGTGGCAGGAGGCAGTAGAAGTCGCGGACGCGGCGGGACACCAGGCGACGGCCAGTGGCCGATCCCTCGTGCCCGAACACTGCCTGATCTCCACGGAGGGACGGGTCGAGCTCGTGGGACAGGGCCAGCGGGGCCAGTCCAGCCTGTCTGCGCTGGGGCTGCTCGGTCTCCTGCTCCAGGGGCAGTCGGCGCCTGCGGAACTGGTAGCGCTGGCGGCAGCGGACGGGGCGTCGGCGGCCAGCGGACAGCCCGTACGAGATCTCAGTTGGTTCGTGCGGCCTGATGGACAGGAAGAAATTGCGCGTCTGGCCGTGCGTGCTCTCGCGGCCGACTCCGACGACAGCGTGCGGTCCGAAATCCGGCGGCTGCGCGCCGCCACACCCGCGACGGCGGAGGCCGCGCCGATGGCGGCGGGTGGATCGCGCTGGAGGCGCGTGGCCAAGGCGGTCGGGCTCGGTGCGATGGCCGCCCTGGCCGTGCTGATCGGCGTAGCTGGCGTCCGCTTCCTCCGCTCGTCGGATCTCTGGCCAGCCACCGTGGCGACCGCCGACGTCACAGAGGCAACGGAGACGCGGCCCGTCGGCGCCGTATCGCCGCCCCTGAGTCGGCTCGTGTCCGGGGTGGAGGCAGACCGCGCGCCGCGGGCCGGATCCCCGTCCACGTCGGCGAGCGCGTCGCCACCATCGATGGATCTGGTCACCGCGGGCGGCACCACCGTCGCGCCGTCAGCTCCTCGCGAAACGACGGCCGCGTCGACGCCTGTGCCCGCCGCGGCGACCGGCGTCGAATTCGCAGAGCCGTGGGCGGGCTCGACCAGTCCCTATCTCTACTCCTCCGTGGACGCGGACGTCGTCCCTCCGGTACTGGTGCACCCGCAACTGCCCTCCGAGCCGAAGGCCGACAGCACGCCGACCGGGTCGGCGATGGAGGTGATGGTCGACGAGTCCGGGCGCGTGCTGCGCGTGCGACTCCACCCGGCGGAGACGCCGTCGCTCAACGATCGCATGCTCGTCTCCGCCGCCAAGGCGTGGCAGTTCCGCCCGGCGATCCGAGGAGGCCACGCCGTTCCCTACGTCCTCCGCATTCCGGTTACGCGCTGAGCATCAAGGCCCGGAGGATGTCGCATTTCCTGGCGGGTGTGCTCTCCAGCGGCGGGCGAGTTGGCCTGCAGATCGTGCGTAGCGGGGCGTGGTTGGTGACCGACCTGGAACTCGCGCGCGATTCGCGCGCCCGGACGCGTGGCCTCCTCGGCCGCGACGGCCTTCCCGACGGCGCGGGGCTGGTGATCGCTCCATCGCAGGGCGTCCATACCTTCGGGATGCGGTTCCCCATCGACATCGTGTTCGTCCGTCGCGACGGTCGCGTGGTCCGGTGTCGCTCGACGGTGCCCGCGCGACGGGTGGCGGTCTGGTTGACGGCCTTTGCCGTCATCGAGCTTCCGGCCGGGCGGGCGGGGCGGGCGGGACTGGAAGCCGGAGACGTCCTCCGGGCCACGGCTATCGCAGACTTCGATGATGACTTTATAGGACAATGAAGTCATATATATCGCGCTTATGCGGCATTTAATCGGTCTGACAGATGACTTTGTAAGTCATAGTATCCCAATTTTGCACAAGAGCTGGTACGTTGCGCACTGGACAAGTCTTCCCCAATCAGTCCTTTAGATCGCCGTGGCGGATCCAGGCCCGTCACCGGGCGCATCGATTGCAGCCCTGATAGGCCCGTAACGAGTCTGTCGGGTCGCCGCCGAGAGAGCGGCCCCGCAGCCCGCGAAGATAGCCACGGGGGATCTTCGCGGGGTTGGAAACCCCCGATTGTGGAGTCGCGACACATGAAGAACCTTCTGAAGCGTCTGGTTTCCGAGGAGCGCGGGCAGGACGTCATCGAGTACGCCCTGCTGGCCGCGGGCATCAGCATCATCGTCATTCCGACGGTGCCGGCGATCGGCACCACAGTGGACGCGGTGTACCAGCGAATCAGCGCGGCGGTCACCAACATCTAGCCAAAGTGGGTCGCCGGCGTCCCCGTCCGGGGGGCGCCGGCTTCACTTTGCTGACGACCATGCGCTCGCTTCTCCACCGCCTCCTTCGTGACGACTCGGGTCAGGACCTGATCGAGTACGCCCTGCTCACGGCCGGTCTCGGCCTGGCGGGCATCGCGGTCTGGCCCGCGATCACGACCGCCGTGGGGTTCGCCTATGGGCGGCTCGACACGCGAACGCAAGGACTTTGGCGCGTCCCGGATCCACAGTAGCCATGCCTGAGACTGCTGCCCTCATCGTCGGTGCGCTCGCCTGCGCGACGGATCTCCGCGGCGCGCGGATTCCGAACGCGCTCACGCTCAGCGCGATTGTAGCGGCGCTGACCTTTCACGCGCTCGCGCCGGCTGGCGTGGGCCTGGCCGCGGCGGGCCTTGGCCTGCTCGTCGGCCTGCTCGTGTTCTTTCCGTTCTTTGCCCTCGGTGCGATGGGTGCGGGGGACGTGAAGCTGATGGCCGCGCTCGGCGCCTGGCTCGGCTGGTACGCCGCAATCAACGTCGCGCTGTTCGGTGCCCTCGCCGGGGGCGTACTGGCGATCGTCGTCGCGCTCCGGCACGGCTACCTGCGCACGGCGCTCGGCAACGTCAAGACATTGTTGTTTCACTGGTGGCTGACGGGCGTGCAGCCGTTGCCCGAGCTGACGCTCGACGAAGGCAAGGGGCTGCGACTCCCGTACGCGCTGCCGATCATGGCGGGCCTGGTGGTGACGTTATGGCGACACTGAATTTCCGTCGGCTGTGCCGGTCCGAGCGCGGCGCCGAGCTCATCGAGATGGCGATCGTCACGCCGCTCCTCCTGCTGCTCGTGATGGGCATCGTCGATTTCGGGTTCATGTTTCAGCGCTTCGTGGTGCTGACGAACGCGGCGGTCGAAGCCGCGCGTGTCGCGACCTTGCCGGGCTACAGCGAGGCCGATGCCCGCGCCCGGGCTCAGGCCTATGCCACGAACGGCGGCGTACCGGGCATCGTGACGGCGAACTGCCCGGCCGTCACCCTGCCAGGCGCCGGCGGCGGGACCTGGCCGGGCGTCACGTGCACCGTGCAGCACGTCTACCGGCTGCAGTACGTCGCACCGATTGCCACGCTCGTCGGCGGCTCGATGGCCGCCAACGTCACGCTGACCGGCCGATCGACCATGCGGCGGCAGTTGGGATCTTAGGAGGCGGGAGAAACCATGACTCGAACGAACCGGACCTTGGTCGTGTTGCTGCTGTCGGTGGTCGTTGCCGGCGGGGCGAGCTTCTTCGTTTACCGCGCCGTCCTGGCGATCCCGGTGCGCGAGGTCGAGGTGAAGAGCTACTACGTGGCGGTGGCGAACAAGCCGCTGGCGGTCGGCACCTTGCTCAGCGCCAGCGACGTGAAGCTCGTCGCCTGGCCCGCGAGCAGCCCGGTGGCCGGCGGCTTCAGCACGGTCGAAGAGCTGGTGGAGCGCGGCGTCATCACCCCGGTGTCCGAGAACGAGCCGATCACCGCAACGAAGGTCGCCGCCAAGGAAGCCGGCGGCGGGCTCCCGCCGACGATCACGGCCGGCATGCGCGCCATCTCGGTGAAGGTGAACGAGGTGATCGGCGTCGCTGGCTTCGTGGTGCCGGGCACGCGCGTGGACCTGGTCGTGACGCTCTCCGGCCAGCGTGAACAGCAGAGCCAGTCGCGCGTGGTCGTGAGCAACGTCCAGGTGCTCACTGCCGGCACGAAGTACGACCAGGAGCAGGCGAAGGACGGCAAACCGGTCCCGAGCACGGTGGTCACATTGCTCGTGACCCCAGAGGATGCCGAGCGCATCGCGCTGGCCTCCGCCGAGGGGAAGATCATGCTGACGCTTCGCAACCCGCTCGATACGAACCCGACCGAAACCAAGGGCACGCGCCTCGCTTCCTTGATGGGTGCGCCCGATCCGCCGCCGGTGACGAAGGTGGTGCAGGGGGTCAAGCGCGTTGTGCCTCCCCCCGCGCCCGTGGCGCCACCCCCCGCGCCGTCCGTGTACGCAGTTGAAACCATTCGTGCGGCGAAGCGCACGTCCGAGGTGGTGCGATGAATATCGTGTGGTCCTCAACCCTCGTCCGAGCAGGCGTGGTCCTCGCCCTGACCGGCGCCATGAGCGCCGGGCCGGTGTCGGCGCAGGCCCCCCAGGATGCCGAGCGCGTCACGCTGACCGCCGGCCGCTCCACGGTCCTGCTGACGGACTTCGACATCACGCGCATCGCGGTGACCAACCCGGCGGTCGCCGACGCGGTGGTGGTCAAGCCGCGTGAGGTGCTGGTGGACGGCAAAGGCGCCGGCACCGTCAGCCTCATCGTGTGGGGGACCGACACGCGCAAGCACTACGACGTCGTGGTGGACTCGGGTGTCAGCATCCTGCAGCAGAATTTCCAGCAGCTGTTCCCCGGCGAGAAGATCAACGTCGCGGTCAACGACGATGCCGTGATCCTCTCCGGCGAAGTCTCGA
>DATLLC010000085.1:0-6348 GCA_035538015.1 Vicinamibacterales bacterium
CGTCGCCGTCGAGCTCATCGACGTGCCCTTGGTTATCGCTGGCTGGCCCGATTCGGCTGCTGCCAGCGACACGCACATCGCCACTGTCAGAACTGCCGCAGTCTTAATGATCATGGTTCCTCCTGATCAGATCGTCGTATGGGGTCGGAGACTATCACGACGGTGCGACCGACGATGCAAACGTTTGGTAACGGTTGAGCTGTAACGCGGTCGGCGGCGTTCAATTGGCCGGAATGGTGACGACTGGAGCCGTGGCTTGCGAGGTCGGTTTGTCGAGCGACTGGCCTGAGGGCCATCAGGTTCATGAATGACCAGCCGCTCGAGAGCCGCGTAGTACGCTCACTCGAGAACACATGCGTATCCGCTTCGCGTCGCTGATTGTCGTGCTGACGGCGACAGTCGTGGCGTTCCTGCCGGTGCTCCAGAACGGGTTCGTGAACTGGGACGACCCGTTCACGCTGGTCGGCAACCCGCGCCTCGATGCGCCTGGCGTCGTGCGGTGGTCGTTCACGACGACGGAAATGGGTCACTATCAGCCGCTCGCGTGGCTGGCGTGGTCTCAGTGGAAGGCGCTGTTCGGTCTCGATCCGACCGCCTTTCATGCCCTGAGCCTGCTCGGCCACCTCGTCAACGTCGCGCTCGTCTGCGTGCTGTGCATCCGGCTGACCGCGATGACGGGCCTGGCCGGCACGGGCGCGGGCGTGGCCGCCAGCGTCGCGGCGTTCACGTTCGCTGTTCACCCGATTCGAGTCGAGGCAGTTGCATGGGCGAGCGCGTTTCCGTACGTCCTGTCGCTGGCGCTGCTGCTCCTCTCGTTCCTGTTCTATTTGCGCCATTGGGGGGCCACACGGGGGCGCGGTGGATGGCTCTGGGTGTCTGTTGGTGCGTTCGCACTGTCGCAACTCGCACGCGCGAGCGCACCGGCGTTCCCGCTGGTGCTGTGGCTCGCCGATGTGTATCTGCATCAAGGGCGCGTCCATCGCCAGCCGTGGCCTGACCAGCCGGCGGGGCACGCACGACGTCTCTGGGAGAAGGCCCCATTTCTCCTCGTGGCCATTGGCGCGGTGTTCGTGGAATCGCGTGCCCGCGAGCTGGCAACACTCGAGGAAGCCGGCCTGGGCCTCCGGCTCACGTTGGCCGCCACGGCGCCGTTCACGTACCTCTGGAGAACGGTGGCGCCCGTCCGTCTTTCTCCCCTCGATCCGTTGCCGCTCGAGTCGGGCTTCGCCTGGGTGCCGTTGGTGCCCGCCCTGCTGGCGCTGGCGCTCTTGACGATGGGCTTGTGGAAAGTGCGCGGGAGATACATGGGCCTTGCCGTGGCGTGGGCCGCCTACCTGCTGTTGCTGGCGCCGGTGGCGGGACTGACGCCGAGCGGCCAACAAGCCACGGCCGACCGGTACATGTACGTGCCAGGGGTCGTCCTCTCGCTCTTCATCGGCCTCGTGGGCGGGGAGATCTGGCGGGCCATCCAGGCGCCGCGTGTCGGTCGTCGGGAGGCCGTCGCGGGGCGCCGACTCGCCCTGATCGTGGCGACCGTCGCCGCCGGTGCAGGCGCGGCGCTCGGCGCGGCCACGTGGCGCCAGGTCACGTGGTGGCACGACTCCATCACGTTATGGACACGCGCGGCCGATCTCGATCCCCAGAACGACATCGCGACCTACAATCTCGGCGTCGCGCTGGCCGAGGCGGGGCGTGACGAGGAGGCGATCGGCCGCTACGAGCAGACGCTTCGTCTCGTTCCCGATCATGAGGTCGCCCGTCGCAACCTCAACCTGATCAGAGCCGCGCGGTCCGAACGCGAGGGCGATCGGTCAGCGCAGGCGGGCGATCTCGATGCGGCCATCACTCACTACGCCGAGGCCCTTGCCCTCGATCCGTCGCGCCGGCATGCCCGCGCGGCTCGCGGCATCGCGCTCGTCAGACGCGGACGATTCACGGAAGCCGCCGCAGATCTGAAAGTCGCATACGACGTGGCGACCGAGCGACCGACTTCCGGGGGCGACGCCCCGACCGCCCTTCGAGGAGAGGCAATTACCACGACGCAGGACTCGACCGAAACGCTGGCAGTGGCCAAGGCGCTGTCATTCGCGCTGGTACAACTGGGGCAGCACGCCAACGCGGCGGCCGTGCTCACCCAGACACTCCGCCGGTATCCAGAGGACCACGAGCTCGCGCACAACCTGGCGCGGCTGCTGGCCACCACTCCGGACCCGGCCGTCCGCGACGGCGCGACGGCCCTTCGCCTGGCAAGCACCGTTCGCGACCGGACCGGAGGACGCGACCCGCGAGTGCTCGACACGCTGGCCGCGGCCTACGCGGCCGAGGGGCAGTTCGACCTGGCGCGCGAGACGGTCCGGCAGGCCGCGGCGCTGGCGACCGAGCTGGGCCAGGCCGACATGGCCCTCGAGATCGAACGGCATGCGCGGGAGTACGTCAGACCGCGCTAGTGTCCTGACACTGGCAGCGAGCCCCTACCAGCGCACCGTCTTGGCGACCGTGACGCCTTGCGGTCCAAACTTCAACGAGGGCGACTGACCGGCTCGCCGCGACCCGAGGAACAGCACGGTCCCACCCGCGAAGGCCGCGACGAGGCCGGCCGTACCGAGCGTTTTGTCCGTGGCTTCCGCTTCGCCGAACTCGGGGAGCGACCCGTTCTCGTTGTTGAGAAACCCGTACAGGCCCACGGCCATACCACCGACGAACAGCGCCGAGCCGGTCCACAAATAGACCTTGGGCATCGTCGTTTTCGGCGATTGCGCTGCCTGCTCCGCTGCGCGCTCTGCCGCTCTCGTCGCGCTCGCACGCAGGTCGTCTGCGAGCGCCGGGGTGCTCAGGCCGCCGATCAGCAGCCATACGATGCCGATGCGAATCGCTCTCATGGTTCGCTCCTCACCACCGGAACTTGGTGCCGAGCTGGATGCGCCGCGGCAGGTACAGCCGAATCGGCACGCCGAAGGTGGTCGCCGTCCCGAGCTGCGACGCGACGTTCTCGTTGTGATTGCTGTTGGTCAGGTTCAGGGCATCGAAGAACAGGGCGAGCCGCATGGCCGAGTCGCCCAGGCGGAACTCCTTCTGCACGCGCAGGTCGATGAGGTCGACATCCTCGACCCTGCGCTCCCCGGTGTTCGCTTCCATGTTCACGATGGGCGCCGCCGGGAATCCCAGGCCGGCCGGGCGAACCTGTCGGGCCCAGAGGCGCCCGGTCTGGTGCTGCGCGTTGATGGCGCCCATGATGCCCCATGGGAACTGGTAGACGAGCTGCACCTTGGCCACGATCGGCTTGTCCCCGAGCAGTCGGCCGTCGGTGTTGACCCAGTCGTTCGGCCCCGAGGCTGTCTGGGCGAAGGTGCCCGCGGCGCTGGACTGGGCCGCCGACGGTGCCGTGCGGGCGCTCGACGAAAGGCGTCCCGTCGACTCCGACCACACCATCGAGACGACACCCTGCCAGTTGTTCGACATGCGCTTGGTGAGCATCACGGTGGCGCCGTGGTAGCGCATGTAGAGACCCCTGCCATCGGGACCGAGAGGCGTGGTCAACAGAAAGCTGCGATCGCTGGCATTTGACGTCAGCCGCCACAGCATGAAGGTCTGACCGCTGGCATCGGTGCCCACGTTGTCCACGTAGGGCACCTGCACGTACTGGCCCGTCGTGTCCTCCCATCCCGGAAAGTCCGTACCACGCTTGTGCACGTAGTTCACCTGCAGGCCGAGGTTCGTCATCAGCTCGTGCTCGACCTGAACCATGTACTGATCGGAATACGGGGCCTTGCGATTCGGGTCGACCCGCTGATCCGTGGGGCGTGTCGAGGTGAAATCGAACCTGTTGCCACCCGGACCGACCGTGAAGTTCAAGAGCGTCGTGGTCGAGGGCACGATGGCGGCGTAGTCCCGTTCGATGGCGCTGTAGTACCGACCGTAGTGACCCTTGACGATCGTGCTGTTGAAGAGCTTGTAGTTCACACCGAGCCGCGGGGACACAACGCTGTAGTCGTACACATGGTCGTTGGCGGCGGACATCTCACCGGTCGGGTTCCCCTGCAGATCGAGAAACGGGAACGCCGGATACCCGGCGACGCTGTAGTCGTAGCGCAGGCCCAGATTGACCACGGTCCGGTCGCCGAAGCGATAGGTATCGTCGATGTACGTGCCCCACCAGCTCGCTTCCGTTCCACGGTAGAACGGGAGCTGTGTCGTCCCCGTCGACGGCCGTCCCGTCACACTGTAGGTGAGGATCGTGTCGTTGTTGCCGGTGAGGTTCGAGGCGCCGTGCGTGTGGTACTGCAACCCGACCTTGAGGTCGTGGCTGCCGCCGAGGAAGCTCTCGACATAGCGGACGACCTTGCCCTGAACGCCCCACCGCCAGCTCCGGTTCTCGCCCCATGAGGAGATGCCGCCGGTGATGTCCCCGGTGTCCTGGTCCTCGTACCGCGTCTGGATCGTCGGATCTCCCTCCTCGTTGGGGTCGTCGGACGCCTGCAGCCAGAAGCCCGAGTAGCGCGCTTCGATCACCGTGTTGCTGGAAAGGACGCCCGTGTAGACGAGGTTTGGCGTCGGGTTGTGTCCGTGACTCAGCGTGATCGTGCTGGGCGCGGTGAACTGGGTGGTGATCCCCGGAATCCAGTAGAAGTCGTCGTGATAGCCGTGCAGGAGCCGATGGTTCGGCGTGATGTTGTAATTGAACTTCCAGAACACCCGCTTGGCATCGGACTTCGACGGAGAGGCCGGGTTAACCCCCGGCTGCGAATCGTAGATGCGGTGCGTCTGCAGCGAGCCGAAGAACCAGAACTTGTCCTTGATGAACGGCCCCGACACCTGCACGGTGGCGTCATGCTGATCGGCGATGTGATAGGGCCACCCATTGTCGTAGGCGTCCGTCGTGTTGCGGCTCGTCAGGTTGTCGTTCTGGAAGTAGACATTGGCATCGCCGTGCAGCGCATTCGCGCCCTGCCGCGTGACGATGTTGAACACGGCGCCCTGAACGTTGCCGTACTCGGCCGAGGCGCCGAGCTGGAGCACCTCGACCTCTTCTACCGCGTCCGTGTTCGGCCACGGCGTTGCGCTGATGTCGGTGCCGTCGATCTGGTACTGGTTCTCGTTCGTGCTCGATCCCAGCGACGTAGCCGTCGAGGTCGACCCCAGCTGCGACGTCTGGCTGATGCCCGGCGCCGACATGATCAGGTCGAAGTACGAGTATCTCCTCAAGGGGGCGTTCTGCACCCATTCCTTGTTGTAGGAGGTGCTCACCTGCGAGGTGGAGACGCTGACCACCGGCGATTCGCCGGTGACCGTGACCGTTTCCTCGAGCGCGCCGACGGCCATCGGGACATCCAGTTCGACGGTACTGCCGACCGCGACCTGAACGCCTTCCCGTCTGACCGTCGTGAAGCCCTGCATGGTGAAGTCGAGATCGTACAGGCCTGGCGGGAGTACCGGGAACCGGTACAGTCCGTTCTCGGAAGTGACTGCCGTGGGGGCTCCGGCAACGCCAGCGCCATGAAGCGTTACCGTTACGCCTGGAAGGACGGCGCCTGATGCATCGGTAACCCGGCCGATGATCTCACCCGTAGTGCGCTGTGCCAGGACAGGTACAGCCAGGAGTGTCAGCGCCGCGAGACAAAACAGCCCGCGAATCGTAAGGTGACGCATGATGTCCTCCCTTTAGAGGTTGCGCCAACGCTGCGCGCCCACCCTACTCCCGAAGCCGAATCGTGTCAACGTTTGCCGTGACGGGAACCGCTCAGGAGGGGATCGAAGCTTCTTGACACCCCCAAGATGGCGACGGCGACGATGCCGGCACGGGGGACAGCCCTGACAACGGAGACGGGAGACCGTCCCAAGCGCTTTGTCAGGAGGGAACCGCTCAGGGCATTTCGTTGATCCGTTCGGCGAGTAGCGTATAGCCAACAATAAACCCGTCGCAGGTCACGCGTTTGCCGACGAACTTATCGAGAGCCCGATCACCGAAGCTCGGTCCATCCTTGCGTCGCAATACGAGGCGTTGATCGCCTGTGTCCAGCCAGATCGCTTCGCGTTCGCTCTTGCTACCGGTGCCGAACGGCGCGCGCACGACGTCGCCGGTGATCCCTTCGACTCTCTGCGGGCCATCCTTGCTGCTGCTCACTATTTTTCCACGTAGATCCGATAACCGGTGATACGGCCGGCGACCTCTTTCGCCACTGCTGTAACCGCGTAGGCGTCCTCCGCAGGACGATACACCGCGACGTAGTAGCGGGATGCCACCGGCGCCGCCTTGGTACCCCGGCGGCGAACGCCCTTCGGCATCTTCACTTTGTAGGCCGTGAATTCCTTCCGCGCTCCAATCCCCGCCTTGCGGGCGATGTTGGCGAG
>DATLLC010000086.1:0-5717 GCA_035538015.1 Vicinamibacterales bacterium
GATCGTGACGCTGTTCTCGATGGTGACGCGCAAGGGCGCTGACGGTGCGCCCGAGGGCGGGTGGTATCCGGACCAGATGGTCAGCGTCTCCGACACGCTCCGCGCCATGACCTGGGCGCCGGCGTACGCGGCGTTCGAGGAGCAGGAGCGCGGCGCGCTGACGCCAGGGCGGCTGGCCGACTTCACCGCGGTCTCGGGCGATCCCACGACGACAGCCCCCGATCACCTGCGCAGCCTGCGGACGCGGATGACGGTGGTCGGCGGGCGTGTCGTGTTCAGACGATAGTCCCTATGAACGGGGTTGGCGGTGAACGGAACGAACGTTATCAGCCGGCATTCATCCATACGACCGATAGCGGAAACACCAATCGCGACGCATCTTCACGGAGAAGGGGTCGAGCTTGCCGCTCGGCGTGCCGTTCAAGGTGCTGGTGATCTCACGCAGTAGTCCCTTCCACCGGCGTGGGCATCCCGGTTACGCTCAGGCGCCATGACGCCGCCTGGCGGCAACCCGCTGCGACGGGAACTCGGCCTCGCCGCGGTCACCGCCGTCGTGGCCGGCAACATGCTCGGCTCGGGCGTCTTCTTCACGCCGGGCGAGCTGGCCGCGGTTGCCACCGAGCCCTGGCAGGTGTATTTCTTCTGGGCGCTCTGCGGCGCCATCACGCTGTGCGGCGCGCTGACGCTGGCCGAGCTGACGACACGCTTGCCGCGCGCGGGCGCCGCCTTCCACATCATCCGCGAGGCCTACGGACCCTTCTGGGCGTTCCTGACGGTGTGGATGCAGATGTGGGTGAGCGGGCCGGGATCGGTGGCCGGTGTTGCCATCGTGTTCGGTGAGTTTCTGATGTTGTTCCTGGGCGGTGCTGCGGGGGTCTCGGCGCCCGTGATCGGTGCCTGCGCCATCGCCGCCTTTGCGATCGTCAACCTGCGCGGCGTGGAGTGGGGCGGCTGGACCCAAGTGGCGTTGACAGCGGCCAAGGTCACCGGGTTACTGGCGCTCGTGATGGGCAGCCTGCTGCTGACCGACGCCGTGCCTGAGCCCCCGATGTTCACGACCGCCGGTTCCGGGTGGCTCGGATTCGTGCGCGTCGTAGGACTGGGAGTGGCGGCGGTCCTGTTCACCTACGACGGATGGGTGGACGTGGCCAACCTCGCGGGTGAGGTGGATCGTCCACGCCGAGACCTGCCGTGGGGCCTCGCCCTTGGCGTCACCGGTATCAGCCTCCTCTACCTCCTCGTGAACTACGCGTACCTGCGTGTCGTGCCTCTCGACGCCATGCGGGCCGCGCCGACGACCGTGGCCAACCAGGTGGCGCAGGCGGCCTTCGGCCCTTCGGGCGGGAGCGCGCTGAACGGCCTCATCATGCTGTCCATTTTCGGCGCGCTCGGCGGGCTGGTGATGACTCAGCCGCGGCTGTTCTACGCCATGGCCTCGCAGTACGAGCCGGCGGCAATCGACCCGCGCCTCCATGCGTTCTTCCGTGGGCTGTCTCGGGTGTCTGGCGCCACGGCCGTCCCCATGGGCGCCATTCTCTTCTGCGCGGCGCTCTCGATCGTGGCCATCCTCTTCTTCGGATCGTTCTCGCGGCTGGTGACATTCTTCGTCGTGCCGCTGCAGCTGAGCAACATCTTCGTCGTCGCTGCGGTGTTCAGGCTCCCTCGCGGCACACCCGGGCGCGATGAATACCGTACGCCCGGCTATCCCTTCATCCCTCTCGTGTTCATCGTCGTGATGGCGCTGTTCCTGGTGAGCGCCATCGTCTATCAGCCGGTGGATACTCTGATCGGTGTCGCGCTCACCTTGACCGGTGTGCCCGTCTACTATCGCCTGTCGCGCGCGGATCGCGGTTGAGGCGGGCCACGCACCTGCCCGCACCTGCAAGCACCTGCCGGCACCCGCCCGCACCTGCCGCTTACGGCCACGGAAACGCCCCCACCGACTGAATCGTGATCGCCGCGCGGTCCGCGCCGTGCTGGAGGCCGCGGGCCACGTCACGTGACCGGCAGTACTCCGCCAGGAACGCGGCCGCGAAGCTGTCGCCTGCCCCAGTGGTATCGACGACCCGTGGGACCGTCACGGCCGCGCAGGCGAGGCGCTCGGCCCCACCGAGCGCGAGGCTGCCCCGGCCGCCCAGCGTGACGACGAAGAGCCGGCCGTGCCGGCGCGCCACCGCATCGAGGTCGTCGATGAGCGTCAGGTCCGAGGCCTGAAGGCCGAAGAACCCCACATCGATGCGGTCGGCGAAGCGGGCCACGAACGCGGACGGGTCGTCTACGTCCGAAAGATCGAGGAAGTCCACGGCGCGAAGGCCATGACACGGGGCCGCCAGGATGGCTTCGAAGACGCCGTAGATCTGCTGGTAGACAGCCGTCACGAGCAGGTCCGCGGTGGCGATGAGTGCGCGCTCGACCTGCCCCGGGCGCCAGTCGGCCAGCACGCCGGCCTCGTAGCTGAGGAAGCGCTTCTCGCCTGACGGGTCCTGGTCGATGTACTGAATTGAGGTCGCACCGGGCTGCTCGACGATGTGGCCGACGAGCTTCAGCCGTGCGAGGGCTTCTCTGACCAGTCGCGATTCCGCGTCGGTGCCGAGGGCGGTGAGCACGAGGATCTCGTCGGTGGGCGCGAACAGGTCGCGCGCATTGGCGGCAAAGTTGAGCGTGATGCCGCCCGGTCGATCGTGCGCGCGGTTCACGTAGCGGTCCACGCCACAGTCGCCGGCGCAGATCACTCGCATGTCAGGCTCCGTGCCTGGCTCGTGCGGCGCGGACGCGTGCCATCAGCCGCCGCACCTTCTCTGCGTCCACGGCCGCGCCCGTCTTGAGACTGGTGCCCACGATGGCGCCGTCGGCTGAGGTCATCAGTTCGGCGGCGTTGGACTCGTCCAGCCCGCTGCCCACGAGCATGGGCACTGTGCCCGCCCCCTGCCGGGCCGCATCGAGGTCGGCAGTGCGCGGCGGCAGCCCGGTGAGATCCCCGGTGACGATGATCCCGTCGGCTGCGTGCCGGCGGGCCAGCGCGGCCGACTCGGCGAGCGGACGGGGTTCGATCATGTGCGCGTGCTTCACCTGGATGTCGGCCAGCACGAGGATGTCGCCGGCGCCCAGGTGTGATCGGTACGCCATCAGGCCGACCGGGTCGACGGCCATCTCGCCACCGTATTCCGGACGCGTCATGCGATCCACGAAGTAATCGGTGCGGATGAAACGCGCGCCAGTGGCGTGGGCGACGGCGAGCGAGGCGTGCGGATCGTTCAACAGGATCTCGACGCCGATCGGCGTACCCGCTGCGGCGCCGACGACTTCCCGCGCCACTACCGATATGCATGCGATGGTGTCGGGTGCGGCGGTGACTCTGTGGGGCTGGTCACCGTCGTTCTCCACGAGCACACCATCAACGCCGCCCGCGATCAGAGCGGCGAGATCCGCCTTCGCGTGTGCCGCGACTGCGGCCAGGCCCGGGGAGGCTGGGTACCAGGGGAGCGGCCGCAGGTGGATCACGCCGATGACGGGGATCGGCCTGCGGAAGAGCTCGACGAAGCGCGCACGCGCGTCGGGCATGCGACGGCTACGCCAGCAACTGGAAGGAGCGCCGACGACCTTCCCGGACAACTGCGGCACTTGTTCGAGTGGTGGTGTCGGGCATACGTCTACCTGCGAGTGTGCATGGCCGGTGGGCTGGTATCGGGCTATCCACCGGCCGTCGGGCGACCCCCTCGGGGAGTGCCCGGGTTGACGCGGTGTTGCGGAGAATACGCGATCGGCCACGGTTTCGCGCATCCGCCGTGCGGGGTGTATGAGGTAGGGGCATGACAAGCTTCGGTCAGCCGCTCACCATTCAGGCGCGTCCCCGAGTGGCTGCCTGGGAACGAGAAGAACCTCGGTCTCGCGTTGCCCATGACAATCGACACCAGCCCAGAAGCCGAGCACGCGGGGCGGAGGAGGGGTGACGCCTCTGGTCGCATGAGGAAGCACTGGCTGGCTGGCGGGGCATGGACGTGGCGGCAAGAATGCCACACAGCAAGCGCAGCTCGCTCGTGGTGCCGCCGAATGCGCGCTGATATCGTGATCGCGTAATGACGCGAATCTGGCCGGCACTCATCGCCGCTGTCGCCGCCGTGCCGTTGGCTCCCTCCCAGAAGCCCCCGGTGACCTGGGACCCGCAGGCGAGCGGCGTCACGGTGCGTCTGCGCGGGGTGAGCGCGGTCTCGTCGACGGTGGCGTGGGCCAGCGGGGCTGGTGGCACCGTGCTGCGGACCACCGATGGCGGGCGCACCTGGCAGCGGAAGGCTGTGCCCGGTAGCGACGGGCTTGACTTCCGCGACGTCGATGCGCTCGGCGCCACCACAGCGGTCGTCCTCAGCATAGGACCGGGCGAAGGGTCGCGCATCTACCGCACCGAGGACGGCGGCGGCACCTGGGAGGAGCGGTTCCGCAACGCCGACCCGAAGGCGTTCTTCGATGCCATCGCCTTTGGCGACACGAAGCACGGCGTCGCCTTCAGCGACTCGGTGGACGGACGGTTTGTCGTTCGAACGACGGCCGACGGTGGGCGCACCTGGCTGGCCGTGCCTCCCGGGCGCCTGCCGCCCGCGTTGCCTGAAGAGGGCGCGTTTGCCGCCAGTGGCACCAACGTCGCAATGCTCGGCTCTGACCGCATCTGGATCGGCACCTCGAAGTCCAGAGTGCTGCGATCGACCGACGCCGGCCGGACCTGGTCGGTGCACGCCACACCCGTGGCGACGGGTCAGGCCATCGGCATCTTCTCGATTGCCTTCAGGGACGGGTCGAACGGCGTCGTCGTTGGCGGGAACTACCAGCAGGAAGAGGACGCGCGCGACAACCTTGCCGTCACCGACGATGGAGGCCGGACGTGGGTGCGTCCGTCGGGCGCAGGGCTCTCGGGTTTTCGCTCCGTCGTGGCCTGGCTGCCCGGGCGCGAACGTTCCGTGCTGGCCATCGGGCCACGCGGCGCGGACTGGTCCGTCGCCGACGGCCGGGCCTGGACGCCAGCGGGCGGCAACGGCTACGACGCCTTCAGCATGTCGCCGCGAGGTGATGTGGGGTGGGCCACCGGCGCGGGTGGACGGATCGCTCGCGTGACCCTGGCGCGGTAGCGTCGCGCTTCTCCGGCCTGTATGCTCTGCGCCATGAGACGATTTCTTGCCGCAGCGTTACTACTGTGCGCGGCCGCTCTGTCCGCGCAGCAGCAGGATCTGCCGCCGCCTTTCCCGCGGACCAACGCGACGAAGCTGCTCGAGACCGACCGCATCAACGTCTGGGACATCGTCTGGCCGAAAGGGCAGCCGACGACGCTGCACCGGCACATCTACGACCAGGTCGGCACCTACTACTCACGCGGCGGGCGCCTGATCACAGCGACCGACGGGACCGAGCGGCGCGGCATGACCGAGGTCGGGAGCCTTTCGACCACGCGCAAGGGCACGACGCACGTGGAGGAAGGAACGACCGACCCGCCGCTGCGCGCGGTGTTCATCGAGTTGAAGAAGGACACCCCCTCTGGCGTTCCCGTGGCCAGTGTCGGCGAGCCTGGCTTGCCACGTGAAGGGGCAAAGCTGGTGCTGGACACTGAGCGCGTGACGGCGTGGGATTACACCTGGGCGCCGGGCGGGCATGCGCTTCGCTACCGCGCGGCGCTGGACACGGTGATCGTCTGGCTGGACCAGGGCACGCTACGCGTGACCAGCGCGAGCGGC
>DATLLC010000087.1:0-5097 GCA_035538015.1 Vicinamibacterales bacterium
CCGACCCCTGGTGCATGAGCACGCGGGCGTGCGGCAGGGCTCGCCGCTTACCGGGCGTGCCGGCGGAGAGCAGGAACTGGCCGGCGCTGTAGGCGATGCCGAGGACCAGCGTCGAGACATCGCACGGGACGAGCCGCATGACGTCGCGGATCGCGAGCATCGACGGGACGGACCCGCCGGGCGAGTGGATCCAGAGCGCGATGTCGGCGGAACCGGCGGAGGCCAGGGAGAGGATCTGGGTGGCGAGCAGGGAGCCGTTGTCGTCGTCGAGCGGACCGTCGAGGACGACGACCCGTCGGTCGTAGAGCTCGCGGCGCACGCTCTCGGTGAAATGCGGGATCTTCGGGTTATCAGCCATGCGCCCATGATGGAACGGGACGAACGCTCAGGACAGACGAATCTGCCTGGGGCGGAACCGCTCACGGCAGCTCCGCTCCAGGCGGTTCGATGCTCTGTTCGTCAGTCCGTGCCGGCAGCGCGCCTACCAGCTGGCGATCTCGGGCAACCCCGACACGCCGACCATGGCGTGCCAGCAGTCTGGCGCAGGCAGTGCAATACCTGCGATTCCACGGTGCACCCCGCCACGTTCCTGCTTCTGCTGACTTCCTGCAGTGTCGTCGCGCCCATCAGATCCCGCGTCGCGGTCGCGAATAGGTTTCGGCGGCCAAACACAGACCGTCTTGTCGATGATGCAGGTCGACGTCAGAGTGAGTCGTCGAAGCGGATGCGGACCGATATCGGATCCGACGCGAGTGCGCGAAAGCCAGAGGCGTTGAGCCTCGCGAGTACGGGGTTCGCCGCAAAGCGGTTCATCCTGGCGTGGACGTCGTCGTCCGGCCGGAACTCGGCGATACCGCTGCGCCACTCGTCGCCATCCTTGATCCGGACCCGCGGGTCTGCGGCGATATTGATCGCCCATCCGGAGCGATGGCCGTGCTGGCTGATAATCCACGCTCCGTCGGCGTCGATCGAAGCTGCTACGGGAATCTGTCGGGGTTGTGCTGAGCGCCTGCCAGTAGTCTCGAGGGTGGTAGCGAGGTGCGTCTTCACTCCTAGCTTGCGAAGAACCATGACCGCGGGGTTCGCAAAGTACTTGCCAATCCATCTTTCACGACGAAACTTCCGAACGACCCGTGTACGCGTGGGCCGGCTGGTCCTTCGAGTCGATCCCCGTAGTCCGTCGACCCCGTTGCGTTGCACGGTCGTCACGAGGGTCTTCGCCAAGGAACGGTCCGCGTCGGGATTCCGGCCAGATCCGATCCGGTGAAGCTGATCCGTGTGCCACTGCAGCGCGAGGGCGCTTTCGAGGGCGCGCACCGTCGAGTTCGACTTGAGCGCCTTCGCCACTGGCAACGCGACTTCCGTGACGTCGAGCCGGTCGGCACCTTCGAGAATCCGCGCGGCGGAGTCCGTGATCAGAGCAGCCGGGCGGCCGATCCCCACCACGTCGCAGAATCCCTTGGCCACCGCTGCTTCCATGGCCTCGCGACTGCGGAACCCGCCGGTGACCGCAAGTGGGGTGGCTCCGCTGACATCGCGCACGGACTCTGCGTAGCTGAGGAAGTAGGCCTCTCGTGAGCGCGTGGAGCCGGTACCCATCATCGCCGGGGATTCGTAGCTTCCACCGCTGATCTCGATGAGGTCGATGGCCTGTCCGGAGAGGAGCTCGACGACCGATGTCGAGTCCGCTTCGTCGAATCCGCCGCGTTGGAAGTCCGCGGAGTTCAACTTCACGCCGATTGCGAAGCCCGGAGAGACCCCGGCGCGAATCCGCCTGACGATCTCGAGCAGAAAGCGACTGCGCCCCACGATGTCACCGCCCCAGCTGTCGCTCCGCCGGTTCGCCAGTGGAGAGAGGAACTGCGAGACCAGATAGCCGTGGGCGCCGTGTACTTGGATTCCGTCGAAACCCGAGGCTTCAGCGACTTGGGCGGCGCGGACGAACTGCTCGATGATCTCGTCGATCTCCGTGTCACTCAGCGCGCGTGGTGTACTCGCACCTGGAATGGACATCGCCACGGCCGACGGTGCCACGAGATCGCCGCGCGAGGCGAGGGGATTCGCCTGCCTGCCCGGATGGTTGATCTGCATCCACACGGGTGTTCCGGCATCGCGACCGGCCGCGGCCCATCGCTTGAAGGCGTCCAAGCCGGTGGATTCGCCTATAGCGACGTTGCCCGGCTCACCGAGACGGAGCGGATCAACCATCACGTTTCCGGTCACAAGCAAGCCGTAGCCGCCGCCAGCCCACACCTGATACAGGGTCTCCAGGCGGCTCCCGGGCTCTTGGGCAGGGGTTGCGAGGGCCTCGCTCAGCGCGGACTTCATCAGGCGATTGGGCAACTGCGCTCCACAGGGAAGCGTGAGCGGCGTGGACAGCGGAGCATCGGACACGGTCGTCTCCTATGGGCGAGGCGGGTCGAAGTAGACTAGTTCGTCTACTATGGGCCGACGATAGCATGTTCTCGGAGGTAAGCAATGCCAGCGATTCGACAAGCACGCGACCGGCTCCTCGCCGCCGCGGTAGAGCTCGAATCACGCCACGGTGTAGCCGGTACCACTGTCGCTGAACTACTGAAAGTCAGTGGGGTGGCGCGACGCTCGCTGTACATGCACTTCGCGAACGGGCGCGATGACGTGGTGACCGAGGCGACCGCGGTCGCAGGCCAAGCTTTCCTGTCAGATCTCAGGTCCGCCGCCTCAGCGCTGTGCCCCGCCAGAGCGCTCGATGCGATCGTCGAGCGGGTGCGCGTTCGGCTCGTCGAGACGGATTTCGACAGCAGCTGCCCTGTATTGGCAGCCGGACTCGGTGGTCAAACCGTCCCCGGCGCTCGCGTTAGCGCAGGTCAGACGTTCCTCGCCGCACGGCAACAACTGGCGGGCGATCTAGAAGGCAACGGCGTCCCAGCCGCTCAGGCGGCCAGCATCGCCGGATTGATACTCGCCAGCGTCGAAGGCGCGCAGGCCATCGGCGTCGCAACCCGCAGCACCGACTTCCTCGACGACGTCCGGACGCAGCTCAGCGCGCTGCTCTTGACTTCCACACAGACGACAGCCACAAACCGGACACCCGAGTAGCGACCGTCGCTCGACAACCGGTGGCCCGCGCGGAAGGCTCTCAACGGACCCCATGCGCAACATCGAAGCCTAGGCCCCTGAGCACCACCGAGATCACCCGAAGGACAGACCTCTGCAGGTCAGCGAGGATCTGCGGACCAGGTCGGCTCACTCCGAGGCCCTGTCTCAGTCACGTGAACGAGTGAAAGGCCGCCCCGATCAAACTCGCCGATCGAGGCCGCGCGCCCTGCGTCGGGGCGATCGATGGAGGTCGGTCAGCCGGCGGAGTAGGCGGGCTCGCTCCGGAAACGCGAGACGCGGCCGTCGATGCCAAGGACGCGCCACAGCACGCGCGAGACAGGGTTCATCAGCTTCGTCTTGTCGGCCAGGAGCCGCACGTCGCCGAAGACCTCGCGCTTCATCGCCTGCGACTCGGGCGAGCGCCAGTACATCTCCTTCCACACCTCGCGGGGGATGTCGAAGCGCTTGCGGAACGCGCGCGGCGGCACCGCGATCGCCGTGAGCAGCGAGCGCATCACGATCGGCAGCGCCAGCGAGAGCAGGAACCGCGGGAAGGCGCCGCGCGTGGGGATGCGGTGCTCCAGCAGCTGGTGCGCGAACGAGATGTGCCGCGCCTCCTCTGCCACGTGGAGTTGCATGACCGCGGTCATCGTGGGGTGCTGCTCGATGCCGGAGCGCAGGAACTGTTTCTGCACGTGGTCGATCGGCTCCTCGCCGCCGAGGACGCCCATGTAGAAGATCATCGGGAAGGTGGTCGCCGCCAGCGGGATGATCGGCGACAGGCGCCGGAACCACAGCGGACCGCCCGGGACGTCCATCCCGATCCGGTTGACGAACTCCTGGAACATCAGCGTGTGCTGGCACTCCTCCTTCGCCTCATGGGTGGCGTAGCGGAATTCCGGCGAGTTGTTCGGCTGCAGGGCCGTGTACTGCATGATGCCGCGGATCAGCACCGACTCGAACTGCAGGCCCACCTTGGCCACGTTGGCCTGGCGCCACATTCCCATCTCGATCTGCTTGGACCGCGGCTGCGACTGGTACCACTCGGTGCGGCCGATCGGGTCGAACCGGGAGTCGAGGATCCACCGCGGATCGTCCGGGACCACCGCCAGCTCGGGCGAGTCCCAGTCGATGTCGACGTACGGATCGAAGTTGCGCTGGACGGACGCCTCGGACAGATCCTGCAGGGTCTGCTCGTACTCCGCCTGCCCGGGGAACGGGCGGCCGCGGGTACGACCCATGTGCGTGATGTGCAGTGCCATGACGAACTCCTCCTGCGGGCTGACACAGTTCTACCGAAAATGTACCACGATGCTGGACATTTCCTACCCGTCTGTATGAATGCGCAGGCCACGTCTGTAGGGTCGCCGCGTGACCACGATCAACCACACCGCCACAGCAGCCGTCCCCGTCGACCGGGCCTTCGCGCACGTCGCGGACTACCGGACGGTGCCGCAGTGGTTCTTCGGGATCAGCCGGTTCGTGCCGCAGGGCGCGAAGGACTACGGCCTCGGTGCCGTCTACGACTCCGCGGTGAAGATCGGCCCGAAGGAGATCGGCTCCGTCGTGCAGGTGACCGAGTTCGACGAGGGCAGCCTGATCACGCTGAAGTCGATCTCCGGATTCCGCACCACGTCGCGGTGGCGTTTCCGCGCCGTCGACGAGGGGCGCACCGAGCTCGCCGTCGAGTTCACCTACGACCTGCCGGGCGGCCTCGCAGGTAAAGCCCTCGGCATGATCATCGAGCCCTTCGCCGTCCAGGCGGTGAAAGCCTCCGAGGCGGCGCTGCGCCGGGACCTCGAGGGCGCGGGGTAGCGCGGAGCGTAGCCGCGGGCGACTCGTTTCGGGTGCGGGAGTGTTCCCGCACCCTCGGCGCCCAGCCGCACCAGGCATGCCGGGTGCGCTCGCGCATTCCGGGTGCGGTTGCCTTCCCGCACCCGATTCACCTGCCGGCGGACTCCCTAGCGCACCGGCACGAGGTCGTCCGCGTGGACGACGGGCCGGCGCAGTCCCTCGGGC
>DATLLC010000088.1:0-2169 GCA_035538015.1 Vicinamibacterales bacterium
TGCGGGATGCCGATGATCGGGATTGCCATGTCTTAGGCCTCACGAAAGCCGCATGCCGGAGGGCCAATACCCGCCGGTGTAGTTGCCCGTATATGTTCCGGTCCCGGCCCCAGACACCGGCGTCACCCCGCCGCCGGTCGCACCGGCGCCCCAAAGCGAATTGAGACCCTTCGCCATGTTGCCGGCCGCGCTGATGCCGCCGAGCCCGGGCGTCATGGCGGAGACGGCCAGCGAGCCGAGCCCCATCAGGTTGTTCATGAGCGTGCCCCGGGATGCGGACAGCGCATTGGCTGCGCCGGTCTGTACGCCGGCCACTTGCTGCGCGTTGCCGTAGGTGAGGCCTGCGCGCTCGGAGCCGTAGCGCGCAGAGAGATCGGCGCCGGCGCCAGCTGCGCTCGCACCCTGCTGCGCGCCTTGCTGGTAGCGGTTGAGCACATCGCCGTAACGCTCGGTGAGCACCCGCTGACCCGCCAGAGCGGCCGTACCGGAGCCGCCGAGCCCGCGCGCGTTGAGGGCGCGCTGGGCTGCCATCTGTTCGTTGCCAAGCTGACCCGCCCAGAGCGGGTCGGACGATACGACGCCCTGCGCTCGTGCTCGTGCCTCCGGGCCGTTGAGGCCCATGAGGTCGTCCATCATCGACTGATAGCCCCGCCCCGACGCGACCAGTGGGTTGAGGAGCCCCATCGCCTGGGTATAACCCTCGTCGAGTTGGCCCGAGGCGGCCTGCATGCCCGACGATAGCGCGCCGAGGCTGGCGTCGCGGCCAGCACGGATGTCGCGGCGCTGCGAGGCGCCGGTGAAATCGTCCCACAAAGACACCGTTAGGTTCTCCTGTTCAGCCTACCGCCAACAGGCGGAGACGCCAGACCGCGCCGTCGTGCTGCTGGTCAACGTGATCGTGCGCGTGCCGGCAGCCACACCCGAGGCGCTTGCGAATGTGGATCGGAGGCTCGTGCCGCCCGTGGCATCGGAAGCGACGCCCGCGTAGGACCATGTCTGCGAGGAGTCAGAGCTGGTGCCCACCGCGAACACCACCGCATGGTCCGCAACCGTGAGGTCCAGGGACAACGGGTTGGTTGGGTCGGATGCCGTGTCCGCCGGGGTCGCGGTGTTGAGGTTGTAGACAGACCACACCGCGAACGCGCCGCGGTCCATGTCAGCGCCGCCGGGCTTGGTGAACCCCACTGTCACGGAGCCGCCCGTCGGTTTGGCGACATACCATAGCTGTGCAGGGACTGCGGTTATGCCGGCGTCGGTGTGTTCGATGGCGAGTGTGGCCGCCACACCATCGACCGTGCAGCCGGTCGGCGCCTCAGCTGAGCCGGTAACGCATGTGGTGCCCACCACGATAAGCCGCGATGGGTCTTCCGTCCCGAGGTCGATGGTTGCCGAGAAAGTGCGCGTGTTGACCGTCTCGGAGAACAGCGAGCCGCGGAAGGCCACCGTGGGCGGCAACGCAGCCGCTACGCCACCCGATGACGCACCGAACCCCACGAGCTGATTGACCATCAGCACTACGCGTCGTTCCCTTTGTCCACGGTGTAGAAAATCTTGACGCCGATCAGCAGCGCGTCACCGGTCGCGTTGTCGTTGGCGACGCTGCGTTCGGCGCGGAAGTTGAGCATATCGCCGGCTTGCGGGCTTCCCGCTGGGGTGATCGCACCGCTTTCGGAGCCAACATGAAGATCGCGTTGCGCGATAACCGTGTCCGTGACTGATCCGAACGACGAATGCGATGTGTCCAAGCTGTCGTCATCCGAGAACGCCAATATGGCCAGGCGCCATTGCACCGTCTGAGCAGCTGATGCTGTCGTGGTCGTCCAATACGGCTGGAACGATATGGTGCCGAGGTCCCAGCTCTTCGGCATCGCGATGGCGAAGGAGGCGAACTCCTGGGTCGTGTCGTCGAACGCGAGAACCGTGTATTGCTCCTTGAGCGCTGCGTTGCTCGTAAATGTCGCCGTCGCGGCTCCGCTCGGGCTGCCGTTCGGCGTCATCGCCGCCGCCGGCACCCAGATCGTATGCTTGCCCTGCGACAGCTTGCTGCCGAGGCCGCTACTCGCATCGCCAACCGTCGCCTCGGTGCTGTTGAGCAGGCGGGTGAGCTTCGCAAGGATGCCGTACCATGCCTGCGACGGCCGCCCATCCTCCAGCGACAGGCGCGCCGAC
>DATLLC010000089.1:0-5198 GCA_035538015.1 Vicinamibacterales bacterium
GCCGGCGTCCGATACGGGGTCTACTGGGTGGACATCGCGGAGCCCGACCGCGCGCACGAGACCCAGGCTGCGGCCGATGGTGGCGGCGTATTCGTGCAGGGATACGCCGCAGGTGCAGCGATCTTCGCGCGTCTCGAAGGCGCGTGGTACGCGGACGGCCGGGTCTTCGTCACGAGCACCGACGGCGGCCACGCGCGGATGGGCCAGCTCTGGGCGCTTGACATCGATCGGCAGGAGCTCCGCCTGGTGTTCGAATCACCCGGCGCCGAAGTGCTCAACATGCCGGACAACGTGACGGTGAGCCCGCGAGGTGGTCTCGTGCTCTGCGAGGATGGCACTGCCAACCCGTGTGTGCACGGCCTGACCCCCGATGGACGCCTGTTCCGCCTGGCGCGCAACGCCGTGAGGTTGGCCGGCGAGCGTAACGGCATCGCGGGGGACTTCACCAGCAGCGAGTTCGCCGGCGCCACCTTCAGCCCTGACGGCCGCTGGCTGTTCGTCAACGTTCAAACGCCGGGAATCACTTTCGCGATCACCGGGCCCTGGGAAGAGGGGGGGATATAGGTTCTGGGGTTCTGGGGTTCTGAAGTTCTGAGGTTCTGAGGTTCTGGGGTTCGGGAGTGCCGTCGAATTTTCGCGGACGACCATCAGACGTTACTGCGCCAGCGCATCTCCGCTCGCGGAAGGACCCGTCACTGGCCGAGCAGCGCTGGGACGATCATCGTTACTACCACCACAACCGCGTCAACCGGGCGCTTCATCTCGTGAGCCTTCGATCGTCTGATCGTGCAGTCGCGGCCGTCGCCACCATGGCGACGGTCGCAACCGGACGGACGATCCTGGTAGATGTCAATGCGCGCGCCAACTACGAGGGCACGGTAGCAGCCGACTTTGAGCCGAACGTGAAGCCGGCATCAACTCCTGGCGACGGGCGCCGAACGGCGCGCCCCCCTTCAGGAGCAGCAAGTCGGGCCGCAGCAGGGCTGGGCGGCGGCGGGCTTGGTCGCCCGCACGAACGCGCTCATGAACTTGCCGTCGATGGCCTGGGCCAGTCCCTCACGGTCGAGGCCGGCGCTGGCCAGGAACGCCTGCGCGTCTTCGGCGCGATAGATGCGGGTGGGCTCCAACTCGACGTCGCCAAAGCCAGCTGCCGCCAGCTTCCGCTGGTACTCGGACTCCTCGAGCGCTCCCGCCACGCAGCCTATCCAGAGCTCCATGTTCTTCCGGACGTCGGCCGGGACATCCGTTCCCCGGACAACCACGTCGGATACGGCGAACCGTCCACCGGGCTTGAGCACCCGAAACGCCTCGCGGAGCACCGCGTCCTTGTCGGCCGACAAATTGATGACGCAGTTCGAGATGATCACGTCCACCGAACTGTCGGGCAGCGGGATGTGCTCGATCTCGCCCTTCAGGAACTCGACGTTGGCGAGGCCTGCCTTCCGCTGGTTCTCACGTGCCAGCGCCAGCATGTCGTCGGTCATGTCGAGGCCGTACGCCTTGCCAGCGGGCCCGACGCGGCGCGCCGACAGCAGGACGTCGATGCCTCCACCCGATCCCAGGTCGAGAACGGTCTCGCCGGCCTTCAATTCGGCCAGGGCAGTCGGGTTCCCGCACCCGAGCGAGGCCACTACCGCCTCGATGGGCAGTGCGCCAATCTGCGCCACGTCGTACAGGTTGCTGGTGATCGGGTCGCCGCAGCCGCCTGCTCCGCTGCCGCAGCCGCAGCTGGTCTGGCCGTGCGCGGCTCGCCGTGCGGCCTCGCCGTACTTCTCCTTGACGATGGACTTGATGTCGGTGGTTGAGGTGGACATGAGGATCTCCTGGGTCCGGGGTTCTGGGGTTCTGGGGTTCTGGGGTTCTGGATGTTAGATATTCGCTAGAGCGAATATCTCCCACCCATGATATATTTGTCAAGGCGAATATGTCAGAGCCGTGCTGCACCCCTCGACCGGCGCCTCGTCTGCGGAATCTGGAAGCGCTCACCGCGGTTTATGGTGCGCTGGCGGATCCAACCCGCCTGCGGATTCTGTCCTTGCTCAAGGACGGCGAAGTCTGCGTCTGCCACATTCACGCCAGCCTCGACGTCCCGCAGCCGACGGCGTCCCGCCATCTCGCCTACCTGAGGAAGACCGGACTCGTCGCCGCGCGGCGGGATGGCGTCTGGATGCACTACTCCCTGGCGCGACCGCGCGACGCGGTGGTGGCGGGTGTGCTGGACGCCGCCCTGCACGCCCTCACGCACACCGAAGTCGCCACGCGCGACCAGGTGCGGCTGCGGCGCGAGCTGGTCGCCGGGTGATCACCGTCGTCTTCGCGTGCGTGCACAACGCCGGGCGCTCCCAGATGGCCGCGGCGCTCTTCAACCGCGCCGCCGATCCGGCTCGCGCCCGAGCCATCTCCGCTGGCACCTCGCCCGGCGAGCGGGTCCATCCCGAAGTCGTGACCGTGATGACCGAGATCGGCGCCGATCTGACCGGCATCGCACCCCAGCGCCTGACCGCGGATCTCGCCCGCGGTGCGGCGTGGCTCATCACCATGGGCTGCGGCGATCAGTGCCCCTTCGTCGCCGGCGCGCGCGTCGAGGATTGGCCACTTCCCGATCCGAAGGGACGCCCGCTCGCGGAGGTGCGTACCATCCGCGACGACATCGCCGGGCGCGTGGCCGACCTGGTCGCGCGCGAGGGTTGGACGAGAGATAGCTAGAGCAATCGCTGGTCACGAGATCAGTCGATAGGTCACCAGGTAGATCGACCGATACATCACCAAATCGATCGATCCGCAGATCGATCCATAATCGTCGCGCGCATGGCGACCACGGCCCCGACGCCTCCCCCTGTTCGCGTCTGGGGGCTCGTCGCCCTGCTCGCTCTCTACCTGGTCATCGCGTATCTGGTCCCCCGGCCCGACGCCATCACGCCGCAAGGTTGGCGCACCGCCGCCATCTTCGGCTGCGTCATCGTCGGCATGATCATCGAGCCGCTGCCCGCCTCCGCGCTGGTGCTGCTCGGGCTCACGGCGATGACCGCCAACGGCACGACGATGCGCGAGGCGCTGGGCGGGTTCGCCGAGCCGTCGGTCTGGCTGGTGATCGTCGCCATGTTGATCGCGCGCTCGATGCTGGACAGCGGTCTCGCCCGGCGCATCGCGCTCGTCTTCATCCGCGGCGTCGGGCGCAGCTCGCTCGGCATTTCGTACGCGCTGTTGATGACCGACGTCACGCTCGCCTCTGGCGTCCCCTCGATTACGGCGCGATCGGCAGGCATGTTGCTGCCCATCGCGCGACGAATCGCGGAGCTGTTCGACTCCCATCCGGGCCCGACCGCCGGCCGCATCGGCACGTTTCTGGTGGCTGGGCTCTATCAAGGCTCGGCGGTGGCGTGCGCGATGTTCTTCACCGGGCAGGCGAGCAACGTGCTCGGGGCCAACCTCGCGGGAAAGCTCGTAAACGTCGAGGTGACGTGGGCCAGCTGGCTGGTGGCCGCCATCGTTCCGGGCCTCGCGTCGTGCGCCGTCGTGCCGTGGGTCGTGCACCGTGTGGTGACGCCCTCCGTGATCCGGACCCCCGAGGCCCCGGCGTTCGCGGCTGCGGAGCTCCACAAGATGGGCACCCTGTCGCGCGACGAGCGCATCACGCTCGCGGTCTTCGTGGGTGTCGGCCTGCTCTGGATCACAACCGGGTGGCATCGGCTCGATGTCACCTTCATCGCCCTGCTCGGGCTCGGCGTGCTCTTGACGACCGGTGCGATGACGTGGTCGACGGCCACCACCGAACGCGCTGCCTGGGACGTCTTCGTCTGGTACGGGGGCCTGCTTCGCATGGGCGAGCTGCTGAACGCCACCGGCACCACGAAGTGGTTCGCGGAATCCGTCGGGGCGGTCTTTGCCGGCATCCCGTGGCTCTTCGTGCTGCTGGGGATCTTGATCATCTACTTCTACACGCACTACGCCTTCGCCAGCATCACGGCACACGTACTCGCGATGTTCCCCCCTTTTGTCGTGCTGCTCGTGGGGCTGGGCGTCCCGCCGAAGCTGGCCGTCTACAGTCTGCTGTGCCTGGCCAATCTGCCCGCGGGGCTGACCCATTACGGCACGACGACCGGGCCGATCCTGTTCGGCGTGGGCTACGTGTCCTTTGCCGACTGGTGGCGGGTGGGATTCATGGTCTCCCTCGCCAACATGGCGATCTGGCTCACGATCGGCTTCGGCTGGTGGAAACTGCTCGGCTTCTGGTGAGGCGGTGAGGACGGCGGGCGGGGCCGCCGTTGGGACAGGAAACGCTCCTCGTTGTGCGCGCACGCGATCATGCTGATGCTCAACGGCACGCCAGTCGTGACTGGAGCGTATGCCGCGGGTGTGACGCCAGCCGCTCGCGCGGCAACGCGCGCGTGAACTGTTATCCTGACCGTTGATGCGCAATGTGCTCGCCCTCATCCTCGGCGGCGGCCAGGGTTCGCGCCTCCATCCGCTCACCGAGTTGCGCTCCAAGCCGGCGGTCCCGATCGGCGGCAAGTACCGGCTCATCGACATTCCCATCAGCAACTGCCTGCATGCCGGGTTGAAGCGCATGTACGTGCTGACGCAGTTCAACTCCGCGTCGCTCAACCGCCATATCGCGCAGACGTATCGGATGGACCTGTTCTCCGGCGGCTTCGTCGAGGTGCTGGCGGCCGAGCAGACGCCAGAGGGCGAACAGTGGTTCCAGGGCACCGCGGACGCCGTCCGCCAGGCGGCGCGCCACTTCCGCCAAGTTGACGCCGAGTACTACCTGATCCTCGCCGGCGATCACATCTACCGGATGGACTTTGCCGAACTGATCGAAGCGCACATCGAGCGCGATGCCGACATCACGATTGCCGCCCAGCCGGTCAATCCCGACGACGCGACCCAGATGGGCATCTTCCGGTTCGACCCCGGCGGGCAAATCATTGGCTTCGAGGAGAAACCAAAGTCCGATCGCCTGAAGGAGATGGGCTCGAGCGCGCCGATGCACACGCCGGGCGGGCTGCTTACCCAGGACCGGCCGTTCCTGGCGTCGATGGGCATCTACGTGTTCTCGCGCGAGGTGCTCTACGACGTCCTCGAAGGCAGCCGCGCCGTCGACTTCGGCAAGGAAATCATCCCCCAGTCGCTCGAGACGCACCGCGTGCATCCGTACATCTTTCGCGGGTTCTGGGCTGACGTCGGCACGGTGACGT
>DATLLC010000090.1:0-18324 GCA_035538015.1 Vicinamibacterales bacterium
CGCAGGAACAGGAAGATGATGGCGATGACGAGCAGGCTTCCGATCATCGCGTGCTCCTGCACGCTGTGAATGGCGCGGTCGATGAACACCGACTGATCGTCGAGCACCTGCAGTCGCATGCCGGAGACGTCACGGTTGATACGGTCGATCTCGGTGCGGACGCCGGCGGCGATCTGCACGGTGTTGGTGCCCGACTGCTTGGTCACGCGCATGCGGATGCCTGGGCGCCCATTGATACGTGTGATCTGACGGCGATCTTCGGTCGAATCGCGGACCTGGGCGATGTCCTTCATGTAGACCGGGACGCCCTCACGCGTCAGCACCACCAGGTTGCGGATTTCGTCGAGGTTCGTGAACTGGCCGGGGCTGCGGAGCAGCAGCGTACGGTTGGCGTCGTTCACTTCGCCGAGCGGAATATTCTGGTTCTCGGTGCGCAGGATGTGCACAACACGATCGGGCGAGAGGTTGAGGGCGGTGATCTTCTCCCTCGACAGGTCGACCCGGATCTGGCGGCGTAGCCCGCCGTCGATCGTGACCGCTGCCACGCCGCCGACGCGCTCGAGGCGCGGTGACAGGTCGTTCTGCGCCTGCTCCCGCAGCGTGACCGCGTCGTAGTCACCTTCGACGCCGATGCCCATGATCGGCATGGCGGTGGAGTCGAACTTGAAGATGGTCGGCGGGTCGGCATCCTCCGGCAGACGCCCGCGGACGCGGTCGATGCGCGTGCGCACGTCATCAGCCGCCTCGCTGAGATCAGTGCCCCACGAGAAATTGAGCCGGACGTTGGCGTTGCCCTCCGAGGAGGTGGACTCGACGCGCTCGAGCCCGGCGACCGCGCTCACGGCCTGCTCGATGGGGCGGGTGACCAGCTCCTCCATCTCGAGCGGCCCGACGCCGGCGTAGTTCACGCGGACCGTGATGCTCGGGAACTCGGTGTCCGGCATCAGGTCCACCGGCAGCCGGGTCAGCGAAATCCCACCGAGCAGGACAATGACGAAGCTGATCATGAACATCGTCACCGGTCGGTGAATGGCAAGTCGGGGAATGCTCATAGATAGTTCCTTGACGACCGAATCAGTTCGCGCAATGTCACACTATCGCGGGCTCTGCTCGCCACGCGGGTTCTGCCCCTTGGCCGGCGCCGGTGGTCCGCCCTGACCGCGGCCTCCTCCGCCGGCTGCGCCGCCCATGCCCGGCCGGCGTCCGCCGCCCGCCCCGCCCGGGACCTCGCCGGGCAGCACCATCGTGTCGCCGGCGCGCAGCGACGCCGCGCCTTCGGTGACCACGCGATCGCCAGGTTTGAGCCCGTCGAGGATCTCCATCCGCTCGGCGTCCTCGAGGCCGAGCTTGACCGCCGCGAACCTGGCCTTGTTCTCGCCTTCCGGCAGCCACACCCCGCGCTTGCCTTCGAAGTCGACGACGGCCATCTTGGGCACCAGCGTCGTGTCCTTGCGCTCCTCGATGATCAGCAGCACCTTGGCGTACATCCCCGGCTTGAGCCGGTTGTCGGCGTTCGACACTTCGACTTCCATCGGGGCGGTGCGAGTCGCGGGATCGAGCACCGGGGCAACGCGGGCGATACGGCCCTTGAAGGTCTCCTCGGGAAACGCATCGACCTCGATGTTCGCGGGGTCGCCCACGTTCACCAACCGCAGATCCTTCTCGACCACGTTGGCCACGAGCCTGAGGCGGGAGATGTCCACGACCGACACCACCGGTGCCTGCTGCGACGCCCAGGCACCCGCGTCGGCATTGCGCTTGCCGACAAAGCCGTCGACCGGCGAGATGATCCGGGTATTGGCGAGGTTGATTTGCAGTTCGTCGAGCCGCGCGCTCGTCTGGGTCGACTGTGCCTTCGACAGGTCCAACTGCGCCTGCGCCGCCAGGAAGCGCGACTCCGCGTCGTCAAGCGCCTGCTTGGCCAGCAACTGGCGGCCGAACAGGTTCTTCGACCGCTCGAAGTTGAGCTCGGCCACTTTCAGGTCGGCTTCTCGCTGCCGGATCGTCGCTCGCGCGACCTCGAGCGAGGCCTCCGCCTGCTTCACCTGCTCGACGATCTCGAAGTCCTCGATCTTGGCGAGCAGCTGGTTGCGGCGGACGCGATCCCCCAACTGCACGTTGACGCTGACGAGGCGGCCGGCGGTGCGCGGCACCACATCCACGGTCTGCGCGCCAATCAGGTTGCCGACGACGGTCATGGTGGCGCTGATGTTCCCCTTGGTTGCCGGCGCCATCTGCACCGTGATCGGCGGACGGAACCCGCCGCCGATGCCCATCGGCCCGCCGCCACCTCCGCCCGGTCGCCCACTCTGGGCGCCACCGGCTCGGCCCGCGCCTCCCGCTCCAGCGGCGCCCCCGGGTCCACCGGCGGCGGCAGCCGCCTGTTCCTTTGAGAACACCCCGAAGTAGACCGCCGCGCCGCCAGCGGCGGCGAGGAGCAGTCCGATGATCGCGAGTTTGCGCATAACTGATTCCGATCCTGTCCCGTAGGCAGCCAAGAGCCTATTGCGTCCCGCCGCCGGCCACCGCAATCGCCACCGCCGACGCCGTCGCGGTATTGGCCCCGCCCCCGGCGCTTCCCGCCGGGGCGACCTGCGCGCGCTCGTAGTTGACCAGCGACTTCCGATAATCGGCGAGCGCGCGGAGCTCGGTGTTTTCCGCGTCGCGAAGGTCGCGTTGCGCCTGCACGACGAAATAGTTGGTCGTCAACCCGACCTCGAACCGGCTCTGCTCCGCGTCCAGCCGCTTCTGCGCCAGCTCGCGGGCGGCCATCGCGGCCTCGACGCGCCGGACGTTGGCCTGCACGGTGAAGGCGGCATTGGCCACCTCGGCGGCAATCTGCACCTCGAGTGCGCGAAGCCGCGTCTGGTTCTGCTGGCGCTGCACTCTCGCGCGCGCGTGTTGCGCTTCGGCCTGGTTGCCGAACATCGGGTAGCTGAGCGTCATCGAGACGTTCCAGGTCGGGAACGTCCGATCGCGGATGAAGGCGAGCGCGTCGGTGTAGCCGCCGGGGATCGTGCCGATGACCGAGCTGCCGATTCCGGTCCCTGACCGGATGTAGGAGGTTCCGCCCAGGCCCTGCGCGCCGTAGCTGGCGTTGAGGTCCAGCGCCGGCATGGACTGGTCGCGGAAGTATTTGATGTTGACGTCGTTGGTCTCGAGATTCTTGCGGGATTGAGCAATGTCGGTCCGCTCGGTGATCGCCCGGCGCACCGCCGCCTCGACGTCGGTTGGCGGCGCCTCCAGCGACGGGACATCCACGGGGACGATTTCCTGGCGCCACAGCGGGTCCTCGGTGCCACTCACCAGGAAGCGCTTGAGCGCGAGATCCGCCGTGGAGGCGGTGGCTTCGGCTGCGGCCAGCGTCTGGCGACGCGTCGCGGCTTCGGCCTGAGCCTGCACGATGTCGAGCGGGGCGAGGGTGCCGACTTCGACGCGCGCTTCGTTGTCCTCGACGAGGCGCTCGGCGAGCGACAGCGCCCGGCGGGCGACGTCCACGGCGCTGCGGGCGAACACGAGATCCCAGTAGGCATTGCGGACGTTCGCCACCGTCTGCGCGACCGTGGCCCTGACCGACTCCTCGGAGATCTCGCGGTTGATGAGCGACACCTCCAGCTGCTGCCGCGTGTTGTCGATCCGGAAGCCGCGGAGGACGGGCTGAACGTAGGCGGCGGTCAGCGTCGCGTTGTACGCGGGGTTGAAGTTCGCAAACAGGTTGTTCGTCGACAGCCGCGAGTTGGTGAAGCCAACGAGGTAGGAGCCGCCGCCCCAGGGCACCGTCTGGTTGACGCCGACGTTGTAGGTGGTGGTGCCGTTGGTGACACTCGCGCCGCCGTTCAGCTGGCTCGTGGGCGGCTGCACCTGGTCGCGTTGTCCGAAGGTGGAGGCGAGCACCGGCCGATAGGTGTTGCGAAAGCCGGCCGTCTGCAGATCGACCGACTGCGGCTCGAGCCGCGACAATTGGATGTCGAGGTTCTGCTCGAGCGCGAGCGCGACGCTTTCCTCCAGCGTCAACTCGCGCAGTCCACCCGGTGCCAGCCGTCCGGTCGGCGACTGGGTGTCGGCCCTGGTCCCGCTGTCGAGCGCCTGCAGCGCGTCCTGGTACCCGGCCATCGCCTCCCGCACCACCGAATCGGTGCGGGCGGTGTCCTGCGTGGCTGCTGACTGGGCTTTCGCCCCCGTGGCGGCCAGCACACCGAACACCGCCACGACACACATTGTCCTGCTCATAAGTCGTTTCGTGCTCACGTCGAAATTACCGTCCCTGATTCTGGAAGTGGGGTGGGTTGGGCTTGTTGCGGCGCTCGCGCACCCACTCCTCGTGGAGCGCCTTGAACTTGACGTTCTGATCGGTGGTCAGGATGCGACGCATCCGGAAGGCGAGCAGCGTCCGCGACTTGCTCAGTTCGCCGCGCGCCGACTCGACGCGCTCGAGCACCTCCAGAACCTTGGCCTCGTCGGCACGCGGATCGTTGATGACCTTCGACAGTCGCGACTCGAGCTTGTCGAGCGTGTCCTTCTGCGTCTTCAGGGTGGGTTGCAGGGACTGGAAAATTTCTTCGAGGCGTCCCGTCTGCTCGGTGGTGAGCCCCAGCTCCTGCTGGAACCGCTCGTTCTGCCACCACTTGAAGCCTTGTGCCTGGCCGCGCTCGAGCGCGCCCAGGAGCGCGAGAGACAAGACGAGACACAAGAACAACTTAGGACGCATGCTCATGGGGTACCTATCGGGCTTACGACCAGGCCGACCCGGGCGTTTACCCCCGGGCGGCGGGGTCAGGGATAGGCCTGATTGGCGAAGCGATCCAGCGTCCGGATGACCTCTTCGACGAGGTTATCGGGGGTGGAGGCTCCCGAGGTGACGCCAATGGTCAGCGGGCCGACGGCGGGCAGCCAACCCGAGGTCGTCACCTCGGTCTTCGACGTGACGTCCCGATGGCGGATCGAGTCGGCGGCAGCCAGGCCGTCCGGGGCCGCGATGTGAAAGGTCGGCACCCGGCTGCTGCAGATGCGGGCCAGGTTGCAGGTGTTGCTGCTGTTGAAGCCGCCGACTACCACCATCACGTCCAGCGCGTGCTCGTCGAGCAGACGTATCACCGCATCCTGCCGGTCCTGGGTGGCGCTGCAGATGGTATCGAAGGCCCGGAAACGCTGCGGCAGCTCGGCATCGCCAAAGCGCGCCCGCATCGCGTCGCGGAACATCTCGCCGATCGCCAGGGACTCCGAGCTGAGCATGGTCGTCTGGTTCGCACACCCGATGCGCTCCAGATGCCGGTCTGGATCGAAGCCCGGGGAGACCGCATCGCGAAACCTCGCGCGGAATTCGTCGGGATCGCCACCGCCGGTGATATAGCCACACACGTACTCGACCTGCGGCCGATCCAGTACCACGAGGTAGTGGCCAGCGTTGTTCGCCACGGCCTGGGAGGCGGTCGCCTGGGTTTCCTCGTGCCAGTACTTGCCGTGGATCACCGAGGTGAGCCCGTCAAGCGCGTAGCGCTTGACGTTCTTCCAGACGTTCAGCACCGATCCGCACGTCGTGTCGACCAACGTGCAGCCCGTCGCGTCGAAGCGCTGCAACTCGCCAACCGTGACCCCGAAGGCGGGGAGGATGACGACGTCCTCGCTGCCGAGGGCCAGGCCCTGTTCCTGGGGATCGCTCAGGAATCGGATCGCCAGACGACGAAGCTGGTCGTTGACGTGGGGGTTATGGATGATCTCGCCGGTGAGGAAGACACGCTGGCTGGGGAACCGCTTCCGCGCCTGATAGGCATAGTCCACCGCCCGATCCACTCCGTAGCAGAAGCCGAACTCCCGCGCCAGGTGTACGGTCAGTCGGCCGGATTCGTAGCGGTAGTCCCGTTCCTTGATCTGATTGACCAGCGGCGAGTGATAGCTGGCCGCCAGCACTCCCGCGACCTCGTGCTTCAGATCGAGGCCCTTGCGGAAGATGAGTGCCGGCACTAGTACGGCTCGCTGAAGGTGAGGTCGTCGAACGCGCGAAGGTCCGACGCGCCCTGGCGGGTCACTGCGGCGTCGATCGCGTCGAGCAACGCGTCTTCGGGATCGAGCGAGGTGTTGACGACTGCGGGGACGACCGCCATGAGAGAGCCCGGCGGCGCGCCCATCCGGACCGGTTCGCGGTGCACCCAGTTGTCGCCCGGCATCACGTGGAGCAGCTGGCCGGTGAGGAGGCCGATGAAGAGGCCGGCGGCCGCCGCAGCGCTAATCCAGCGTCGGGGATGGCTGGTCCCCGATCGCACGCTCGCATTCGCGCCTGGAAAGGGCAGGACCCGCGCTCTCTGGCCGGCCTGTTCGAGCCGTGCCAGGATGCGCGTTCGCTGCGCCTCGAGCGTGCGGTCGTCGAAGAAGCCATCCGCCTCGGCGTGGGCCGCGGCCCGATACGCGTCGAGAGCGTCCGTAATCCTGGCCTCCGAGTCCTCGCGACGGGTCATACTTGCTCTCCCAGCACTCCGCGCAACCGTTTCAGGGCCCTGAAGAGGTGCACGCGCACCGTCGCCGGGCTCATCCCCGTGGCCGCCGCAATCTCTCCCGGCGTCTGCTCGTCCACCTGACTCAGCGTGAACACCAGCCGCTGCCGGTCCGGGAGCGCGGCCACCTCCCGCGAGACCCGCGCCCACCGCTCACGGGCCAGCAATCGCCGCTCGCTCGACGGGTCGGTCGCCGGCATCTGCGCCACCGACCGCTCGTCCTGTTCGTCCACGGCCGGCGCCACGAACCGTTGCTGGCGCGACCGGGCCTTCAGGCGGTCGAGCGACGCGTTGACGAGAATCCGGCTGAACCACACGTCGAAAGGCAGTTCCTCCCGGTATTGCTCGATGTGCAGGAACACCTTGATGAAAGCGTCCTGCACCGCTTCGTCGGCGTCCGCCGGGTTGCGCAGGTAGTGAAACGCCACCCGGAGCGCTCGCCGCTGGAGCAGCGCCACGAGGGCGCCGAAGCGCTCCCGGGCGTGGTCCCGCTCGCCGCTGGCCGCCAAGTGCTTGATCTCGGTGGCCAGAATCGAAGCCGGCGAGGCCGACACCTCGCCCGTCTTGGTCAGGGGCGAGCGATCGGCGCCGGTTGCGAATCGTCCTGCCATGTCTACGAATGTCTGCGGGGGAGTGTTTACGCGTGAATTGTAGCAGGCAGGAGGCAGGTTCGCCTCGCCGATTCCGGACGGGCGATCACTCTGGGGCGCGGAGGGGGTAAGTTATTGACTTGCCGACTTTCCCATCGGTACGATGGATAGTTCATATGCCGTCTGCTTGTGAGGGCGGCTCGGGAGCCATATACACATGAGTACGGTACAGGCCGGTTTCGGGCTCGAGGCTCACGGCATCCAGGCGAGCAAGCCCGTGCATCTCAACCTTACGGCAGCAGCCTTGTACGAACATGCCATCCGGCGTGCCGAAGGGGTCATCGCCGCCGAGGGCCCGCTCGTCTGCCGTACCGGCGCTCACACGGGGCGCTCGCCCAACGACAAGTTCGTGGTCCAGGAGCCCTCCAGCAGCGGCCACGTCTGGTGGGGCAAGGTCAACAAGCCGATGCAGCTCGCTCACTACGAGGCGCTCCGTGCCGACGTGGTGGCACACCTGAGTCATCAGGAGCTCTTCGTCCAGGATCTCTACGCGGGCGCCGACCCCGCCTACCGTCTGTCCGTCCGGTTCGTGCAGGAACTGGCCTGGCAAAACCTGTTTGTCCGGAACCTGTTCATCGTGCCGCCGAGCGCCGACCTGGCTGGTTTCCAGCCCCAGTTCACCGTGCTCACCGCGCCGTCCTACAAGGCAGATCCCGCGCGGCACGGTACCCGCTCCGACGTGGTGATCGCGCTCAACCTCGCGGCCCGCGAGGTGATCATCGCGGGTACCAGCTACGCCGGCGAGAACAAGAAGTCCATCTTCACGGTGCTCAACTACGTTCTGCCGCTGCAGGGCGTCCTGGCGATGCACTGCTCGGCCAACATCGGGGCCGCCGGCGACACGGCGCTGTTCTTCGGACTGTCGGGCACCGGCAAGACCACGCTGTCGAGCGATCCGGAGCGCCGCCTGATCGGTGACGACGAGCATGGCTGGAGCGACCGCGGCATCTTCAATTTCGAGGGCGGCTGCTACGCCAAGATGATCAAGCTTTCGGCCGAGGCCGAGCCGCAGATCTATGCCACCACCCGGCGGTTCGGCACCGTGCTCGAGAACGTCGTGATGGACCCGCACGCGCGCACGCTCAATCTGGACGACGCGTCGCTGACCGAGAATACGCGCGGCGCGTATTCCATCGAGTGCATCGACAACGCGGTGCTCGAGGGCGTGGGCGGTCATCCCGAGAACATCGTGATGCTGACCGCGGACGCCTACGGCGTCCTGCCGCCGATTGCCCGGCTCACGCCCGAAGGTGCCATGTACCACTACCTGTCCGGGTATACCGCCAAGGTCGCGGGCACGGAGAAAGGGGTGACCGAACCGACGGCGACCTTCAGCACCTGCTTCGGCGCGCCCTTCCTGCCGCTCAACCCCAATGTCTATGCCCAGCAGCTGGGCGAGCGGATCGCGAAATATCAGGCCCGTGTCTGGCTCGTCAACACGGGCTGGACCGGCGGGCCTCATGGCGTCGGCAGCCGCATGAAGATTGCCTACACGCGGGCCATGATTCGCGCTGCGCTTTCGGGCAAGCTCGATCACGTGGGCTACCAGCGGCATCCGGTGTTCAACATCGAAATGCCCACGAGTTGCATCGACGTGCCGGCCGCGGTACTCGATCCGCGCAGCACCTGGGCCGACAAGGCGGCCTACGATCAGCAGGCGGCCAAGCTCGCGCGTATGTTCGTCGAGAACTTCAAGACGTTCGAGAAGGACGTGCCGGCCTCCATCAAGGACGCCGGGCCCCGCACCTAGCGCTCCTGCCATGTAGAATGCGGAAGAGGCGTCTCTTCCGCATTTCACCATGCCCGGCTTCGAACCCGTCATCGGTCTCGAGATTCACGCGCAGCTGCTCACCCAGACCAAGATCTTCTGCGGCTGTTCCACCAGCTTCGGCGCTCCACCCAACACCCACGTCTGCCCGGTCTGCATCGGGCTCCCAGGCGCGCTGCCGGTGCTGAACGGGCGGGCCGTGGACTTCGCAGTGACCGCGGCGCTCGCGCTCGGCTGCGAAGTGCAGGAGCGGTCCGTGTTCGCGCGGAAGAACTACTTCTATCCGGATCTGCCGAAGGGGTACCAGATTTCACAGTATGAGTGGCCGCTGGCGCGCGGAGGCGGGCTCGAGATCGAGACTGGCGGCCAGCGGAAGTTCGTCCGCCTGACGCGCATCCACATGGAGGAGGACGCCGGTAAGTCGCTCCACGAGGGCTTCGCGGACTCGGACCGCAAGACCTACCTCGATTTCAATCGCAGCGGCGTACCGCTGATTGAGATCGTCTCCGAGCCCGACCTGCGATCGGCCGAAGAGGCGGCGACCTTCTTCGAGCGGCTCCGGCAGATGCTGGTATGGCTCGGCGTGAACGACGGCAACATGGACGAAGGGAGCCTGCGCTGCGACGCGAACGTCTCGGTGCGGCCGGCCGGATCCCCGACGCTCGGGACGAAGGCGGAGGTCAAGAACGTCAACTCCTTCCGCTACCTTCAGAAGGCGATCGAGTACGAAATCGGACGCCAGATCGACGTGGTGGAGCACGGCGGACGAGTGGTGCAGGAGACGCGGTTGTTCGACGCCGCGCAGGGCAAGACATACTCGATGCGCAGCAAAGAAGAGGCGCACGACTACCGGTACTTCCCGGAGCCCGACCTCCCCCCGCTGGTGGTCGGCAACGCCCGCCGCGATGCGCTGCGGGACCAGCTCCCGGAACTCCCCGAAGCCCGGCGCGTTCGCTTCCAGTCGGCCTACGGGCTTCCCGCCTACGATGCGGCGCTGCTCACCGATACGCGAGACCTCTCGGAATATTTCGAGGCCACGGCGGCCGCCTGCGGCCAGCCCAAGGCGGCCAGCAACTGGGTGATGGGCGAGGTCCTTCGCACCATCAAGGAGCAGGGCGTCGGCATCGATCGCTTTCCCATCACGCCGGAGGCGCTCGGTGCCCTCATCCGGATCGTCGAAGCCGGGACCATCAGTTCCACGGTTGCGAAGGACGTCTTCGCCAAAATGTTCGCATCGGGGCGCACCCCCGCCGACATCGTCGAGGCTGACGGCCTGGCGCAGGTGTCGGATCTGAGCGCGCTCGAACCACATGTCGTGGACGTCGTGCGGGCGCATCCCGAGGTGATCGCGGAAGTTCGCGCCGGCAAGGATCGCAAGTTCCAGTTCCTGGTCGGCCAGGTGATGAAGGCGTCCCGCGGCAAGGCGGATCCGAAGGTGGTCACGGAGTTGCTGAAACGAGCCATCGGCTAGCCAATGTGGCGCGGTCGCGGCCCCGAGCGTTCGGCGATCCGTCCGCTGGATTCGGCCGGCTCCGCGTGGAGCTAGTAGACTACCGCCCGTGATCGAGACACAGAACCTCGGGAAAGCGTACGGGCCCGGCTTCTATGCCCTGCGCAACCTGACGCTGACGATCGAGAAAGGGGAGTTCGTATTCCTGACCGGCGCGAGCGGCGCCGGCAAGACCACGTTGTTCAAGCTGCTGTTGTTGCAGGAGCGACCGACCGAGGGCGACGTCGTGGTCGCAGGGCGCAACCTGGCGCGGCTGGCGCCGCGCGACGTCCAGGCCTATCGCCGGACGGTCGGGTTCGTGTTCCAGGACTTCAAGCTCATCCCCACCAAGACGGTCTTCGACAACGTGTCCTTTGCCCTGCGGGTGCTGGGGGTGCCGGTCGATCAACAGCGGCGGCGCACCTATCAGGTCCTCAAGTGGGTGGGCCTGCAGCACCGACTGCAGTCCTATCCGCCGGAGCTGTCAGGCGGCGAGCAGCAGCGGATCGCCATCGCGCGCGCGCTCGTCAACGATCCGCAGCTGGTCCTGGCCGACGAGCCGACCGGCAATCTCGATCCCGAGCTCTCGATCGAGATCATGAAGCTGTTCCGCGAGATCAACACCGCCGGGACGACTGTGCTCGTGGCCACGCACAATCCCGAGCTGATCAGGTTCGTCGGCAAGCGCAGTATCCATCTCGAGCACGGGCGTCTCGATCAGGGCGAGGGGCCGTTGTGAGCGTGTTCGCTTACGCGTTCGAGGAGGCGCGCGCGAGCCTGGTCCGGGGCGGGCGCGGCGCATTGATGTCAGTGGGCACCATCGCGATCGCCTTTCTGGCCCTCGGCGGATTCCTGATGGTCACGACCAATCTGCAGCGTTACGTCCAGCAGTGGATGGAATCGGCGGAGCTGTCGGTCTTCCTTCGCGATGACATCGGGGAGCAGGAGCGCGAAGTGGTGCGCGCCCGTCTGGCCGACGATGCCGCGGTACTGCGGGTGGACTACCTCACCAAGGACGCCGCGCTCGAGCGGTTTCGCGCAGACTTCCCGGAGTTGGCAGACGTCTCCTCGAGCATCGGCGGCAACCCGTTCCCGGCGTCGTTCGAGGTGCGCCTCCGGCCGGGCGCCGGCGTGGCCGACAATGCGGCGGCCCTATCGCGGGCGGTCATGCCGCTCGACGGCGTGGCCGATGTGCAGTTCGATCGGCAGTGGCTGGAACGAGTGCTGTCGCTCATCGCCGGCGTGCGGATGGCGGGCCTGGCCGTCACGGTCGTCCTGCTGCTCGGCGCGGCGTTCACCGTCACGGCGGTCGTTCGACTCTCGCTCCACGAACGCCGCGATGAGCTGGACATCATGCAGCTCGTCGGCGCACCCATGGCTTTCATCCGCGGTCCGTTCGTTGTCGAGGGGCTGCTGCTCGGCGGAATGGGCGCCCTCCTGGCCCTCCTGATGCTGGGGGCTGGCGTCGCCACGCTCCGGACCTGGCTCGGCCGCGAAGCCGCTGGCCTGCTCGGAGGCCAGTCCATCGCCTTCCTGGGTGCGTCCGACCTGCTCCTGCTCACGACCGCGGGCCTAGCCGTTGGCGCCGTGGCTGGCTTGGTGGCCTCACGCGCCGCCCGTTGACAATCGCTTAAAGATCTCTCTACACTTGAAGCCGACGGATATGCCGAGGGTACGGAATCGCCTCCCGAGCTTCCTGACCGACCGTCACGCGGCCATATCGGGAACCCCGTCATCGCTCATCGAGTTCTACCGCGAAGAGTTCCTCAAGCATCACCAGTGCCTGCAGGCTCAGCGTGAGTATTTCTCCGAACAGGCCATCTGCGGAGTCGAACAGGCGCTCCAGCGCGTAATGGCCGACCTCGAGCATCTCTCGGGGAAGGCCGATGCCGACGAAGTGATGGCCCGCCTGCTCCGCGAGTTCGACGTCGTGACCGGTCTCTCCGCCTGGTCCGACCCTCTGAAAGTCCACTGATACCAGCCCTCACAACCGATTTGCTCCACGTAATCCAGGCCGCACTGGATGGCGTCTCCGCTCCGCGTGTCATCGCGCGGGCGCTGGCCGATGCTCAGACGCGGGCCCGGCTCGTAGGCCAGCCGATTCACGTTGTGGCCGCCGGGAAGGCCGCGCCGGCGATGGCGACGGCACTGATGCAGACACCGGCGGTCCGCGTCCGGACGGCGCTCGCCATCGGCACCCATCCGGTTGCCGGGATGCCCGTGGCCCTGGATTTCATGCAAGGCAGCCATCCCTATCCCGATGCTGACAGCCGTGCCGCGGGCCGTGCCGCGCTGGCGCGCGCGCGATCCGTCGGTGTCGACGAGCATCTGGTCCTCCTCGTCTCGGGCGGGGCGTCGGCCGTGATGGCCGAGTCCGCCGAGGGCCTCTCGTTCGAGGACAAGCTCGCCGCCACGCGGGCGTTCATGCTCGCGGGGGCGGACATCCACCAGTTGAACGCGCTACGCAAGCACCTCTCGCAGGTGAAGGGGGGCTGGCTGGCGGCCGGCTGTGCGGGCGCAACCACGACGCTGGCGCTGTCGGATGTCGTTGGCGACGATCTGAGCGTGATCGGGTCCGGCCCGGGCTGGCCCGACGCGTCCAGCTGGACGGACGTGGCCAGCGCACTCGAAGCGCGCGGGGCGATGCCCATCATGCCGCCGGCCGTTCGCCGGCGCGTGGAAGCCGGCATCCGCGGGGACGTCGGGGACACGCCCAAGCCGGGCGATGCGCGGCTCGCGCGCGTGGAGGGCTGCGTGGTGGGGCGCGCCGCCGACGCCGTGGCGGCCGCGGCCAGCGCGGCGGAAGGGCAAGGGTACCGCGTCGTGATCCTCGAGGAGCGTGTGATCGGCGAGGCACGCGAGGCGGCGCCGCGCTGGCTGGCGACCGCGGTGGCCCGCGCTCGCGAATCGGGCGGAGCGGTCTGCGTCTTGTCCTCGGGCGAAACGACCGTGACCGTGAAGGGGCCTGGCGTCGGCGGACGGAACCTCGAGTTCGCGCTGGCGCTGGCCGAGCCCATGGAGGCGGTACCCGACGCTGTTGCGGCGAGCGTCGGCACCGACGGCATCGACGGGATGACCGATGTCGCGGGCGCGCGGGTCGATGCCCGGACGCTTCGCCGGGCCGCTGCCCGCGGCTTGCCCTCGCCACGCGCGGTCCTTTCGCGCAACGACTCCTTCCATTTCTTCGGTCCGCTCGGCGACACGCTGCGGACTGGTCGCACCGACACCAACGTCGGCGACCTGCAAGTGTTATTACTGAACCAGTGAACAAGAGTGAATTACTGAATCGCCTGCGGGAACGGCTGACCCATCCCGCGCGCGCGGACGAGATCGTGCGCCTGCTTCGGATCCCGAGGATCGAGTGTGCCGGCGCGAAACGCGCCTTACGGCAGCTGCTGGAAGACGGGAGTCTCGTGCTGGTCCGCGGGCATCTCTACGCATTTCCCCGTGGGCCGGCGCCGCGCACTTCCAGGTCCGTGAAGACGCCGCTCAAGCGCCTGGTCGGCCGCTTCGAGCGCGATCGCCTTGGACAGGCGTACGTCGTGCCGTTCGACCGCCGCGCCAGTGACGATGTGCTGGTGCCGCGAAGCGGGGCCGGCGCCGCCGAGCCAGGAATCATGGTGGTGGTCGAGATCACGCGGCACGGCGCCGCGGGCCAGCCACCACGCGGAGTGGTGGTCGAGGTGCTGGGGCCCGTCGACCAGCCTGGAGTCGATACCGAAATCATCCTGCGCAAGCACGCCATCCCTGACGCGCACGGCCCAGAGGCACGGGCCGAGGCAGACCGCTTCGGCGCCGAAGTCCGAGCAGCGGATTTCGACGGCCGCACCGACTTTCGCGACCGCATTGTCGTGACGATCGACGGTGAGCATGCGCGTGATTTCGACGACGCCATTTCAATCGAGCGGCTCCCGAACGGCCATTACCGGCTGGGCGTGCATATTGCGGACGTTGCCCACTACGTGAAGGAGGGAAGCGCGCTCGACCGCGAGGCCTTCGATCGGGGCACTTCCGTCTATTTCCCCGAGCGTGCCGTGCACATGTTCCCGGAGGCCTTGGCCACCGGTGTGTGCTCGCTCAATCCACACGTCGATCGGCTCGTACAGAGCTGCCTGATGGAGGTCACGGCCAAAGGTGACGTCGTCGGCCACGAGGTGCACGACGGCGTCATTCGCAGCACGGAGCGGATGACTTACACTGCGGTCAACGCGATCCTTGCCGACAGGGTTCCCGAGGTCCGTGCCCGGTATGCGGCACTCGTTCCCACTTTCGAGCTGATGGGCGAGCTGTTCGAAGTACTCAACCGGCGGCGCCGCCAGCGTGGCTCGGTGGATTTCGATCTGCCCGAGCCGCAAGTGGTATTGGACACCGAAGGCCTCGTGGCCGACATCGTCCCCTCCGAGCGGAATGTCGCGCATCGCCTCATCGAGGAGTTCATGCTGCTCGCCAATGAGACGGTGGCCAGCCACCTCGAACGGGCCAGGATGCCCGCGCTCTACCGCATCCACGAAACGCCGGACGCCGTGAAGGTGGAGGAGTTCGACACCTTTGTCCGGGCCCTGGGATTCGCCCTCGACGCCCCGCCGGGCGCCGTGAAGCCGAAGCACTTCCAGACCCTGGTGGAGAAGATCAAGGGCTCTCCTGTCGAACGCCCGATCGCCTTCCTGATGCTGCGGACGATGCAGAAGGCGCGGTACGACTCGGTGAACATGGGGCACTTCGGGCTCGCCGCCGCCAGCTACACGCACTTCACCTCACCCATTCGGCGCTACCCGGATCTCGTCGTGCACCGGCTGCTCCGCGAGCTGCGGCACACGCGCGTGGCCGACGAACGCCGGGAGGCGCTTGAGGTGACGCTACCCGATGTGGGGCGGCACACCTCCGCGCGCGAGCGCCGCGCCGACGAGGCCGAGCGTGAGCTGATCCAGTGGAAGAAGGTCCGCTTCATGGCCGACAAGGTGGGCGATGTCTTCGACGGCTATATCACCGGAGTGACCCATTTCGGGCTGTTCGTCGAGCTCGTGGATCACTTTGTGGAAGGCCTCGTCCACGTCTCCGCGCTCGGCGACGATTACTTCCGGTTCACCGAGGGCAGCCACGTGCTGGTCGGCGAGCGCACGCAGCGGGTGTACCGGCTGGGCGACCACGTCCGCGTCCAGGTCGTCCGGGTGGATCTTGATCGTCGCATGGTCGACCTGGCGGTCGAGCAGGTGCTGGACGCGCTCCGCGAACAAGACCACGATCGGCGGCCGACTGCCCACAAGCGGCGTTCGGCAGGTGGCGGTCTGCCTGCCAGAAACGCGAAGGGATTGCCGCGCCGGGCGTCGCGGCCGAGGCGCGAGCAGCGAAAGGCCACGCCGGAACAGCGGCGGACGCGCGGCAAGCAGCGACCCGGCAAGAAGGAACGCACCCAGCGCAAGAAGCGATGACCCGCCTCGTCGTCGGCACAGCCGGCCACATCGATCACGGGAAGAGCACGCTGGTGCACGCTCTCACCGGTATCGATCCGGACCGCCTCAAGGAAGAAAAGGCGCGTGGCATCACGATCGAGCTCGGCTTTGCCCACGCCCGGATTGACGAGGCACGGATCGCGTTCGTGGACGTGCCAGGCCACGAGAAGTTCGTCCGGACGATGCTGGCCGGCGTCGGGGGTGTCGACTTCGTCATGCTCGTCATCGCCGCCGACGAGAGCGTGATGCCGCAGACGCGGGAGCATTTCGACATCTGCCGGCTCCTGCACGTCGTGGACGGCTGCGTGGTGATCACCAAGGCGGACGCGGCCGACGCCGACACGCGGGCGCTGGTGGCGCTCGAGGCCAGCGAGCTGGTTCGCGGGTCGTTCCTGGACGGCAAGCCGATCGTGCAGGTATCGGCCCGGACGGGCGAGGGGCTCGACGAGCTTCGCGGTGTGTTGCGGGCCGCGGCCGCGCGAGCGCAGGCGAGGCCCGAGTCGGGCGCCGTACGGCTGCCCATCGACCGCGTGTTCACGATGAAAGGATTCGGCACGGTCGTGACTGGCACGCTCGTGGCGGGCCGGATCACGATCGGGCACGAATATGCGCTGCTGCCTGGCGAGCGGCTTGCCAAGGTGCGCGGCATCCAGGTACACGGGGCCGCCCAGGAGTCGGTGAGCGCGGGGCAGCGCGCCGCCGTCAACCTGGGCGGCGTCGAGGCCGGCGACCTCGGTCGCGGCCAGACCTTGGCCGCGCCAGGCACGATCGCCGCGACGCGAAGGGCCGACGTGCTGGTGGAGCTCCTACCCGGGTCGAGCGCACTCCGGCATGGCGCCAGGCTGCACGTCCACCACGGGACGGCAGAAGTGTTGGGACGCCTGTCCATTGCGGGCGAGCAGCCCGACATCGCGGCTGGCGCCACCGCGCCGGCGCGCCTCCGCTTCGAGACACCCGCCGTGCTCACGCGCGGCGACCGGGTCGTCCTGCGCAGTTACTCGCCGCCGGTGACGATTGGCGCGGCCATCGTGCTCGATCCGGCGCCGGCGGCCCGTGGGATCCGCAGCCAGGCCGGTCTCGGCCGGCTGCGGGAGCTGCAGCAGGCCGACGCCTCCGGTGCCTTCGCCGCCATGGTGCGCGATCGCGGGCTCCGCGGCGTGCCGTTCGACGCAGCCGTCGCCCGGGCCGGTCTGGCTCCGCCCGGGATCAACGACGTCGTGGCGCGGCTGACCAGCGACGGGGCCTTCGTGCGCGTCGGCGATCGCCTGGTCTCGGCGTCCGCGCTGGGGGCGGCGGCCGACGCGGTCGTCGCGCTCGTGCGGGCGTTTCACGCACAGCACCCGATCAGCGAAGGGCTGCCGCGGGAGGAAGCGCGAGCGCGCGTGTTCAGGGGCGTCGACGCAGGCGTCTTCGAGGCCGCCATGCAGCGCCTCGTCTCTGCGCGCGCGATCGTCGATCGCGAGCGCCTGGCCCTGCCGTCACACAAGGCGGCGCTGCCCGGTGGTGAGGCGACGGTCGAGCGGGTGGAGGCGGCCTACCGCGACGCGGGCCTGACACCGCCGGATCGCGCAAGCGTCGCCGAGCGCGCGGGGGTGAGCGTGGAGGTCGCCGACGCGGCGACCGCGTATCTGGTGCGACAGAAGAACCTGCTCAAGCTCGACACGCTCGTCGTGCATCGCGAGGCGCTCGAACGGCTCAAGCGTGACATGGCCGCCCTGAAGGCTGAAGGGGCGGGTGGGATCGTGCGAATCGATGTGCTGCAGTTCAAGGATCGCTACGGCGTGACGCGTAAGTATGCGATCCCCTTGCTGGAATTCCTGGATCGGGAGCGGGTGACGCGGCGAGTCGGCGTCTCACGCGTGCTGCTGTAGGCCTCAGTCCACCTTCTCGCTGTCCTTGATGGAGCTCTTGAAGTTCTTGATGCCCGAACCGATGCCGCGCCCGAGCTCGGGCAGGCGGTTCGCACCGAAAATGAGAATCACGATCGCCAGGATGATGAGCATCTCCGGCAGACCGATGGGTCCGAACAACGCGAGGACCTGCATGTGGTAACGCTCCTTCGGCTGCCCGTGGACAACCTGACCCTAAATTGTAGCACCGAAGCCGGATCGCCACCTGTGGCGTCTAAACCCCACAAACCACGTGGGGTGTGCCCACTCCGTTCGCTTCGGCCGGAGATGAGCGCCGGAGCCCAAGGGGGGCAGGAAACGTGGCGCTGGCTTTGCGCTTGTCAGCTCCACACCCCTCGGTCACAATGACAATGGATATCGCTCTGATGGCTGAACTGAGCATCGCGGTCGCGACCCAGGGTTCCGAAGGGCCGCTGCACGTGCGCGCCGACCGCCCGGTGGACGTTCATTTCTCGTTCGAGCATCGCCAGTCTCGCGTCGGAGTGTGGTCGTCGGTGGGCGCTCACGTCGTCCTGCTGCTCATCGCCGTAGCCGTGATGAGTTACAAGCCAGAGCGCCGCCCCGTGGAG
>DATLLC010000091.1:0-12850 GCA_035538015.1 Vicinamibacterales bacterium
ATCAATCGCCAATCATCAATGGACGTGGCCCGCGCCTCACCGGAAGATGAGGCACGTCGTCGAGGCGTGGGCGTACAGGGTCCCGTCGGCAGCCACCAGCCGTCCCTCTGCCAGTGACGTCGTGCGGCCGGCGTGGAGTACGGTCCCGACCGCCCGCACCACGCCCGTGCTCGTCTTCACCGGGCGGACGAAGTTCACCTTGATTTCCAGTGTCGTGTAGGCGACCCGGGCGGGCAGGGCCGTGTGAACGGCGCAGCCCATCGCGGAGTCGAGGATCGTCGCGGCGAACCCTCCGTGCACCATGCCGATCGGGTTGTAGTGGTACTCCTCGGGTTCGCCTTCGAACACCGCGCGGCCCTCGTCGGCTTCGACCAGGCGGATGTTCATCAACTGCGCGATCGGCGGCGGCGCCAGCTCACCCGCGATCACGCGGCGCATCCGCTCGAGTCCGGACAGCTCCCCAATCGCTGCCGCCATCTCGAGCGGGTCGTACCAGGTGATGGTTCGCGTCCGTTGGTCCATCACCGGCCAGCTTTCGTCTGGGTCATCGGCGTCATCGGCGGTGACCTGCGGCCTAGTTGACGTCCGCGCGCGTCCGGTCTGCGTTCAGGCCTTCCCAGCGGCGGACGATCCCCGACATCCACCACAGGAAGAGGGCCATGGCAATCGCCGCCATTGCCCAGCGCATGAGGCTCGCGACCGCCGCGGCATCGAGTGCGGGGAACGGGAACCTGCTGAGCGTCGCCCAGCGTTCCGTCATCCAGTGCCAGGCGGTGTGCGCCACCACCGCGGACAGCAGGACGATGCCCAGCCGCTCCTGTACGACCCTCGTGAACAGGAAGCCGAGCGCGGGGATCAGGACCAGGAGGACGAGCATCTGCCCGAGCTCCACGCCGACGTTGAAGGCCAGGAGTGACGACAGCAGGTGGGCGCCGGCGAACTGCAGGCGCTCCCGCAGGAGGAACGAGAAGCCAAACCCATGCACCAGCCCGAACGCGAAAGTCATCACCCAGCGGCGCTCGATGCCAGCCCCGATGATGTTCTCGATGGCCATGTAGAAGATCGACGTGGCAATGAGCACTTCGACCAGCGGCGGGAACCACAGCGAATCCGGCGCAAGGTCGTAGGCCGAGGCGATGAGCGTCACCGAGTGGGCGACGGTGAAGGCGGTGACCACGACCAGGAGCGGCCGAAATCGGCGGAAGGGCACGACCAGGCAGAGCAGGAACAGCAGGTGGTCCGTGCCGTCGAGGATGTGCCAGAAGCCTTCCTTGACGAACAGCCACGAGGCCTGGTACCAGCTCGGGTCGAGCGCCACCGTGCCCACATCGGCGTGCACGTCGAACACCCGTTCGGGCTTGCCCGGCGCGAGCAACCGGAGGCCGACGTTCACCTGAAGGCCGAGACGGGTGAAACCTGGATGGATGGCAAACCGGGAGGCGTCGGACGCGATCGGGTACTCGAACAGCACGTCGAGGACCCCCTGTTCCCAATAGAGGGTCGTGTCGTCGGGCAGGCGTGGCCCCAGGACGTTGGCCAGGGCCTCTTCGTAGCTCGCGAACGCGCGGTTCGAGGGCAATTCCGCCTTGACGGCCCGGACCGTCGGCTTCGGCAGCCTCGCGCCGTTTTCGTAGAGCTCGACGAAATCGGAGATCCAGAGCGTGGCGGCGTCGCGGAGCGCCGCATCCGCGCGGGCGATATCGAGATACCCCTCGCCCTTGAGAGGGATGCTGATGTCGCGCAGCGACGCCATCGGCGCGCGGACCAGGAAGCGCAGGGTCTGGCCTTCGGGCTTGAGGAACGCTAGTACGGTGACCTCGTTCGGGACCTCATGGGCGGACGAGCTGGCCTGCAGGCCAAGGGCAAGGATGCAAAGGGTCAGGAGGACGCGCGGCATGGCAAACGGCCGAAGGTTACCATCTCCGAACCCCAGAACCCCAGAACCTCAGAACCTGCGTAGCCCGCACCCCCGCAACCCGTTCACCCAAAGCGCTATTCCGTGTATACTCTGCCAGCTTCTGAGGGGAGGCGCTGATGGCGCGTGTGCTGCGATCACGGAAATTCGTTGGAATCACCCTGGTGGCCCTGCTCGTTGGGTTGGGCGTCGGACAGGCCATGCTCGATCGGACGTCTGCCCAGGCCAAGCAGGCTCCGAAGTTCGAAGTCGACCCATTCTGGCCCAAGCCGATGCCCAACAACTGGGTGATGGGCCAGACGATCGGCCTGACCGTGGACGATCGGGATCACGTCTGGATCATCCACCGCGGCAACGATCCGGGAAACCTGGACCGCACCGAGCTGGCATTCCCCGCGCCGGGGCAGCCCCGGGTGAGCGAGTGCTGTCAGGCTGCTCCGCCGGTGCTGGAGTTCGACGCCGAAGGGAATCTCGTCGGCAGCTGGGGCGGTGCGCAACCTGGCGCCGCCTACCAGTGGCCGGAATCCAACCATGGCATCGTCGTGGACCACAAGGGCAATGTCTGGATCGGCGGCAACGGCGGTCCTGACGCGCACATCCTGAAGTTCACACGCGACGGCAAGTTCATCGCGCAGTACGGCAAGGCCGGCGCGCGCAAGGATCCGAAGTCCCCGGCCGACAAGCCCGCCTATATCGCCAACAGCAACGACATGGACAACTTCGGCCGCGTCGCCAAGATCTTCATCGATCCCAAGGCGAACGAGGGCTACGTCGCGGATGGCTACTTCAACCACCGCGTGGCAGTGATCGACCTCGATAGCGGCAAGATCAAGCGGATGTGGGGCGCCTACGGCAAGCCACCAACGGACGAGACCCTGGGGCGTTATGAACCCTCGGCGCCGCCGGCGCAGCAGTTCCGCAACCCGGTTCACTGTGCCGAGATGTCGAACGACGGGATGGTCTACGTGTGCGACCGCCCGAACGATCGTGTCCAGGTCTTCACGAAGGACGGCAAGTTCGTGACCGAGCACTTCATCCACAAGGACACCCTGTCGGATGGCTCGGTGTGGGACATCGCGTTCTCGAAGGACCCGCAGCAGCAGTTCCTCTACATGGCCGACGGGGCCAACGAGCACGTGCGCATCTTCGACCGCAAGTCGATGGTCGAGCTCACGCACTTCGGGTACGGCGGCCGCCAGCCCGGGATGTTCCTCGGCGTGCACAGCATTGCCACCGACTCGAAGGGCAACCTGTACACGACGGAAACCTACACTGGCAAGCGCCTGCAGAAGTTCGTGAACAAGGGCCTCGGCCCGATTACGAAGCCGACCGCCGCGCCGACGCCCTGGCCCACGAAGACGGGCGATTAACCCCTCAGCTCACTTGAGTGGTCGTTCCACCTGCTCGCTGATCAGATGGAATGGGCGCATACGAACGGGAGTCTGGGCTGATGGCATCGTCAACTCAGTGAATTGTGGGGTTAAGGCCCGCAGCCAGTCACCTCGAGAAACAGGGGGCGCGATTCCTCAGGGGGTTGCGCCCTTTGCTTTTGAGGTCTCGAGGTCCTGGGGTTCTGGGGTCCTGCCGTCTTGAGGTCCTGAGGTCCTGGGGCCTGAGGTCTTGGGTCTTGGGACTAGCGCCCAGGGGCCGGAGGGCGTGCAGGAACTGACGCGCCGGGGACCCGACGATGGCGCAAGGGCTGCGCTGTTGGTGGACTCGTGAGCATGAGTTCAAGTGTTTCTTGGGGAGATCCGCCGGGCAGCGTTCGTGCAGCGCTCCCGGCATGACGCTCGGACGGCCGCTCAACGATCCCGAAACCTACGCCATCATCGGCGCCGCGCTGGCGGTGCACGCCGAGCTCGGGTGCGGGTTCCTGGAGGCGGTGTACAAGGCGGCCCTCGCGATGGAATTCCGCCGCCGCGTCATCCCGTTCGAACGCGAAGTGACGCTGCCCCTCTTCTACAAGGGCGAGCCCCTGCCGCCGTCGTATCGCGTGGACTTCATGTGCGCCGACGCCGTGGTCGTCGAGGTGAACGCGCACGACGGTCTGACGGCCATCGACCTGGCGCTGGCCATGAACCACTTGCGCGCCGCGCGACTCGAACGCGGCCTTCTCCTCAATTTCGGCACCAGAAGCCTCGAGCATCGGCGGGTCGTTTGCCAGTGTCTTGGCCCTGTGGCTCGCATCGAGCGGTACCGTCGGTGATGCGCCTTGGTCCCGGGTTGGGCCCCGAAGCAGACCGTAGGCTGGGACCCAGTCGGACGCTATTGAATCTTGAGCGCCCAGCCGACGCCGAACTTGAGCTGCGGTACGTTGCCGCCGCCTAGTCGAAACTCGGCGAAGAACCCGTTGTCGTGGGAAAAGCCGAGCAGATAACTGCCGCCCGCGGTGACCTCGGTCCCGGTGTCGAACTGGTCATCGGCGAAGCGTCTCAGTACAATCGTCGGGCCACCACCGGTGACGAACTTCCAGGGTCCCTGGCCGAGCGGCACGAGGTAGACGAAATCCACGTTGATGGTGGCCAGCCGCAGCCCGTCTCCGAAACCGCCGTCAATGCCCGGTCGGATCCGGAACCGCCCGCCGATGTCTGCTGACTGCCAGAAGACTCCGACGAACACCTGTTCGGGGTCGATGGATCCGCCGCCGGTGAACCCGACCGCGGACTGGGCTCGCGCCTGGGAGGACAACGCGACAACGAGGATCGACGCCAGGATCGGCGCACGCAGGGATATTCGTCCACTACCGAGGACCATCCACACCTCTCGTGTACGCTGGATATCAAGAAACGTTCCAGCGTGACCCTCAAACCGCAGGCCCTCGACTATCCGTTCGTGCGCGCATTCGCCGCGGGGCGCTTTGCGGCGGTCGCAGGATACCAGATCATCTCGATGGCCGTCGGCTGGCAGCTCTATGAGCAGACCGGCCAGGCCTGGGCCCTCGGCCTCGTGGGACTGTTCGAGGCGGCGCCGGTCATGTTCTTGATGGCACCGGCCGGTCATGCCGCTGATCGCTTCCCCCGCCGACGTGTGGGCATGCTCGCGCACGGCGGCCTGTCGCTGGCCGCGGCCGGCCTTGCCGTGCTGGCCTGGCGCGACGGCCCCGTGGCGCTCACATACGCGCTGGTCGCCAGCGTCGGGGTCGGCCGCGCGTTCGGCGCTCCCGCCGTCAACACGATCCTTCCGCAACTGCTCCCGCCGTCGGTGTTCGCGAACCTGAACGCATGGGTGGCTTCGACCGTGCAGTTGGCGGCGATCATCGGCCCGGCCGCCGGCGGGTTCATCATCGCCGCCACCGGCGGCGCTGCCGCAGCGTTTGCGGTGGCCGCGATGGCCGAGGCCATCTTCGTGCTGCTGCTGTGGCGCGTGCCGAAGGCGCCGGCGACGCGAGCCGGCCATCGTGACGGCGGCGTGCTGGCCGGGTTGCGGTTCGTCTCACGAAGCCCCGTGTTTCTCGCGGCCATCACCCTGGACCTGTTCGCGGTCCTCTTCGGCGGAGCGATCGCACTGCTGCCGATGTTCGCGAAAGACATCCTGCAGGTCGGACCGGAGGGCCTGGGCTGGCTGCGCGCCGCGCCCGCGGCCGGTGCACTCACCATGGCGCTCATCACGACGCGGCTGGCGGCATGGGAGCGGCCCGGGCGGGTGCTTCTGGCGGCGGTCGCTGGGTTCGGTCTGGCGACGATTGTCTTCGGGCTCTCGCGTCAGCTGGCGCTGTCGCTGCTGTGTCTGTACGTGACCGGCATCTGCGACAACATCAGCGTCGTCATCCGCCTGACGTTGGAGCAGATGATTACGCCCGACGCCTTGCGGGGGCGGGTGTCCGCGGTGAAGCACCTGTTCGTCAGCATGTCGAACGAGATCGGGGCTTTCGAGAGCGGGGCCACCGCGGCGCTCGTCGGGCCGGTCGTATCAGTGGTCGGTGGCGGGCTTGCGACGGTCGCCGTCGTCGGGCTGGTCCTGTGGCTGTGGCCGGTGCTGGCCCGGCTCGGCCCCCTTCACACGCTGCAGCCGATCGCGGACAATCGGGAGCCGTGAGCCTTGCCCGCACGCTGATCCTGAAAGTCTCGGACAACACCTGGCTCCGCGAGCACGGCACGCGGATCCGATTCATAAGGCGCGCGGTGTCGCGCTTCATGCACGGTGAGGCTTTCGACGACATGCTCGGGGCGGCCCGCACGCTGGCGGCCTCCGGGATCGAGGCGGTGTTCACGCGGTTGGGCGAGAACGTGCACGACCGCGCCGAGGCGGATGCGGTCGCCGCGCACTACCTGGAGGGAGTCGGGCGGATCCGCGCGCTCGGCCTCAGCTGCGAGCCATCGATCAAGCTCACGCAACTCGGCCTCGACATCGATCCCGAGTTCGCCTTCCGCCACGCGCTCGCGCTGGCGCGGTCGGCAGCCGACGCGGGCACCTACTTCTGGGTGGACATGGAGCAGTCCGCCTATGTGGATGTCACGCTGGACCTCGTCCGGCGGCTGCGGGCGGAGGTGCCGCAAGTCGGCGTCTGCCTGCAGTCGTACTTGTTCCGCACCAGGCAGGATCTCGCCGACATGCAGGCCCGGGGCATCGGCGTCCGGCTGGTGAAAGGGGCCTATAACGAGCCGCCCTCGGTCGCGTATCCCGACAAAACCGACGTCGACGCGCAGTACTTCGAACTGGCCCGGCAAATGGTGTCGGCCGAGGGTCGCGCGCAGGGCTCCCGTAGCGTGTTCGGGACCCACGATCTGGCGCTCATCGGGCGGATCCAGACCGACGCCCGGGCGGCGGGGATCGCGGCGAAGGCGTACGAATTCCACATGCTCTACGGCATCCAGCGCGCGGAGCAGCTGCGCCTGGCGCGGGAAGGCGCAACGGTCCGCGTCTTGATCGCCTATGGCGCCTATTGGTTCCCGTGGTACATGCGCCGCCTGGCCGAGCGGCCCGCGAACGTGTGGTTCGTGATCAAGAGCCTGTTCTCGTGATTCAGCCAGATAGATCGCCAGGTAGATCGTCAGATAGATCTTTCTATCTATCTATCTTCCGTATCTTCTCGATCTTCCTCTCAGCGTCCTCGTTGATGCGCTGCACGTCGAGGCGGTGCTCGGCGTCGAGCTTGGCACGGGCCTCGGGGTCCCAGGTTTTCGCAAGGGAGTCCTTGTAGAGGATGTCTTCCTGGGCCAGCTTGGCCTGCGCCGCTTGTCGGACCTCGGCGATGCGGGCCTTCTGGTCGTCGGTCACCGCTGCCGTCTGCTCACCACGCTCCGCGTCCCTTTGCCGGAGCCGCGCCATCGCGATTTCCAGGGCACTCTTGGGACTGTCGTCCTGTTCGGCCATCGACCGATCATATGATCGAGAGGTGGATGACGGTGAGGTGTATCGATTGATCGGCGAGGAGGGGTTCCGCCGCCTGGTCGGCGCGTTCTACGCGCAGGTGCCCGGCGACGACATCCTCGGCGCGATGTATCCCCCGGCCGACCTGGCGGGTGCGGAGGAACGGCTTCGTCTCTTTCTCATCGGGCGCTTCGGCGGGCCGCCGACCTACATCGAGCAGCGCGGGCACCCGCGGCTGCGGATGCGTCACGCCCCGTTTCGCCTCGACGAAACGGCTCGCAATCGCTGGGTGCAGCTGATGGACCGCGCGCTCGACCAGGCGGCGCTGCCCCCCGAGGCCGTGCAGGTGCTCCGGCCCTTCTTCCACGAGGTGGCGACCTTCCTCCGTAACGCCTAACCCCACAATCCACTTGAGTTGACGATGCCGTCAGCCCAACCTCCCGGTGATGTGCGCCGGTTTCCACCTGATCAGCGAACAGTCGGAACGACCACTCAAGTGAGCTGAGGGGTTAGGGGACGCCTACGATAAGCTGCTCCCCATGCGACCCGTGATCGTGCAGAGCGCAGCGGAGGCCGGACTGGCCGTCGACGCGCAGATTGGCGAACACCGCCTCCGCTTCGACGAGCCCGTGGACACGGCCGGTGGCACCGACACCGGCGCCGATCCGCCGGAGGTCCTGCTCGCCGCGCTTGGCGCGTGCGAGGCCATCACGATGAAGATGTACGCCGCCCGCAAGGGGTGGGCGCTTGCTCACGTGCGGGTGCAGTTGAGCGCGTCCAGGGTGGACGGCGTTTATGTCGTGAGTCGTCAACTCGAGATCGACGGGAACCTCGACGAGGCGCAGCGCGCGCGTCTGATTGAGATCGCCAATCGCTGTCCGATCCATCGCATCCTGATGAACGAGGTGCGCGTCGAGGATGTCGCTCCCGCGACCGTCGATGCTCCGCGCTGACGGTGGCCGCGCGTTTCGCGGTTTACATCCAACGCCGGGTTGGCTATGGTACCGGCACGATGCACGTGATTCCGGTCTCGGCCGTTCATCGGGGTTTCGGGACGACCAAGCGTCGCGATACCTGGTGGGCGGCACCTCTCGTCGTGTTCCTCGGGTTGTCGGCGTTCGTGCTGTATGCGACCTGGGCGGCGTTCCAGGGCGCGCACTACACATACGGCCCCTACCTCTCACCCTTCTACTCGCCAGAGCTCTTCGGCGACTCGCCGCATGCGTGGTTCGGATCGCGTCCGCCAGCCTGGCCCGACTGGATACCGTTCTCGGCGGCGCTCCTCATCCTGCCGTTTCCCGGCCTCTTCCGGTTCACCTGCTACTACTATCGCGGCGCCTACTACAAGTCGTTCTGGGCCGATCCGCCGTCGTGCGCGGTCGGCGAGCCGCGCACGCGCTATCGAGGTGAACACAAGTTCCCCCTGATCCTCCAGAACGCGCACCGCTTCTTCATGTGGGTGGCCCTCGTCTTCATCGTGATTCTCGCCTACGACGTATGGCTGGCGCTCTGGTTCACCAACTCCGCGACCGGGGCGCGGGAGTTCGGCATCGGCGTCGGGACCCTGATCCTCGCCGTCAACGTCGCGTTGCTTGCCTGCTATACCTGGGGCTGCCACGTCCTTCGCCACGTCGTCGGCGGACGGCTCGACGAGGTGTCGAAGTCGCCGACCTGCGACATGGCCTACGCATGCGTGTCAAGCCTCAACGGGCGTCACCAGCTGTTCGCCTGGCTCAGCCTGATCAGCGTCATGTCGTCCGATCTCTACGTTCGCCTCTGCTCGATGGGAGTGCTGACCGACCTGAGGCTCCTCTAACAGTGCCTGCCTCGCAAACCTACGCATACGACGTGCTCATCGTGGGCGCCGGGGGCGCCGGCCTGCGCGCCGCCATCGAGTCCGCCCAGGCCGGGGTCAGCGTCGGGCTGATCTGCAAGTCGCTGCTGGGCAAAGCGCACACCGTCATGGCCGAGGGTGGCATGGCGGCCGCACTGGCCAACGTCGACGACCGGGACAGCTGGCGCGTGCACTTCGCTGACACGATGCGCGGCGGCCAGTACGTGAACAACTGGCGCATGGCCGAGATCCATGCGAGGGAAGCCCCCGAGCGCGTACGCGAGCTCGAGGCCTATGGGGCGGTGTTCGATCGGACGCCGGACGGCCGCATCCTGCAGCGGAACTTCGGCGGTCACCGTTATCCGCGCCTCGCCCACGTCGGCGACCGCACCGGCCTGGAGCTGATTCGCACGCTGCAGGACCACACCACTCACCTGGGCGTCACCGTCCACATGGAGCACACGGTCATCGAGTTGCTGGTCGATGACCGCGGCGCCTCCGGCGTGCTCGCCTACGACCGCGAGCGGGGCCGCTTCCACGTGTTCACGGCCAAAGCCGTGGTGCTCGCGACCGGCGGTGTAGGACGGGCGTACCAGATCACCAGCAACTCGTGGGAAGGCACCGGCGACGGCCACGCCCTGGCCTATCGCGCGGGCGCCGAGCTCATCGACATGGAGTTCGTGCAGTTCCACCCGACGGGAATGGTGTGGCCCCCGAGCGTGAAGGGCATCCTCGTCACCGAGGGGGTGCGCGGCGAGGGCGGCGTCCTGAAGAACAGCGAGGGCCGCCGCTTCATGTTCGACGACATCCCCGACAACTACAAGCCGCAGACGGCCGCGGATGCCGACGAGGGCTGGCGCTACACGCAAGGCGACAAGTCCGCGCGCCGCCCGCCGGAGCTGTTGACGCGCGACCACGTGGCGCGGTGCATCAATCGCGAGGTGAAGGCAGGCCGCGGCAGTCCGCACGGTGGTGTGTTCCTCGACATCGCCTGGATCAAGGAGAAGCTGCCCGACGCAGCCGCGCACATCAGGCGCAAGCTGCCGAGCATGTATCACCAGTTCAAGGAGCTGGCCGACCTCGACATCACCGAGCAGCCCATGGAGGTCGGACCGACGACTCACTACATCATGGGCGGGATACGGGTAGACGCCGACACCCAGGAATCGTCGATTCCCGGCCTCTACGCCGCCGGAGAGTGCGCGGCCGGCATCAACGGCGCGAACCGCCTCGGCGGCAACTCGCTCTCGGACCTCATCGTGTTCGGCAAGCGTGCGGGAGAGTATGCCGCCGCCAGGGCCCGCCAGCGGGGCACCGTCACCGTCACCGAGGCGGTCGTGGACGAGGCGATGCGCGCATCACTCGCGCCGTTCGAACGCGGCGCGGGTGGCGAGAACCCCTACAAGATCCAGCACGACCTCCAGAAGGCCATGCAGTCTCTGGTCGGCATTGTCCGCACCGAGGCGGAGATGCGGGAAGCGCTCGTCCGCGTAGCCGAATTGCGGGCTCGGGCCGAGCGCGCCGGCATCGAGGGGCATCGGGAGTACAACGCCGGGTGGCATACTTGCCTCGACCTCCGCAACCTGCTCGACGTGTCGGAAGCCATCACGCGATCGGCGATCGAGCGCCGCGAAAGCCGCGGCGGACACTTCCGGGAGGACTATCCTGACAAAGCGGCCGAGTTCGGTCAGTGCAACCTCGCCGTGCGCCGCGCGGCGGACGGCTCGATGCAGGTGACGCGCGTGCCGCTGCCAGAGATGCCCGCGGAGCTGAAGCAGGTGATTGAGGAGCAGAAGCAATGACAGCTTCAGGACTGAAGCCTAGAGCCTACCTAGAGCCTAAAGCCTAAAGCCTGATCGGGGAGCGATTGAATGCAAGCGACGTTCAGTATCTGGCGGAACAAGCCCGGCGAGGCCGGCGGGTTCGTGGATTACCCGACCGAGGTCTCCGAGGGTATGGTGGTGCTCGACGCCGTGCACCAGATCCAGGCCGAGCAGGCGTCCGACCTGGCGTGCCGCTGGAACTGCAAGGCGGGGAAGTGCGGGTCATGCTCGGCCGAGATCAACGGCCGGCCCCGGTTGATGTGCATGAGCCGCCTCAACACGCTGGATCTGACTCAACCGGTCACGGTCGAACCGATGCGGGCGTTCCCGCTGATCAAGGACCTGGTGACCGACGTCTCGTGGAACTTCCGGGTCAAGCAGGGCATCCAGCGCTTCCAGCCGAAGCCGCGCGAGGCGGACGGAACCTGGCGCATGTCCCAGAAGGATGCCGATCGGGTGCAGGAGTTCCGCAAGTGCATCGAGTGCTTCCTCTGCCAGGACGTGTGTCACGTCCTTCGTGATCACGACAAACACGAAGCCTTCATCGGCCCGCGGTACTTCACCTACTCCGCGGCGCTGGAGATGCATCCGCTCGATGCCGGCGATCGCCTGCGCGACCTGAAGGACGACCAGGGCATTGGCTACTGCAACATCACGAAGTGCTGCACCCAGGTGTGCCCCGAGCACATCCAGATCACCGACAATGCCATCATCCCGCTCAAGGAGCGGGTGGTGGATCGGTTCTATGATCCGGTGACACGCCTGCTGCGGATGTTCCGATAGGAGGGCTGCATGTTCGAGCTCAAGCCGTTGTCGCCCGAGGCCATTCCCGCCGCGCTGGTCAAGGCCGAGCGCTACCGGCTGCTGAACGAGCCCGACCAGGCGGAGAGCATCTGCGAGGACATCCTGGCCAGCGACCCCGGCCATCACGAGGCCCGGGTGATGCTCCTGCTGGCCCTGACCGACAGATTCCCGCAGGGCGATGGTCAACTCGTGTCACGGGCCCAGAGCCTCGCGGCCCAGCTCGACACGCCGTACGAACGGGCCTACTTCGGCGGGCTGGTCGCGGAGCGCCGCGCCCGGGCCCTCCTCACTTCGGGAGGCCCCAGCCGGCTGCTCAATGCCGGCGACTGGCTCCGCGACGCGATGCGCCTCTACGAGCGCGCCGAGGCCGAGAAACCGGCCGGGAATGATGACGCCCGCCTGAGGTGGAACGCGTGTGCCCGAACCCTCAACGCGCACGGGGGGCTGGTCCAGGCCGACGAGGAGCCGGTGCTGCCGGTCATGCTGGAGTAGCCGCGGCCGCCGGATTCGTGGGTGCCCCCCAACCCGGCCTTGGATGACAAAGGTTTACAACCGTCGGGAAGGCGTCTATCGTATCCTGTCGGGACAACGACAGAGGGGAAGCACCGGGTGGGGCGTTCTCCTGCAAGTGGCGTCCCGCCCGGTTTTTTTCGTGGCCCCTGGACCGGACTCGTAAGGGAGACAGCATCCAAATGTTCGAGAGCGAATTCGGCAAGAACCTCGACCGTCGCAGCTTCCTGCGTGGGTCAGCCCTCTTTGCCGGCGCCATCGGCCTCGCCGTGGTGCCCGCGCTGGCTCAGCAGGCCCAGCAGCAGCCCGAGAAGAAGGAAGAGCCGAAGGATCCGTTCTCCGATGGCGAGAAGAACGACGGCGACAAGAAGCTGGTCGACAAGGAAGGCCGCGAATACCGGATCTGCCCGCAGTGCGGCTACAACATGTACAAGCAGGGTCGCATGTGGGTCTGCGACAACTGCGGCTATTCGTACGTCGAGTAGCAAGACCCCGCTGAAACCTGAACGCCCGGCTCCTCTGAGGAGGCCGGGCGTTCTCTTGTACGGGTGGAGGCAGGTGCTTCCGACTCCCTGGTCGCGATCTAGCCTAGAAGGCCCCGGCCGCCGTCCAGCGGCCGTACTCCAGGAAGAACGGGCGATGGTCCACCGACTC
>DATLLC010000092.1:0-20195 GCA_035538015.1 Vicinamibacterales bacterium
CGTGGACATCGGCATTCAGGCCAACTTCGGGGACCCGGCCCAGCCCCTCGTCGGCGAGCCGCTGCCGATCGTTGCCTGGAGCGCGTTCCTGGACCACAAATGGAACGACAGGTTCACTTCCGCCGTCGGTTACTCACGGCAGGACATCGACAACACCGATGCGCAGGCGCCGGACGCCTTCAAGACGGGGCAGTACGCGCTCGGCAACCTGCTTTACGCGCCGGTGCCTGGGGTCATGGTCGGGGGGGAGTTGCAATGGGGCCGTCGCGAGTCGTTCCAGGATCCGTTCATCGGCGACGGCTTCAAGGTGCAATTCGTCTTCAAGTACAACTTCTCGGCCAGCATCGGAGGTAAGTAGTGCCGAGGATGACACCAGCGCATCCATGCGGCGGCGTTCGGTCAGCATCAATGCACCGCTTCATGGTGATGACTACCGCTGGGCTTCCGACGTCTCGGGTAAGTGGCGCTTCACGCCCGAGCCGCGCGCAAAAGGAGGAGGTGGAGGTATTATTGCCATCTCCCCGGTCGGTTCGGCATTGCCGTCGTGTCGCCGCCGCTCGACGCCGCGGGTAATAGCGTCCGTGCGCAGCGTGCGATCGCGGACATTTCGAACGTGCTAGGAGGTAATCCCTACAGTAGTTGCTAGCTCATCGCTTGTTCTATGATCGTCATTCTCATTACCCCCACTGGAGGTTCGAGTCATGTTGAAGAAGGCAATAGTCATGGCCGTGCTGGTCGTGTTTGCATCGGCCAGTCAGGCTGCGGCGCAGAGAGTTGAGCTTACCGGCCTGTTCGGGTGGACCCTGTCGGACGGGGTCGAGGGCGACGGAATCCTGGCCGGTGACGGGAACATCTACGACGCAGTGGACGTCAAGGACTCGGTTTCGTGGGGCGCCGGAATCGGCTTCAACGCCACCGACAACGTCGAGGTGGGGTTCCTCTTCGGGCAGCAGCTCAGCAAGATGGTGCTGAAGGGGACGGCCGAGCGCGAGCTCGGTGACCTGACCATCAACACCTACCATCCCTACGTCGCCTTCAACGCCGGGACCCCCGATGCCCCGGTTCGCCCGTACCTCATGATTGGCTTCGGCGCCACGAACTACGGCGGCGTGGACTTCACGCGCGTCAACGGCACCACCGGAACAACCCAGAGCGAGACGCAGTTCTCGACGACGTGGGGCGCCGGCGTCAAGGTGTACGGCGGATCGAACGTCGGGTTCCGCGCCGGCGTCCAGTGGACCCCGACTTACATCAAGTCGGATTCGGAAGGCTGGTGGTGCGACCCCTATTGGGGCTGCTATGTGGTCGGCGACGCGAAGTACGCCAACCAGTTCCAGTTCAACGGCGGCGTGGTAATCAGATTCTGAGGAGGTTGACGACATGAGGACACGTTTCATCGGATTCATCGCAGCAGCGTTGGCGGTTATCGTGATGACCAGCGGCCCCGCCGCGGCGGGGCAGAAGCCTGTCAGCAGCGGGAGCATGATCACGAAGACCTTCACGATCGAGGCCATCGACAAGACGTTGCGCGTCGTGACGCTCAAGGATCCGGCCGGGATGCTCGAGTCCGTGTACTGTGGTCCCGAGGTGCAGCGCTTCGACGCGCTGAAGGTCGGCGACCTGGTCACGTTCCGCTACCACGAGTCGCTCGTCACGGCCCTGCGCCGCCCCGGCCAGGCGCCTCGCCCCACCGAATCGGCCGGCGTGACACGCACCCCGGGTGCGAATCCTGGCGGGACCATCGCGCAGCAGGTGACCTCCTCGGTTACGCTCCAGGCGATCGACACCAAGACGCCTTCGGTGACCGTGAAGACCGACAGGGGCTCTGTGATGTCGCTCCACGTGCAGGACGCGAAGAACCTCGAGGGGTACAAAGTAGGCGATACCGTCGAGATAACCTACACGCAGGCGCTCGCGGTAAGCGTCGAGCCGGCCAAGAAGTAGAGTAGTACGCGGATTCGGATCGGGAAAGCCCGGCAGAATGGAAGACGTATGCGCATCACTTCATATCGTTCATCCCGCGTGGCCGCCCTTTTGGCGGTGACGCTGGCCATTCAGCCGGGCTCACTGGTCGGCGCACAAGAGAAGCCGGTTCAGCCCAAGGTCAAGCCCGGCGCTGCGACGGCCCCCGCCGCGACCGCGACGCCGCCGGTGGGCACCAACGCCGACACTGGCTGGCCGCGGACCGTCGCGCTCAATCACGGCAACGTCGTCTGGTACCAGCCGCAGATCGAGAGCTGGGAGAACCAGAAGCAGGTCCTCGCGTGGTCGGCTGTCTCCTACACGCCGACTGGCGCCAAGGAGCCAGCGCTCGGCACCATCAAGATCGAAGGCCCCACCACCGTGTCGGTCGACGAGCGGGTGGTCAAGTTCGACATGAAGATCACGGAATACAACTTCAAGACGCTGTCACCCGAGCAGGTGAAGACGCTGGTCGCCGACGTCCAGGCCCTGCCGGAGCGGGAACGCGTCCTGGATCTGGACCGGGTGACGGCCGCAGTCGCGCGGAGTCCCCTCGCGGTGAAGAACGTCGAGGGCATCAAGGCCGATCCGCCCAAGGTGTACTGGGCGCCCGCACCCGCGGCTCTCATCAACCTCGATGGCGATGCGATCTGGAGCCCGGTGAAGGACGTTGACCTGCGCTACGCGGTCAACACGAACTGGGACCTCTTCGAGCACACGCCGACCAAGACCTTCTACGCGCGCTACAACGAGTCGTGGCTGCAGGCAACTGCCATCACCGGACCGTGGTCGGCCGTCTCGGGCAAGCTGCCCGACAGCTTCGCGAAGCTGCCGGCGGACGACAACTGGAAGGAAGTGAAGGCCGCCCTTCCCGGCAAGAAGCTCTCGTCGAAGGCGATGCCGAAGATCTTCGTCACGACGACGCCCGGCGAACTGATCGTCCTAGAGGGCAACATCAGCTACGTCTCAGTCGAAGGCGCGTCGACGCTGCTGTGGGTGAACAACACCGAAGCGGACCTCTTCCGCATGGGCCGGAACGGCGATTTCTACTTCCTCGTCGCCGGCCGGTGGTTCAGGGGGGCGAGCCTGGACGGGCCGTGGACGTTCGCAACACCGTCGCTGCCCGAGGACTTCAAGAAGATTCCGGTCGAGCATCCGCGCTCCCGGGTGCTCGCGTCGGTGCCGGGAACGCCGCAAGCCACCGAAGCGGTGCTGCTGGCAACGATCCCGCGCACGGCGCGTGTCAACAAGAAGGAGCTGAAGGCGCCCGACGTCCAGTACGCCGGTGGCAAGCCGGAGGTCAAGCCGATCGACGGCAGTAAGGGTGTTTCGCAGGTCGTGAACACCGACAAGGACATCGTCAAGTTCGGCGACCTCTACTACATGTGCTTCCAGGGCGTGTGGTTCGTGTCGAAGTCGGCCGAGGGCCCGTGGGAAGTCGCCTCCAACATCCCGAAGGAGATCTACACGATCCCAGCGAGCTCGCCGGTGAACCACGTCACCTACGTGACCGTGGAAGACGACGACGATGACGACGAGTGGGTGACGTTCGCGTACGTCGCGGCGTACACGGGACTCATGGTCGGCTGGGGCTGTGCCGTGTGGGGCAGCGGCTGGTACTACCCGCCCTACGGGTACTACGGCGGCTTCTATCCGATGTACTACCCTTATGCGCACACCTACGGGATGGGCGCCTGGTACAACCCCTACACCGGCGGCTACGGCCGTGGCGCGGCGGTCTACGGCCCGTATGGCGGCGTCGGGATGGGCGCGTCCTACAACCCCCGAACCGGCACCTACGCGCGCGGGGCCGCGGCCTACGGCCCCTACGGCTCTCGCGCCGCCGGCCAGGCCTACAACCCGCGGACCGGCACCTACGCGCAGACGCGCCAGGGATCGAACGTCTATGGCAACTGGGGCACCAGCTCGGTGCAGCGTGGCGACAACTGGGCGCAGACCGCCCACCGCGAGAACTATCGGACCGGTACGAACACGTCAGGGGTCCGGACCAGCGAGGGAGGCGGCGCCGTCAGCCGTACGGGCCCGGGCGGCGACCGCACGACGGTCGGCCGCACGCAGGGCGGCGACGTCTACGCCGGCCACGACGGCAACGTCTACCGCAAGAACGAGGGTGGGGGCTGGGATCAGAGCAACGGCTCCGGCGGCTGGAATCCGGTGGACAGCGGCCAGGCGGAGCAGGCACGCGACCGCGCGTCGCAGGGCGGGGCCCAGGCCGGCACGCGGGACCGGGGGACAGCCGGCACCACGTCCGCGGGGACGACGGCTCAGACGGGCCAGCTCGAGCGGGATTCGAGCGCACGCACCTCGGGCAACACGCGTACCGCGGATCGCAGCGGCTGGCAGTCGAGCGGCGGCACGCGCTCCGGCGCCGGCAGCTACGGCGGCTCACGCGGCGGCGGCGGCTCGCGCGGCGGTGGCGGTCGGCGTCGGTGAGAGCAACCGCCGAGGAACACCTTGAACGGCCAAACCACACGAGGCGGCACATGAAGAAGCTGATGATGTCGGTAGCGGCAGCGGCCCTGATGCTGTCGATCGGGTCGATCTCGATGACGGCGCAGCTCTCGCAGGAACCGAGCGCCGCCGACAAGGTGCGCATCGTGGGTTGGGCGCTCAACATGAGCAACATCGCCACCGGCGCCAACCAGACGATCCAGATTGACATCGACGGGTGGTCAAACCCGTCGCAGCGCCAGCACTTGATCGACACCTTCCTCGAGAAGAAACAGGACGGCCTGGTTCGCGAGCTCGAGAAGCAGCCGGAACTCGGCAAATTCCGCTTCCCCGGCTACATGGGCCCGGACCCCAACAACGTGATGCGCCTGGGCACGGACATCCGCTACGCCATGAGCTTCCCGTTGGAGAACGGCGGCCGGCGGATCGTGATCATCACGCCGCGCGTGATCGGCTTCCAGGAGGCGCGCAACCAGCCGCGCACGGTGGACTACCCGTTCTCGCTGTTCGAGATGCGCTTCGACAAGGCCGGTAAGGGCGAAGGCCGCCTGGCTTACGCGACGCAGATCTCGTTCGACAAGAAGAAGAACTCGATCGAGATCGAGAATTACTCGAGCGAGCCGGTGCGGCTGAACGAACTGAAGCTCGAAGCCAAGAAATAGGTTGGAAGACAGCTCAGCTGCTGTTCGGCCGTTTGCCTTGTGCTTCTAGAAGGTCCATCCAATCGTCAAGCTGACGCCGATGTCGTTCCTGCGGGAGTCCTCACTCGGCGGCCGGCTGTCGTAGCTGTCGTAGACCGAGACGCCGATCGAAAAGTCCTTGACGATCTCACGCTTGACGCGGCCGTCGAACTCGATACGGATGCGGCCCCACGACGACAGGCTCGGGTAGATGTCGGCCGACATCCCGATGTCGGTCTTGGGCGTGTCGTAGGTGAAGTAGGACTGGCGCACCGCGAACAGGGCTTCGAGCTCCTGGGTGGCGTCTCCGTCGGTGGGGACTTCACGGCTGGTCGACAGACCTCCACCGACAGCGAAGTAGTTGCGGTTCGAGCGGGCGACGAACCGGCCGACGCCGGCGCTGACCGTTCCGCGCAGGTCGTATCCGAGTTCCTGGTTGCGCATGAATCCGCCTTGGAGGAGCCACAAGGACCGGCGGCCGAAGTAGCGCACGCCGCCGGCGTCGAGGGCATGTCGCGACGTGTCGTCGCCGTCATCGTCGAGCGTGTAGTAGCTGCTGATCGATCCGGTCACCTGGAACGTGGGCCGGCGGTAGACCGTGCTGGCGTCCACGTTGAGCTGAGCGATCCCGCTCGACTGCGTATAGCTGAAGCCCAGATCGAACGAGCCGTCCATCTGGCGCCAGAACCTCCGATTGATAGGCACGATGTACACGACATCGGGCCGGTCGACCTGCACGACGCCGGTTTCCTGGACCACGTCCAGGTGCTTGGGATCGGTGGTCGCCAGGCGGCCGAGCAGGCGGAGCCCGCCTGCCGTCTCGACCCGGAAGACGCGGGCGGCGGTGACCGAGGCAATCTTGTCCCACTCGATGTAGACCGTGCCGAGATCGTCGGTGCTCACCTGCAGCCGTCCGAGGTCGAGGAGCTTGATCTCGCAGGTGAGCGTGTCGCCGTTCACCAGCTTCACGACGTCGGTCTTCTGGGCCCAGGCGGGACGGTGGAGGAACACGACGAGACCAACGGCAAAGAGGACCGCGCGAGACACCGGAATTATTCTAAGGCGGCAGAGATGAGGAGCGATCGATGATGACGACAACGCGACTGATGGCAGGAGTGGCATGGCTGGCGCTCGTGGTTCTCGGCGGGCTCGCAGCCGCGCAGACCATCTACGAGTCCGCGCCGACGACCGTCACTGCCACGATCGACGCGATCGACAAGACGAGCCGTGTGGTAACCCTCAAGACGACCGCGGGCAGCCGCCTTCACGTGACGGCGCCCGACGAGATGGAAGGGTTCGACCGGCTGAGAGTGGGCGACGTCGTCACGGCCAAGTACTTCGAGGCGGTGGCCGTCCGCGTCGCGCGGCCCGGCGCGCCGGCGCCGTCAGGGGTACCGACGACGGTGGTCAGGCGGACCGACGATGCCCCTGGCTCGAAGACGATGAGCGAGCGGACCGTCCGCGCGACGGTCGTCGCCGTCGATACGGCGGCGCCATCCCTCACCGTGAGCAGCGCGGAAGGAACCGAGCGCGCGATGAAGGTGACCGATCCCACTCAGCTGAAGGCGTTGAAGGTAGGCGACGCACTGGATGTGACCTACTACGAATCGCGTCTGGTGGAGGTCACGAGGCCGAAGAAGTAAGAGCGATAGCAAGATAGATCGTCCGATAGATGGACAGATCACGCGATCAGTTGATCGATCACCAAATCACCAGCTCAAGAGATCAACAGATTCCGAATAATCTACAGCCCCTTCGTGCCGTAGTCGGCCTAGACATCGAAGCGCTCCTCCTGCTCGTCCGCAGCCGGGACAGGCGCAAACATCGCGTCCCGCAACTCCGGCGGCGCGACCGCGCGAGCGACGGCTTCGAGGTCTGGCGGCAGGGGGGCGGTGAACGTCATGCGCTCCTTGGTTCGCGGATGTGTGAACGAAAGCCGCTCGGCGTGAAGGAACGGGCGCGTTAGTGACAGGACCGCACGGAATTGATGGGGCACGCGTCGATGGGAGCCGCCATAGAGCGCGTCGCCGACGATGGGATGGCCAATCGCGCTCAAATGGACGCGTATCTGGTGCGTGCGACCGGTGTAGATGGCGATGCGGCACAGCGTGACCCCGCGGAAATCCCGCGCCCACGTGATGCGCGTCACCGCGTCACGCGCGCGGCTGGCCCGGGTCGACATCTTGTGGCGATGCTTGGGGTCGCGCCCGATCGCGGCCTCGATCCGCTTGCGCTGCCGCACCAGCCCCCAGACGAGCGCCACGTACTCCTTCTCGACCTCGCGATCGTGGAACTGGCGGGCCAGTTCCTGGTGCGCCTGGTCGTTCTTGGCCACCACCATGACGCCGCTCGTACACTTGTCGATCCGGTGAACGATGCCGGGGCGGATCTCGCCGCCAATGCCACTCAGGTCCTTCACGTGATGGAGCAGCGCGTTCACCAGCGTGCCGTCAGGATTGCCTGCGGCCGGGTGGACCACCATGCCGGCCGGTTTGTTGACGACGACGATGTCGGGATCGTCGAAGAGGATGTCGAGGGGGATGTCCTGTGCCAGGGGAGTGGCCGCCGCCGGCTCGGGTAGCGTCACCGAGATCTCGTCGCCTTCACGCAGCTGGACGTTGGCTTTGGTGTGCTTCACCCGTGGGACGACGACGTGGCCCTCGTCGATCAAGCGCTGAATCTGGGAGCGCGACCAGTTGGGGATCTCGCCGGCCAGGTAGCGGTCCAGCCGCTCGCCCTCGGCCTCGACCGACACCGTGAACACTTGACTCGTCATCGACGCCAGACCGCCCAAGACCTCAGGACCTCAAGACCCCAAGACCTCAAGCAAACCTCGGCTTGCGGGGCCCCCGCGGTGCCTCGGGCGCGGCTGGCTGCTCGGGCCGTGCGAGATACCACAGCATGAACAGGCTGAGCGGTGCGAGCACCAGCGAAATGGCCTGGGAGGTCGAGACCGCGCTGAACACGAACCCGCGATCGTCGCCGCGATAGAACTCGATGACGAACCGCGAGAGCGAGTAGAGCAGGACGAACATCCAGAACGTCCGCCCAGGAAAGCCGCGGCCGCGCCGCTCGAGCACCATGAGCGCCAGGAAGATGATCAGTCCGGCGAGCGACTCGTAGATCTGCGTCGGGTGCAGCGGCACGTTGAGGGGCGTGCCGACGTTGAGATTGGCGGCCGGATCGGTGAACGTGATGGCCCAGGCCACGTCGGTCGCGCGCCCGTAGCAGCAGCCGGCCATCAGGCACCCCAGCCGGCCGACCATGTAGCCAAGGGCGATGCCCGGCGCGAACAGGTCGGCGGAGGCCCAGAGCGGCAGGTGGTGCTTCTTGAGCTGATAAATACAGACCACGACGGCGGCGATCAGGCCGCCGTAGAAGACCCCTCCCGAGCGAAGGAGGGTGGTGAAGTCTGCCCAACTGCTCGTGAACTGCCGGAAGTCCACGACGAAGAGCAGCGCCTTGGCGCCGACGAGGGCAGCGATGATGACCCAGATGCCGAGGTCCAGGACGCGGTTGCCGTCCAGCCCCGCCTCGCGCGCACGCCGCACGGCCATCCCAAGGCCGATCAGGTAGGCGGCGGCCAGCAACACGCCGTACGAGTAGATCGTGAACGGTCCGAGGCTAAACAGGATGGGATGCACGGTGGCCTACTCCCAGAATATCCAGAATCATGCCGCAGACGCCAAGGGTGATGGCGGCGTCGGCGAGGTTGAAGGCCCAGAAGTGCCAGCCGTTCCAGTACGCATCCACGAAGTCCAGGACATAGCCCTGGCTGGCGCGATCGATGAGGTTGCCGATGGCCCCACCGACCACGCCGGCGATGCCGGCCCGCGCCAGGACGTCACTCAGCGGGACGCTGAGGGCATACCAGCCCACGCCAGCCAGCGCGACCACGGCGACCAGCGACATCACGACCGTCTTGAAGGCGAAGTCCACTCCGTTCAACATCCCGAAGGCGGCGCCGGTATTGTGCACCCGGGTCAGGCTGAGCAGGCTCGGCACCACGTCGATGCTGTCGTGCAGGGCCAGCGCATTTCTGACCAGCACCTTGGTGATCTGGTCGAGCGCGACCACCGCGACGACGATGATGAGCTCGAGTTGCCTCTCGCGCAATCGGCCGCTCATGCGGGCGCGGCGGGGGCCAGCGCATCGACGCAGCGCGGGCACAGCCCCTCGGTTCCAGCGTCGCGGCTGACGGCGGGTACCACGCGCCAGCAGCGCTCACATTTGAGGCCCTCGGCGCGGCCCACCGTGACCCGGCGCGGCATCCCGTCGGCGCCGTGGACCAGTTCGACGTGAGAGACGCCGAAGAGCGTAGGCAGAAAGTCGCCGTAGGCCTTCAAGAGGCGCGCTTCGTCACCGCCGGCCTCGAGCCGGACCTGGGCCGAGAGGTTCGCCTTGATCACCTGCTCCTGACGCTTCTGTTCGAGTGCCAGATTCACCTCGTCACGCACCACGGAGAGCGCGGTCCACCTCGCCAGCAGGTCCTGGTTGCGGTCCCCGGCGATCTCCTCGCCCATCGGGAACACGGCCATGTGCACCGACGCCACGCGCGTCCCCGGGAGCGCGCGCCACAATTCGTCCATGGTCACCGAGAGCACCGGTGCGAGCAGCCGGGCGAGCCCGTCCACAATGGTCAGCATCGCAGTCTGTCCCGATCGCCGCTCGTGCGACTTGGCGCCGAAGGTGTACATCCGGTCCTTCGTGACATCCACGTAGAACGCGCTCAGATCCACGCTGATGAACGCGTTCGCGGCCTGGAAGATCGCCGGGTAGTCGTACTCGTCGTAGGCTTTGACGATCCTCTCGGCGCAGTCGGCGTACTTAGCCAGCGCCCAGCGGTCGATTTCCAGCATCCTTTCGTGGGCCACGACGTCCACGAGCGGATCGAAGTCGTACAGGTTGGCCACCAGGACGCGGATCACGTTACGGATCTTGCGATACGCCTCCACTGTCCGGGCGAGGACCTCCTTGCCCAGGCGGATGTCCTCCCGATAGTCCACCATCGACACCCACAGCCGCAGGATCTCCGCGCCGCTCTGCTTGATGACGTCCTGCGGCGCCAGGGAATTGCCGAGCGACTTCGACATCTTGCGGCCCTGCTCGTCGACGACGAAGCCGTGGGTGAGCACCTGGTCGAAGGGCGCGCGCCCGCGCGTGCCGATGCCCACCAGCAGCGAGCTGTGGAACCAGCCACGGTGCTGGTCGCTGCCCTCGAGGTAGATGTCCGCCGGCCAGCGATGATCCTCGCGGAACGGCAGCACCGCCTCGTGGCTGGACCCCGAGTCGAACCAGACGTCGAGGATGTTGTTCTCGCGCTCGAACGAACTCCCGCCGCAAGACGGGCAGGTGAGCCCTTCGGGCACGAACTCCTCGACGGGACGCTCGTACCAGGAATCGGCGCCGTACTCGTCGAACACTGTCGCCGCCTGCTCGACGAGTGCCGAGGTCAGCACGGCCGTCCCGCAGCTGGTGCAGTCCATCGCCGGGATGGGCACACCCCACGCGCGCTGGCGCGAGATGCACCAGTCCGGCCGGTTCGCGATCATCCCCTCGATGCGGGCCTGGCCCCACGACGGGATCCATCGCACGCGTCCTCTGATCTCCTGCAGCGCCCGCGCGCGCAGATCCTTCGAGTCCAGCGCGATGAACCACTGCGCCGTCGCCAGGAAGATCACAGGGTTGTGACACCGCCAACAGTGGGGATACGAGTGGTCGTAGTCCTCGCGGTACCACAGCCGGCCGCGGTCCTTCAACGCCGCTTCCACCCTGGGGTTGGCGTCGAACACCTGCAGCCCGCCGAAGAGTCCGACGCTCTCGATGAAATGCCCGCCGGCATCGAGCGGCGCCAGGATCTCCAGCCCGTATGCCACGCCGGTCTTGTAGTCGTCCGCACCGTGTCCGGGGGCGGTGTGCACCGCGCCGGTCCCGGCCTCGAGCGTCACATAATCGGCCAGGACGCCGAGAGAATCGCGCTCGTACAGGGGATGCCGGAACGCCAGGCGCTCCATCGCCCCACCGTCGAACTCGACGATGGGGTCTCCGAAGACACGCCCGGTCTTTGCCGCCACTGCCTCGGCCAGATCCCTGGCGACGATGACCGCGGTCCCGTTTACGTCGTAGGCGGCGTAGCGGAACTCCGGGTGAAACGCGATGGCCAGGTTCGACGGGATCGTCCAGGGAGTGGTCGTCCAGATCAGGACCGACACGGGTCGCCCGGCCAGCGCCGGCAGACGGCTCGCCAATTCGGCGTTGCTGGCCTCCGCGAGAGGAAACTCGACGTAGATGGACGGCGAGGTATGCGGCTCGTATTCCACCTCGGCTTCGGCCAGAGCCGTCCGGCAATGCGTGCACCAATGGACGGGCTTCTTGCCCTTGTAGACCATATCCTGGTCGACGAACTTGCCGAGGGCGCGCACGATCGACGCCTGATATCGGAACGCCATCGTCAAGTACGGGTCGTTCCAGACGCCGATGATGCCGAGCCGCTTGAAGTCGCGCTTCTGGATCTCGACGTATTTCTCGGCGTACGCACGACACGCGCGGCGGAAGTCTGCGGTGCTCAGCTGCCGCTTCTTCGGGCCGAGCTCGCGGTCCACCCTGAGCTCGATAGGGAGGCCATGGCAATCCCAGCCCGGCAGATAGGGCGCGTCGAAGCCCAGCATGTTGTGGGACTTGACCACCAGATCCTTGAGGATCTTGTTGAGCGCCGTGCCGATGTGTATCTCCCCGTTGGCATACGGCGGCCCGTCGTGCAGCAGGTAGAGCTTGGCGCCCTTCCGTGCCGCCCGAATCTGACCGTAGAGATCCATCGAGTCCCATCGCGCGATGGTCTCCGGCTCGGCCGTCTGAAGGTTGGCCTTCATCGAAAAGGCCGTTCGCGGCAGATTACAGGTGTCCTTCCACTCAGCCATGGCGGGTAACGCCTATTGTAATGGCACGGTCCCGCGGGACAGGATCGAGGGGCAGGGCGGACCGCCAAAAAGCGGAAGGCAGAAGGCAAAGACAGATGCAGGAACGAGTCCGTGAAGCGGTCTTGGACAATGGCTTGAAGGTGCTGGTGCAGGAAGTGCATACCGCGCCGCTCGCCTCCGTATGGTGCTGGTATCGCGTGGGCTCCCGCGACGAGGGCCCCGGCCTCACCGGGGTGTCGCACTGGGTGGAGCACATGAACTTCAAGGGCACCGCCAACATCCCGCGCGATCAGGTCAAGGGGATCATCGAGCAGTTCGGCGGCAGCTGGAACGGCTACACCTGGGTCGATCAGACCACCTACCTCGAAACCGCGTCGACCGACGCCCTCGATCGCATGCTCTTCATCGAGGCCGAGCGGATGGACAAGTGCCTCTACGACCCGGCGGAATGCGAGTCGGAGCGCACGGTGATCATCTCGGAGCTGCAGGGCGGCGAGAACGATCCCGAGCAACTGCTCGACCTGGAGGTCACCGCGACCGCGTTCAAGCTCCATCCGTACCGCCATCCCACCATCGGCTGGCAGTCGGACGTTGAGACCATGACGCGCGAAGACCTGTTCGGCCACTACAAACGCTACTACACCCCGTCCAACGCCACCATCGTCATCGTCGGCGACGTCGATACCGACGATGCCTTGCGCCGGGTGGAGCAGCAGTTCGGCGCCATCACCGCCAACGGCACGCCGGTTCGCCGGACCTCCCTCGAGCCACCGCAGGAGGCTGAGCGCCGGGTGACCCTGCGCAAGGAGGGTACGACCGCCTACTGGAAGGCGGTGTATCACGCACCGGCGTTCGGAGATGCCGCCTTCTTTCCCTTGCTCGTCGCCGATGCCGTGCTGAGCGGCGGGGCCGGCCTGAACATCTGGTCGGCGGGACGCGTGGCCCGGCCCCAGCGCAGCTCGAGACTCTATCGCCGGCTCGTCGACAGCGGCCTCGCCTCGTCGGTGCACGGTGCGCTGCTTCCTACCGCGCAACCCTATCTCTATTCCGTGGGTGCCACGGTGTCCGCGGGGCGAATGCTGGCTGCAGTGGAGGACGGCATGCTGGACGAGCTCGACCGCCTCGTTTCGGCCGGAATCACCGAACGCGAGCTCGAAAAGGCCAGGGCCCAGCTCCGGGCCCGATTCGTTTTCGACATGGACGGCGTCACCGACATCGCCCACCAGCTTGGCTATTTCGAGACCATCGGTTCGTGGCGCGATGCGCTCACGCTGGGCGATCGCCTGGCGGCGGTCAGTCTCTCCGATGTCAACGATGTTGCGCGTGCAGTGTTTGCCCCCTCGAACCGGACGATTGGATGGTTCGAGCCTCAGGCAGGTCCATGCCGCTGAACCCGGTCCGCCAGACCCTCGGCAACGGCATCGTCGTCATCGCCGAGGAGAACCATACGACGCCGGCGGTGTCGTTGCTCGCCGTGGCTCGAGCGGGCGGGTACGACGACCCCGTCGACAAGGAGGGAACGGCGGCGCTGGTGGCTCGCGTGCTCGACCGCGGGACGGCGACTCGCTCGGCAGACGTCATCGCCGACGAGCTCGACGGGCGCGGCGCCTCGCTGTCGGCGTCAGCTGGACGTCATCAGATCGGTGTGGCGGCGGCCTGCCTGGTGGAGGACCTGTCGCCGGTGATGTTAATCGCGGCCGACGTGCTGCGCTCCCCGGCGTTTCCGGATCCGGACGTCTCGACGCGCCGGGCCGAGATTCTCACTACGATCCGCCAGGAGGATGACGATCCGGCCTCGGTGGCCGTGAACCGGTTCATGGAGGATGTCTACGGCGTGCACCCTTACGCGCGCCGGGTGCGCGGCACGGCCGAGACGGTGGGAAGGCTTCAGCGGGCGGACCTCGTGGCCTTTCACGAGCGCTGGTTCACGCCCGCTTCGCTGACGGTGGTGGCGGTCGGAAGCCTCCCCGCCGCGGCCATGGTGGAACAGGTGGCGAGCGCGTTTGGCGACTGGGCCGGCAACGGGCCCCCGCGCAGGTTGGAGGTCGTCGATGCCGCGCCACCGTCCGCGCGTCACGTCGAGCGGATCGCGATGCCGGACAAGGCGCAGGCCGACGTCGCCTACGGATTCATCGGCGTGCGACGGCTGGATCCACGTTACCTGGCGGCCTCGGTCATGAACAACGCGCTCGGCCAGTACGCGCTCGGCGGGCGGCTGGGCGACAGCATCCGCGAGCGCCAGGGCATGGCGTACTACGTGTTCAGCTCGATCGATGGAGGGCTCGGCCCCGGGCCGCTCATGGTTCGCGCTGGCGTGTCCGCCGAAAACGTCGAGCGCACCATCGCGTCCATCGACCACGAACTCTCCGCCATCGTGTCGGAAGGCTTCACCGAGCAGGAGATCGCCGAGTCCAGGCAGTACATGGTGGGCGCCCTGCCGCGGCAGCTCGAAACCCATGCCGGGATTGCGGGATTCCTGATGAACGCGGAGCTGTTTGCCCTTGGCCTAGACTACGACCGCCGCCTACCGGATCTCATCAGGAACGTGACCTACGAGGCCGCGATGGAGGCCGCACGCGAACTCCTCCATCCCGACCGGGCCACGATCGCCGTCGCCGGTCCCGAGGCCTTGCCTTCGTGACGGATCGAGACGCCGTCAGGGCGGTGTTCTTCGACGTCGATTTCACGCTGATCTATCCGGGTCCTGCGTTCCAGGGAGAGGGCTACCAGCGATTCTGCGCCGGGCACGGCATCAGGATCGACCCCGCCCTGTTCGACGCCGCCGTCAAGGCATCCGCCTTCATCATCGACGATGTGGAGGAGCCGGTGTACGATCACGAGCTCTTCGTCCGCTACACGGCGTCGATCATCGAGTACATGGGCGGCCGCGGGCCGAACGTGGTGCACGCCGCGCGGGAGATCTACGGGCAGTGGGCGACCAACCATCACTTCGAGCTGTACGACGATGTCGAGCCGGTGCTGCGGGACCTCGTCGAACGCGGCTACGTGCTCGGCGCCATCTCGAACAGCCACCGGAGCCTGGATGCCTTTTGCGACCACTTCTCGCTGCGGGGGCTGATTCACGCCACCGTCTCGTCGTTCGAGCACGGGTATCTGAAGCCGCACCCGAGCATCTTCGAGGAGGCGCTGGAACGCGCCGGTGCCGACGCCTCGTCGTCGCTGATGGTGGGCGACTCGGTGAAGGCCGACATCGCCGGCGCGCTCGCCGCAGGGATGCGGGCCGTGCTGCTCCGACGTTCCGGCGACGTGCCGCCGGACACGCCTCCCGGCGTGCCGGTCATCAGGTCGTTGACCGAACTGGCAGCGCATCTTCGAACCGGACTACAGTCATAGGCGTCCAGCCGCGCCTATGTCGCCGATCACCATCCGCAATCTGACGCAGTACGAAGAGTTCAAGCAGGTCCTGGCGCTCGAGCAGCAGGTATGGGGGTTCTCGGACCCCCACGACATGGTGCCGCCGGTTGTCTTCACCATCACCGTCAAGCGGGGCGCCATCCTGCTCGGCGCGTTCGACGAACGCGATCGCATGGTCGGCTTCTCCTATTCGCTGGTCGGCATGAAGAACGGCAAGGTGCTGCAGTGGTCGCACATGACCGGTGTCCTGCCGGAGTACCGCGGCGGCCTCGGGCACAGGCTGAAGATCGCGCAGCGTGAGCGCGCGCTGGCGCTCGGCTACGACCTCATCGAGTGGACGTTCGATCCGCTCCAGGCCATGAACGCGCACCTGAACATGACGAAGCTGGGCTGCGTGGCCGAGGAGTATCACCGTAACGTCTACGGCGAGTCGACGAGCGCGCTGCACAAGGGGACGCCGACGGATCGGCTGGTGGCACAGTGGCACATCGCGGCGCCGCACGTGGCCCGGCGCCTCGACTCCGCTCCGGACCTTCGCTTCCGCGCCCACGAGGTCGCCGGCGCGCCGGTGGTGAACCAGACCGCCCTGGCCGGCGGCGGGCTGACGTGCGCGAGCATCGACCTGGATCTCGACGGGCGGCGCGTCTGGCTGGAGATTCCCACGGGATTCACGGACATGCAGCTCGAGGTGCCGGAGCTGGCTCTGGCGTGGCGGATGCACACCAGGGACATCTTCGAGACCTACTTCGCACGAGGCTTCAAGGTCGTGGACTTCGCGCTCAAACGATCTGAGGGATTCGGGCGCTATCTCCTGGCGCGCGAGGTGGATTGAGATTCATCCGGGGGGCCAGGCCATCGGCCGCCCGCCGATCACGTGCACGTGCACGTGGAACACCGTCTGGCCCGCCTGGGCGTTGCAGTTGATGACGGTGCGAAAGCCCGCTCCGTCGTAGCCCCGCTCCTTCGCGATCGCCGCCGCCCGACGGACCATCGAGCCGACCAGCGCGTCGTGCTCCGACGACAGATCGTTGGCCGTGGCGATGTGTGCCTTGGGAATGATCAGCACGTGCATGGGCGCCTGCGGGTTGATGTCGTTGAACGCCAGCAGCTGTTGGTCTTCGTAGACCTTCGAGGCGGGGATTTCTCCGGCAGCGATGCGACAGAAGAGGCACGACATGCGTCTCATGCTGCATCAGCCCGGTGTGTGATGTCTAACGAAGCCCGCTTATCTCATGCAGAGGGGGACAGCTCATGCTCGAAAAGGACAAGGACCTGGAGGGCGTCGTTTCAGGAGCGTCGTCGGGCGACGACCACCCGCGGTATGCCTTGCAGATCGGGACGGATATGAAGCAGCTCGAGTGCATCCGTATCCGTCACGATCCGGCTCACGGTGTCCGCCTGGCCGTGCCCGATCTCGATCAGCACCCTGCCCTCGGGACTCAACGCTCTGGCCGCCGCCCTCACCACCTGCCGCACCACCGTCAACCCATCGTCGCCGCCGACCAGGGCCGTCATCGGTTCGTGCTCGCGCACTTCCGGCTGCAGGGTCTCGTACTCATCCCGCGGGATGTAGGGCGGGTTGGAGACGATCGCATCGAGCGGCGTTCCGACGCCGGCAAGGATCGACGCACGATGGAAGCGGACGCGGGCGAGATGGCGGTCGGCGTTCTGCCGCGCGACGGCGAGCGATTCATCGGAGACGTCTGTGGCGTCCAGTACGGCTGACTGCAGCTCGATTGCCAGGGTGACGGCCAGGCAGCCGCAGCCGGTGCCGACATCGGCGATGTGGAGCGGCCGCGGCACGGTGCGCGCCCAGTCCAGCGCCTCTTCGACGATCAGCTCGGTTTCCGGGCGCGGGATGAGGACGCCCGGCCCGACGAGGAAATCGCGCCCCCAGAACTCCTGCCGCCCTGTGATGTAGGCCACCGGCTCGCGGCACCGGCGTCGCGCGATGACGGTCTCATAAGGCTGATCGAAGCCAGAAGGCGCCTCGTCCGCCGAGCGCGCGATCAAGGTCGCGCGATCCCAGCCAAGCACGTGACGCGCGAGCAGCTCCGCGTCGAGCGCTGCTTCCTCGGCCGGAATGCCGGCGGCGACCAGCCGCTCGCGGGCCTGTCGCACGTGACCGTGAACTGTCATCAAGATCGGTCGACTCACCCGATAGATCCCAAGATCGATCTCGAGATCACCAGATCGCAAGATCGCCAGCTCAGATCGCCAGCTCACACGCTCACGCGATCACCAGATTCACAGACCTGTCTCCACCGCCGTGACCTCCTTCAGCTTTTCGGCGGTGTAGTAGGTCGTGAGGGCATCGATCAATTCGCCCACGTTGCCGTCCAGTACCGACGCGATCTGGTGGGTCGTGAAGTTGATGCGATGATCCGTGATGCGGCTCTGCGGAAAGTTGTAGGTGCGGATCTTCTCCGACCGATCACCCGAGCCAACCTGGCCGCGTCGCTCTTTCGCGATTGCGTCCTGCTGCTTTTGCATCTCCATGTCGTAGAGCCGCGAGCGCAGGACCTTGAGTGCCTTGGCGCGGTTCTTGATCTGGGACTTCTCGTCCTGCTGTGACACGACGATGCCGGTGGGAAGGTGCGTGACGCGAACGGCGGAGTAGGTCGTATTCACGCTCTGGCCGCCCGGTCCGCTCGAGCAGAACGTATCGATGCGCAGGTCCTTCTCGTTGATCTGGACGTCGATCTCGTCGGCCTCGGGCAGCATGGCGACGGTGGCCGTGGAAGTGTGGATCCGTCCCGATGCTTCGGTGGCCGGGACGCGCTGCACGCGGTGGACGCCGCTCTCGTATTTCAGCCGGCTGTAGGCACCCTGGCCGGCGATGCTCACGATCACTTCCTTGAGGCCGCCCTGCCCGGCCTCGCTCATGTTGAGGATCTCCAGCTTCCAGCCCTGGCGCTCGGCGTAGCGCACGTACATGCGATAGAGGTCGGCGGCGAACAGCGCAGCTTCCTCGCCACCGGTGCCGGCCCGAATCTCGAGGAGCACGTTCTTCTCGTCGTTCGGGTCCTTGGGAATGAGCAGCACCTTCAGCTCGTCGACGATGCGGGATTGCTGCTGTGACAGCCCTGAGACCTCTTCCAGCGCCAGGGCGCGCATCTCGGGATCGCCGGCGCCGGCCAGCTCCTCGGCCTGGGTGAGCTCGGCGGCGACGGCCCTGTACTCGCGATACTTCTCCACGAGCGGCTCGAGCTCGCTCACCATCTTGGCCTGCTTGCGATACTCCGCGGGGTCGTTCTGGATGGCAGCGGTTCCCAGCGACGCAGTCAGCTGCTCGTAGCGCGCTTCTACCGTCGCAAGCTTGTCAAACATAAGATAGATAGGGAGATAGATAGGTAGACAGGGAATTTGTTGATGTCTTGAGCTGGTGATCTGGTGATCGAACTGTCGATTTGTTGATCTTGTGATCTATCGCACGATCTATCTGTCGATCTGGTGATCTTGCTATCGGTCGATCTGGTGATCTTGCGTCGCCGGGCAAGACTCAGGACCCAGGACCCAAGACCCAGTGTACGTCCCCACTACCCACCGGAGACGGGCGGCAGGAACGCGATCTCGTCCCCCTCGTTGACGGCGGTCTTGAAGCGCGCGTACTCCGCGTTCACGGCGCACGACAGTGAGGCCTCGTACGGGGCCATTGCGGGGAAATCTCGAACCAGACCCTGCCACACGCCGTTGACGGTGGCGCCGGTCGGCACCTCGCGGGCGAGCTCGCCGGCTCCGGCCAGCTCGCGCAGCCGAGCGAACAGCCGGATGGTTACGCGCATGCTCGCTTCCGCGCGTTGGCGCGGGCCTCCGGGTCGTCCGGATCCGCTGTGGCGCCCTCGATCCACGTATCGCCGCCTTCGAAGTATTCGTGCTTCCAGATCGGTACGATCTGCTTGACGCGCTCGATCGCGTACCGGCTGGCGGCAAAGGCGTCGGCGCGGTGGGCCGACGCGGCGGCAATGGCCACACTGGCCTCGCCGATCTCGAGTCGGCCGGTGCGGTGATGAATGGCCAGGCGAACCGAGGGCCACAGCTCCCCGGCCTCCGAGACGATGCGATCCAGGGCCTTGAGAGCGAGCGGCTCGTAGGCCTCGTAGACGAGGTGCGTGACGCGGCGGCCCTGATTGTGATCGCGCACGAGTCCCACGAACGTTGTGACCGCGCCGTCGCCCGGACCGGCGACGGCCTGCCCCACGCTCGACACCTCGAGCACACGGTCGGTGATGGCCGTCACTGGCACCATGAATCTTCGAGTATAGCGGCAGCCGCGATCCGACCTCGCAGGTGTGCTCGAATCCACGGCATTGTCGCTTAGGATCGCCAGAAATGGTCGAGCGGCTGGTTCCCCCGCCCGACCGCTATGCCCTGGCGCATGGCGCCCACGACATACGCCCTGGCCGCTTCGACCGCGGTCAGCAGGTCGTGCCCCAGCGCCAGGCCCGCCGCGATGGCGGCCGCCGTCGTGCATCCCGTGCCGTGCGTGGCGCGGGTCTCGACCCGCGGGCCGCCGAACTCGTGCATCGCGCCGTTCTCGAACAGCACGTCTACGACCTCCGCACCGGCGAGGTGCCCGCCTTTGACCAGCACCGCCGCCGGCCCCATGCCGGCGATGCGGCGTGCGGCCTCGCGCATGTCGGCCGGCGTCGTGACACGCATGCCTGCCAGGATCTCGGCTTCGGGCAGATTGGGCGTGACCAGGCGCGCGCGTCTGAGCAGCGACGCGCGGAGGGCATGGACGGCGTCGGCGTCGTGCCGGCTGAGTTCGTCACCGCACAGGTGGAAG
>DATLLC010000093.1:0-35940 GCA_035538015.1 Vicinamibacterales bacterium
TTCAGCGCGGTCGCGCTCACGTTCATCGGCGTCGCGGCCGTTGCATCGTTCGTCCCGGCCCGTCGCGCGACCCGCGTGGATCCCGTCGTCGCGCTACGTCACGAATAGCCGTTCCAGTACAGCCGCCACGGCGCTGGTCACAGAACGCTGGACTTCGTGGGCCGGTCGCGCTAAATAGGGCGCCATCGACCAACCTGACCACGCCCCCATCGGTGTCATTCGTCAGGAGGTGCCTCCGTGGCTCGCCCGCTTGCCAATCTGTGGATGGATGTGACGCACGCGTGGCGCGCGCTCAGCGCGGCTCCCGGCTTCACGCTGGCCGCCTTGCTGACGCTCGCGCTCGGCGTCGGCGCCAACACGGCCATCTTCAGCGTCACCCACGCACTGCTCGTCCAGCCGCTGCCATTCCGCGACCCATCCCGTCTCGTCTTCGTATGGGCCGACCAGTCCGCGGAGGGCTACCCCCGCGCGCCGCTGTCGGGTCCTGAGCTGCTGGATCTCGACCAGCGCAGCGCCCGCTTCGACGGTTTCGGTGCCATCTGGGCGACCACCGCCGCGCTCACCGGCGAGAACGACCCGGAACAGCTCCGCGTCGGTCTGGTGAGTCCCGACTTCTTCTCGCTCCTCGGCGCCGAGCCCGCCCTTGGACGCTCGTTCGAAGCGGGTGACGATGCGCTGGGCCCGCCGACCGCGGTGCTGCTCAGCGCGGCTGTCTGGCAGCGCCGGTATGGCAGCGATCCCGCCATTGTCGGCAAGCGCATCGAGGTCAACGGCCAGCCGACCACCGTGATCGGCGTGATGCCGATCGGCTTTCGGCTGATGATGCCACCCGACGCCGCCGTGCCAGACGATCTGGAGGCGTGGGTGCCGTTCAACCGGCGCTTCACCGAAGGCCCGCGCGGCCAGCGGTACTTGAGAGTCGTCGGCCGGCTTAGGCCCGGCGTCTCCGTGGACGAGGGCCGGGAGGACGTGGCCCGCGTCGGCCGCGAAATCTCGCAGGCGAACGCGTTCTACGGCGCGTCGGGACGCCAGTTCGAGACGGTCGCGCTCCATCTCGATGCCACCCGCGACGTGCGGACGCCGCTCCTGGTGCTGTCGGTCGGTGTCGGCATCCTGCTGCTGATGGCTTGCGTCAACGTCGCCAGCCTGCTGGTGGCGCGCGCCGCCGGCCGCGCGCGCGAGACGGCGATGAAGGCGGCGCTCGGCGCCGGCATCGGCCGCATCGTGCGCCAGCACGTGATCGAATCGCTCCTGCTCGCCGTACTCGGTGGCGTGGCGGGATTGGTATTGGGCAAGTGGGGGCTGTCCCTGTTGCTGGCGGCCACGCCCGAGGCGCTCGGCCGCTTGCAGCTTGCCACCGTCAGCCCCACGGTCGTCGCCGTCAGCCTGGGCACGGTGACGGCGTGGACGATGCTCCTCGCGGCGGCGCCCCTCAGCGAGGCGTTGAAGCTGAACCTCGTTGACGCACTCAGGTCGGACGGCCAGCGGGCCGGACGCGGGCCGAGCGCCGGCCTGCGCCGCGGGCTCACGGCGGCGCAGCTGGCCTTGAGCGTCGTGCTCGTCGTGGCGGCGTTGCTGCTGATTCGGACCGTCGAGCGGGTGCAGAGCCTCGATCCGGGCTTCCGCGCGGACCACGCGCTCACGTTCCGGATCGCACCGCCGGGATCACGCTATCCGAACCAGGAGGCGTTCAACGCCTTCGCACGCCGGCTGCAGGCCGCGCTCGCCGCGCTGCCGGGCGTGACCGGCGCGTCGGCGATCAGTCACGTTCCGTACGACCACGTCCCGAACTGGGGCGGCCCCTACTTAGCCTATCCCGGAGACGATCCATCGGCGGCGCCGCAGGCCGACTACCGCGCCGTCGCTCCAGGGATGATGGAACTGCTCGGCGTGCGCCTCGTCGAGGGGCGGACGTTCACCGAGAGCGACGACCAGCGCGGCGCGCCGGTCGTGATGGTGGACCAGCGCCTGGCCGCGCGCACCTGGCCGGGCCAGTCGCCGATCGGCCGCCGTCTCGGCGTGGATCCCTCGGTGACAGGCACCCCCTCTACGTGGGTGACGGTGGTCGGGCTCGTGAGGCACGTGCGCCACCGCAGCCCCACCGAAGAGGTGCGCGAGCAGGTCTATTTTTCCGAGCGACAGGTGCCACGCAATCCCTTCGTGATGATTGTGAAGACCGGCGCGGAGCCGTCGGCGCTGGTGGGGCCGGTGCGTGAGGCCGTGGCCCGACTCGACGCCGCGCTCCCGATCTACGACGTGCGGCCGCTCGAGTTCTACGTCGGGCGCGCACAGGCGATTCGACGATTCACGGCGCTGCTGGCCGCGGTGTTCGCGGCGGCGGCCCTGCTGCTGGCGGCGGTCGGCGTCTACGGGGTGATCGCCTACTCGGTCTCCGCCCGTCGGCGGGAGTTCGGCGTTCGACTGGCGCTCGGCGCCCGCACCAGCCAGATTGTCACCGCCGTCATGCGCGAGAGCACGTTGCTCGTCACGGCCGGACTCCTCGTCGGGATCGCAGCGGCGGTAGGCGGCGCCTGGTGGCTGCGCAGCCAGCTCTTCGAGGTCGCTCCTTGGGACATCGTGAGCCTGGCCGCTACCGCGCTCATTCTGGGGACGGTTGCGGTCCTCGCCAGTGCGCTGCCGGCGCGACGCGCCCTGCGTACCGATCCGGCCGAAGTCCTCCGCGCGGACTGAAGGGCCATGTCGATGACGAACCCTCGCGTTCAGCAACTGCTCGCCATCGTCGCCCGTGCCTACGACCGCAAGTCGTGGCATGGGACCAACCTGCGCGGTTCGATCCGGGGACTGGATCCTGCGGTGGCGGCGCGGCGTCCAGGCGCTGGCCGTCACAACATCTGGGAGCTGGTCGTGCACGCCGCTTACTGGAAGTACGTGGTGTGGAGAAGGTTGGTGGGGGAGAAGCGCGGCTCGTTCCCGCTCGAAGGATCGAACTGGTTTACGCGTCCAGCGCCTGGCCAGGCCGGCCCCGAGGCCTGGAAGCGCGACGTGGCGCTGCTCGGCCGGACGCACGCGGACCTGATCGACGTCGTTGGCGGTCTCGCGGACCGCGACCTCGATCGCAAGTCCCGCGGCGCGTCGGTCAGTCCGTTCGAGCTCATCGCCGGTGTCGCCGCCCACGACCTCTATCACGCGGGGCAAATCCAGGTAATCAAGCGCCTGGTGGCCGGAGAGTCCTGAACACCCTCTGACCGCGCCGCGCTCGGCACGAGGGACTCTGACCTCGGTTGCCTGCAAGTTCCGAAGCGCCAGTGAGCGGATGGACTCCACCCAGGCGAGCTGAAGGGTTAACCCAACAATTCACTTGAGTTGACGATGCCATCGGCCCAGACTCCCGGTCGTATGTGCCGGTTTCCATCTGATCAGCGATCAGTTGGGAACGACCACTCAAGTGAGCTGAGGGGTTAAGATCGCAGGTGCCGTGGAACGCGCACCCCGTGTGTGGCTCGTCGCGGTCATCCGAAACCGGCCGATGGCTGCCGCTGTCGTTGCCGCTGCGATCGTCGGTGTCCTGAGTGCCGTCCCCACTGGCCATTCGCTCCAACCGGAGCCTGAACCATCCGGGCCCCTCGTCATCGTCGGCGAGTACGACGGGGTCATCCATCCGATTGCGGCGGAATTCGTGGACGACCTGCTCACCCGCGCCGAGCGCGATCACGCGGCCGCCGCCGTGCTCGTGCTGCGGACGCCTGGCGGGCTCCTCGATTCGACACGGACGCTCGTCTCCCGCCTGATCTCGTCCCGCACGCCGGTGGTGGTGTATGTGTCTCCCTCCGGCGCTCGAGCCGCCTCCGCGGGCTTTCTCATCATGCTCGCCGCCGACGTCGCGGTGATGGCGCCGGGCACGCACATCGGCGCCGCGCATCCCGTCTCGTCCAGCGGCGAGTCGGGTGAGAGCACCGTCATGGCGGAAAAGGCGACGGCCGACACCGCGGCCTACGCCCGTACGCTGGCCGAAGCCCGAGGCAGAAACGCCACGCTTGCGGCGGAGGCCGTGACCGAGAGTCGCGCGTTCACGGAACACGAGGCCCTCGACGCGGCGCCTCCCCTCATCGACTTCATCGCGCCTGATCTCGAGGCCGTACTGCGCCAGCTGAATGGGCGGACCGTGCGCCGCTTCGATGGAACGACGGTGACCTTGCCATCAGTGCCCGGCCGGATCGAGCGCGTCGCTCCCAGCTGGCGCCAGTCGGTGCTCGGCGCCATCGCTCACCCGCAGGTGGCCTACCTGCTGATGACCCTCGGTATGCTGGGCCTCGTCGTCGAGCTCTGGAATCCGGGCTTCGTGCTGCCGGGCGTCGCCGGCGGGCTGTGCCTGCTGCTGGCCTTCTTCGCGTTCCAGGTGCTGCCGATCAATCTCACGGGGCTCCTGCTCCTCGTCTTCGGCCTGGCGCTGCTCGGTGCGGAGCTCATGGTTCCCAGCTTTGGCGTACTCGGCATCGGCGGCATCCTCGCGTTGCTGGTTGGGTCCCTGATGATCACCCGCGAGGTCCCCGAGATGCGGGTCGGCTACGGCGTGATCGTCCCCGTCGTCGTCGCGGTCGCCATCGTTGTGCTCGGTTTGGGTCGACTGGCACTGCGGGCGCAGCGGATGCCGTCGCCGACCGGAACCGACGGCCTCGTGGGCGCGCGTGGGGAGGCGTTGACCACCCTCGGGCCTCGTCAGCCCGGCCAGATGCGGGTGCACGGCGAGATCTGGCGCGCGGTCAGTGACACGCCCGTTCTTGCCGGCCAACGGCTGCGCGTCGTGGGCGCCGACGGGCTCACGCTGCGCGTGCAGCCAAACGAGACCGCGGAATCGCCAGGAGGCTCGCCATGATGGTGTCGCCGATGCTCGGGGTCGTGCTGCTCCTCGTCCTCTATCTGATCAGCTCCATCCACATCCTGAAAGAATACGAGCGCGGCGTCGTCTTCCGGCTTGGGAAGCTGCTGCCGCAGCCCAAGGGGCCGGGCGTCGTGCTGGTCTTTCGGCCCATCGACACAATGATCCGCGTCAGCCTGCGCACGGCCGTGCACGACGTTCCGCCGCAGGACATCATCACGCGCGACAACGTGTCGGTGAAGGTCAACGCCGTGGTCTATTACCGCGTGATCGACCCGAGGCGCGCCATCGTGGACGTGGAGAACTACACGTACGCCACGTCGCAGCTCGCACAGACGACGCTGCGGAGCGTCCTGGGACAGGCCGAGCTGGACGATCTGCTGGCCTCGCGGGAGCGGCTGAACCAGGAACTGCAGCACATCCTCGACACCCGAACGGATCCGTGGGGCATCAAGGTATCGGCCGTGGAGGTGAAGCATGTCGATCTGCCTGGGGAGATGCAGCGGGCGATGGCCCGGCAGGCCGAGGCCGAGCGGGAGAAGCGGGCCAAGATCATCCACGCGGAAGGGGAGCTGATTGCCTCGGAGAAGCTCTCGCAGGCGGCCCAGGTGCTGGGCACGCAGTCCGGAGCGATGACGCTGCGCTACCTGCAGACGCTGAACGAGATCGCGGCGGAGCAGAACTCCACCATCGTGTTCCCCCTGCCAATCGACCTGATGGGCCTGATGCCGAAGCCGCGGTCCTGAAGTGGTACAGCCGCGTCCCACGTAGTGCGTCAAGGCGGAACCGCCGTGCCACTTCTCGGTAGGTGCGGTCACCGCTCTGGTTGCGTATCGGGCCGGACCCTTCCCCGAAACGCTGGCATCGAAGTTGAAGCATGCCCCAGATGCCCTACGCATCTCCGACAACCGGATCTCGGAAGCTCGACCGGCTCGACCGTGCGGACCTGATCGACTGGTACCGCGACAACCGCGCACGCTCAGAGGCGCTCTTCGACCTGCTCACGCCCGAGGCGTATTACTCGCGCCCGATCGCCCTTCGTCACCCCATCGTGTTCTACGAGGGGCACCTGCCGGCGTTCAGCTTCAACACGCTCGTGAAGCGTGGGCTGGGCCGTCCGAGTATCGACGAGCGACTCGAGCAGCTCTTCGCCCGCGGCATCGATCCGCATGAGTCGCAGGCGGGACGGGCCGGTGACGGCGAGGCTGGTTGGCCCGCGCGATCCGTCGTGCGGCAGTTCGCGGCCGAAGCGGACCGCCAGGTGCTCGACGCGCTTGCCACGGGCGACATCGAACGCTCCGGCCACCCGCTGCTCGACCGGGCGGAAGCGGCGTATTGCATCCTCGAGCACGAGGCGATGCATCAGGAAACCTTGCTCTACATGTGGCACCGCCTGCCCTTCGAGATGAAGCGCCGCCCGGAGGGGTATGAACCGCGCGTCGCGGCCTCTGCGCCGGTTGACGAGTGGGTCAAGCTACCCGAGGGCCCGGCGACCCTCGGCGGGCACCCGGTGGACGAGCCGTTCACGTGGGACAACGAACGGCTGGCCCATGTGGTTCAGGTCCCCGCGTTCCGCATCGCCCGCCACGACGTGACCAACGCCCGCTTCATGGAGTTCGTGGACGCGGGCGGTTATGAGGACCCGCGATGGTGGGCGGCCGGCGACTGGGACTGGCTACGGCACGAACGGCTGTCCTGTCCGCTGTTCTGGGAGCGCGATGGCGGGACCTGGTGGTGGCGCGGCATGTTCGATCGGGTGAAGCTGCCCGAACACTGGCCGGTCTACGTCAGCCAGGCCGAGGCCTCGGCGTACGCGCGCTGGTGTGGGGCCCGACTCCCGACCGAGGCCGAGTACCACCGGGCCGCGTTCGGTTCGCCGAACGGGGGCGAGCGTAGGCATCCGTGGGGTGACCACCCACCGGCGGCGCAGCATGGCGTCTTTGACTTCAACAGCTGGGATCCCGAGCCGGCCGGCAGTCACCCCGACGGGGACAGCGCATGGGGCATTGCCGATCTCGTGGGGAACGGATGGGAGTGGACCTCGACGATGTTCGCGCCGTTCAGCGGCTTCGCGCCGCTGGCCTCCTATCCGGAATACTCGGCCGACTTCTTCGATGGTGAGCACGTCGTGATGAAAGGCGCGTCGCCGGTCACCTCCAGCCGCCTGATTCGCCCTTCGTTCCGGAACTGGTTCCGCGCGCGTTACCCCTACGTGTACGCCACGTTCCGCTGCGTCATGGACGGAGTCCCGTCGTGAGGGCCGCGTCGGCGCGGTCGATGCACGAGCCGGCGAATCCGCAAGCCACCGCCGCACGATTCGCCGAGGACGTTCGCCACTACCTCTCGCAGCAGCCCCGGCAGTTGCCTTCCCGCTACCTGTACGACGCGTTGGGCTCGGCGCTGTTCGACGCCATCTGCGAGCTGCCGTGGTATCCGATCACGCGCACCGAGACGCGCCTGCTGCGCGAGCACGCCCGTACGATCCTCGACGGTGACGAGGCGCCCGATCGCCTGGTGGAGCTCGGCGCCGGCAACGGCTCGAAACTCGCTGCGCTCGTCGAGGCCGGCCTGCCACCCGGACACCGCGTGACCATCCACCTGGTCGACGTGTCAGCGGCGGCCTTGCACACGGCAGCGAGTGCGCTGGCGGGGCTGCCCGGCGTGCAGGTCGCCACGCACGAGGCCTCGTACGAGGACGGACTGGAACGCGTCCGCCGGCGCGGCGGGCCAGGCCGTGCGCTGGTTCTGTTCCTCGGCTCGAACATCGGCAATTTCGATCGATCGGGCGCCGAGCCGTTCCTCGAGCGCATCCGGCGGGCGCTCGCCCCGGGGGACCGTCTGCTGCTCGGCGCGGATCTGGTGAAGCCAGAGCGCGACCTGCTGCTCGCTTATGACGATCCACTGCAGGTGACGGCGGCTTTCAATCGCAACCTCCTCGTGCGGGTTAACCGCGAGCTCGAGGCGGACTTCGATCTCGATCATTTCGATCATCTGGCGCTGTGGAATGCGGGCGCATCGCGGGTCGAGATGCACCTGGTGAGCACGCGCCGGCAGCAGGTGCGCATCGGCCGGGCGGACCTCGATCTGACCCTGCTCGAGGGCGAGCGCATCTGGACGGAGAGCTCCTACAAGTACACGCCTGAGGAGATTCGCCAGCGTCTCTGGAGCTGCGGTTTCCGCGAGTGCCAACAGTGGATCGACGAGCCTGGACGCTTCGCGCTGACGCTGGCGGGCGTGTGACCGGGTGACTCCGCGCGTGGCCTGTTAACCCCTCAGATCACTTGAGTGGTCGTGCCGACTGTTGGCTGATCAGCTGGAAACGGGCGCAAACGACCGGGAGTCTGGGCTGATGGCATCGTCAACTCAAGCGAATTGTGGGGTTAGAGTGGGGATATGCGGCTCGGCCGACGACGCATGATGGCGATGGCCGCCGCAGCATTCGCGGCCGCGGGGCGCCCGTTTCGTACCCAAGCGCAGGGGACTTCACCGATGTACGGTCTGATTGGAAAGATGCTGGCTACGCCCGGCAATCGTGACGCCCTTGTCGCGCTGCTGCTCGAAGGCACGTCCGAGATGCCGGGCTGCCTCAGTTACATCGTCTCCACGGATCCCGCGGACGCGAACGCCATCTGGATCACGGAAGCGTGGGACACCGAGGAGAGCCATGCCGCCTCGCTCAAGCTGCCCGCCGTTCAGCAAACGATCGCCCGCGCCCGGCCACTGATCGCAGGGTTTGGCGAACGCTTTGTCACGACCCCGGTCGGCGGCTACGGCCTGACCCGCCAGAAGGCCTGATCGGGTCGCAGCAGTCGACCCGAGCGGACCGAGTCCGCCGCCCGGGCGATTCCGGCTCAACGGCGGCTTGTGCCGCCGAGCTCGGTCGCGCTCGCCGAGCAGCCGTGCTTGAGTAACTCACGCCGTTCGCGCTAAGTAAAGCGCAGGGAGTGCTTTCGCTGGTGAACGCTGAGCCGTTTGGCGCGCACGGTGAGATGAGCGCGCAACTGCGCGCGTTCGACTGGTCGCGATCCGCGCTCGGTCCACCTGAGGCATGGTCGACCAGCCTCCGCACGATCGCCGGCGTCGTGCTCGGCAGCCGCTTCCCCATGCTGGTCTGGTGGGGACCGCAGCTGATTCAGATCTACAACGATGGCTATCGCTCGATTCTGGGCGACAAGCATCCGCGATCGATCGGTGCCCCCGGCCGTCAGGTCTGGTCCGAGATCTGGCACATCGTCGGACCGATGGCTGACGGCATTCTCGCCGGGGGGCCGCCCACGTGGAACGAGCATCTGCTCCTGCCGATGCACCGCAAGGGGTTCCTCGAGGAAACCTACTTCACGTTCTCGTACAGCCCGATCCCGGATGACGACAGCGGCGTGGGCGGCGTGCTCGTGACCGTCCAGGAAACCACCGAGCAGGTGCAGGGCCATCGCCAGCTGCGCACGCTGCGCGACCTGGCGGCGTCGGGCGGCGAAGCCCGCTCGCCGCGCGCGGCGTGCGAGACGGCTGCGCGGATTCTCCGGGGCAACGCCGATGTGCCCTTCGCGATGCTGTACCTGACCGACGGCGATGGCCACCACGCCCGCGTGGCCGCCAGCACCGGTATGGCCGGCGATCTCAGCCGTCTGGCGAGCATCTCGACGGAGGAGGCGCAGGATGCGACCCGCGGCGTCTGGCCGCTGGCCGAGTGCGCCCGACGTGGCGGTCGCGTGGACGTGGACGACGTCGCCGGCTTCGGGCCGGTGCCCACCGGTCCTCTGGCGCTCGCCGCCGAGCGTGCCGTGGTGCTGCCGCTCGCGCCTGGCGGCGAGACGCGGCCCTATGGATTCGCGGTCTTCGGTGTCAGCCCTGCCCGTACGTTCGACGAGGGCTACGCGGGATTCCTGAGCCTGGTCGGTGACCAGATTGCGACGGCCATCGCCCAGGCACGCTCGCTCGGCGACGCGCGGGCGCGGGCCGAGGCGCTCGAAGAGCTCGATCGGGCGAAGACCGCCTTCTTCTCGAACGTGAGCCATGAGTTTCGCACGCCGCTCACCCTGATGCTCGGGCCCACCGAGGAGGCCCTGGCCTCCGATCAACGGGTGCTCGGTGGCGAGAACCTCGAGCTGCTGCACCGCAACGAGCTGCGGCTGCTGAAGCTGGTCAACGCGCTGCTCGATTTCGCACGCATCGAGGCCGGCCGTGTGGACGCGCATTATCAGCCCACCGACCTCGCCGCCTACACCGCCGATCTGGCGAGCATGTTTCGCTCGGCGGTAGAGCGAGCGGGCCTGACGCTCGACGTCCGGTGCACCGCGGGGTCCGCCCCGGTCTACGTGGATCGCGCCATGTGGGAGCAGGTCGTGATGAACCTGCTCTCGAACGCCCTCAAGTTCACGTTCGAGGGCGGCATCACGGTCGCGCTCCGCGACTCGACGATGGGCGTGACCCTCGAGGTCGTCGACACGGGCGTCGGGATTGCACCGCACGACATGCCACAACTCTTCCAGCGGTTCCACCGTATCCAAGGCGCGCGCGGCCGCACTCACGAAGGCTCGGGAATCGGGTTGGCCATGGTGCACGAACTCGTGCGCCTGCATGGGGGACGGGTCGACGCCGTGAGCGCGCCGGGCGTGGGCACAACGTTCACGGTGGACCTGCCTCGAGGCGCCGCCCATCTGCCGGCCGACCATGTTATCGAGTCGACTCGGCCCGCGGCACCGGTCATGGCCTCGATGTTCACGGATGAAGCGCTGCGCTGGATGGCCCTGCCCGGACCGACGGATCCGGCGCCGTCGGAGCCCTCGCCGGTCGCGGCCAACCGCGTGCTGGTCGTCGATGACAACGCCGACATGCGCTCCTACCTCACGCGGCTGCTGCGGAGCCGTTGGTCCGTTCGCGCGGTCGCCTCGGCCGACGCCGCGCTGGAGGCCATCCTCGCTGAGCCGCCAGACCTGATCCTCACCGACGTCATGATGCCCGGGCGCGATGGACTGGCATTCGTGCGGTCGCTGCGGGAGCAGCCGGACACGGCCGATATCCCTGTCATCGCGGTCTCGGCGCGCGCGGGTGAGGAGGCGCGGCTCGAAGGCCTGCGCTCGGGGGCCGACGAGTACCTGGTCAAACCCTTCTCACCTCGCGAGCTGCTGGTGCGGGTCGAGGCCCGGCTCGCGATGGCGCGGAGCACGCGCGAGCGAGCCGAGCTGCTCGAACGCGAGCGCCAGGCGCGGGTGGAGGCCGAGCTGCAGAAGCAGCATCTCCACGACCTGTTCATGCAAGCGCCCACGCTCATCGCCGTGCTGCGCGGACCACGCTTCATCGTCGAGCTGGCGAACGAAGGCATCTGCCGCGCCTGGGGCAGACCGCAAGCATCGATTGTCGGCCGCCCGCTGCTCGACGGGCTGGCAGATCCGGACCGGCTGTTGCTCGAACCGTTGCTCGGTGACGTGTACGAGTCGGGGTGCGCGCGGGAGGGACGCGAGACCCCCTGCCAGTTCGATCGGGCTGACGGGACCTTCGAGACTACCTATTTCAACTTCGTCTACTCGCCGTTTCGCGGCGCGGACGGGCGGGTCGCCGGCATCTTCGTCATCGCGTCGGAGGTGACCGACCAGGTGCGGGCCCGGCAGCAGCTCGAAAGCCTGCGGCGGGCCGCGGAGGGCGCCAACCGCGCGAAGGACGAGTTCCTGGCGATGCTCGGCCACGAGTTGCGCAACCCGCTCTCCCCGATCGTCACGGCCCTGCAGCTGATGAAGCTGCGCGGCGATGGTGCCGAGCGCGAGCGCACCGTCATCGAGCGGCAGGTCGCGCACCTGACAAGGCTGGTGGACGACCTGCTCGACGTGTCGCGCATCGCCCGCGGCAAAGTGGAGCTGAAGGTCGATCTCGTCGAGATCGCCGAGGTGGTCGTCAAGGCCATCGAGATGGCGAGCCCGCTGCTCGAGCAGCGGGCGCATGCCCTCGAACTGGACGTGCCGCGCCGCGGCCTCGCCGTCACGGGCGACGCGACGCGGCTGGCGCAGGTTGTCTCCAACCTCCTGACCAACGCCGCGAAGTACACGCCGGCGGGTGGACGCATTGCGATCGTCGCCGTTCGCAACGGCGACGCCGTCGAGCTGCGCGTCCGCGACAACGGCATCGGCATTTCACCCGACGTCATGGGGTACGTCTTCGATCTCTTCGTCCAGGAACGGCAAGGGCTCGACCGCGCCCACGGCGGCCTCGGACTCGGCCTGACCATCGTTCGCAACCTGGTCCAGCTTCACGGCGGCACCGTCTCGGCCGAGAGCGGAGGCATGGGCAAGGGCAGCGAGTTCATCGTGCGCCTGCCGCTGGCGGATGCGCAGCGCAGCCCCAGCGCCGGGTACGAGAGCGCTCCGCGGCTCGGCCTGGCGGCCGTAGCCGGCCGCCGCGTGCTGATCGTCGACGACAACGACGATTCGGCCGCAATGCTGGCCGAGGCCCTGCGGCTCCAGGGCCACGATGTGCGCGTGGCGCACGACGGGCCCGCCGCGCTCGCCGTGAGCGAGACGTTCCAGCCCCACGTCGCGATCCTCGACATCGGCTTGCCTGTGATGGACGGCTACGAGCTGGCCGCCCGATTGCGGCAGCAGCCAGGCCTCGAGTCCCTTCGCCTGCTGGCGCTCACCGGGTATGGCCAGGAGTCGGACAGCGAGCGGTCGAGGGCCGCGGGGTTCCACGAACACCTCGTGAAGCCACTCGATCTGCGGCAGCTGGATCGCCTGCTCAGCGTCCGGACGCCGAACGATGCGCCAGACGCCGCACAGAACCGCGCCGGCCAGGCGCGCGCCTACGACGGGTCTGCGGGCGGCTGACGCGCGAGTTCAGCGGCGGTCGCCCGATGCCGCGGCTCGCGCCGCCAGCACGCGCTCCAGCGTGTCGTAAGCGGCGGCCACGCCGGTGTCCATGCCCGAACGCAGAATCGTGTCGCGCGCCTCGCGGGAGACCGCGCGGATGGTGCTGCTGAGCGTCGTCCACCCGTTCCGCTCGGTGAGCACCGCCGTCGCGTGTCCCTCGCCCTGATACCAGGGGTCGTCGAAGAGCTCGGTGTTGACGATGCGCTCGGGCGCGACGATCTCCAGGAACGTGCCGCCCATCGCCATCTCCCGTCCTTTCGCGTTGCGCCACACGTAGCGATACTTCCCGCCGATGCGGAGGTCGACCTCGCACACCACCCACTTCCAGGTGCCATGGATGCCGAGCCATTGTCGGAGCAGCTCGGGCTGGGTGAGCGCGTCGAACACCAGCTGCCGGGGGGCATGGAAGTCGCGCGTGAGGGTGACCTCGAGATCGCTTGGCGTGGTCACCTGCAGGGTTCGTGTCTCGGTCATGGCGGCAGCCTCCTACTTTCGCGCCCGAGTCGGGCGTCGCGATGTCTTCTTCCTGTTCGTGCCCTGCTGATGGGGCTCGCGCTGCAGCCGCGCGAGCAGGTCGTCAAGTTTCTGGTACTGGCCTTCCCAGAACCGGCGGTATCGCTCCAGGTAGGCGGTGGCGGCGCCGAGCGGCTGGGCCTCGAGCCGGCACGGCCGGCGCTGTTGGTCCCGGCTGCGGGTGATGAGGCCGGCCCGCTCGAGCACCTTGAGGTGCTTCGACACTGCGGGCTGGCTCATCGCGAAGGGTTCGGCGAGCTCGAGCACTGATGCGTCTCCCGAGGCGAGCCGGGCGAGAATCGCCCGCCGGGTGGGGTCGGCGAGCGCGGAAAAGGTGGCGTCGAGGCGTTGGTCGGGTGTCATGAATAACTGCAAGGTTACAAAACCTAGTAGTTATATACAAGCCCCAAAAACACTGGATGACAACGACCGCGATGATCGGCCTCAACTCGTGACGGCGGCGAGGACCTGCTCGAGCTCGGCGGCGTCGACCGGTTTGACCAGGTGGCGGTCGAAGCCCGCTTCGGCCGCGCGGCGGGCGTCGGCGTCCTGTCCGTAACCGGTGATGGCTATCAGCGCGGGTCCGCCGCCGGGCTGTCGTCGCAGCGTGGCGGCTACTTCGTAGCCATTCATGCCGGGCAGGCCGATGTCGAGGAGCACGACGTCCGGCTGCTGTTGCAGGGCCCGGTCGAGGGCGTCCTGGCCGTTATGAGCCACGCTCACCAGCTGGCCTCGCTCGCGCAGCAGCGCCGCCAGGCTTTCCGCCGCGTCGACGTTGTCGTCCACAACCAGGACGTGCAAGCCGGCCCGCAGCGTCGGCGCCGGGATCGGCTCGGTCGGCGTCCGGCGCTCGGGCGGCGCCACCGCGGCGAGATGGATGACGAACTCGCAGCCGCGGCCCAGCCCCTCGCTGAGCGCGGTGACGGTGCCGCCGTGCAGATTGACGATCTTGCGCACCAGCGTCAGGCCGATGCCCAGGCCGCCCTGGGACCGTTCGAGCGATCGATCGGCCTGGACGAACGGCTCGAAGATCGCTGGCAACAGCTCCTTGGCGATGCCGGCCCCGGTGTCGTGGACGCGGATGATCACGCCGGCCGGGTCGCGTCGCACGCTGAGCGTGAGGGTGCCGCCACGATCGCTGAACTTGCTGGCGTTGTGCAGCAGGTTGCCGATCACCTGCGCCAGGCGGACCAGATCGCCGTGAACGTAGACGGGCTCGGTCGGAAGATCGACCGAGACGTGCTGTCGTTGTGCGTCGATGGCCGGCCGGGTGGTCTCGACCGCCATCGCCACCACGCTCGCCACGTCGAGCGTCTCGGGCCGCAGCTCGATCTTGCCGCGCATCACGCGCGAGACGTCGAGCAGGTCGTCGACCAGGCGGACGAGATGTTGCACCTGCCGTTCGATCACCGCGTGCAGGCGCTGGTTGTCGGCGTCGGGGGCGTGTTTCAGCTTCAGCAGGTGCACGGCGGTCCGGATGGGCGCCAGGGGGTTGCGCAATTCATGGGAGAGCAGGGCGAGGAAGTCGTCCTTCTGCCGGTCCGCGAGTCGCAGCGCCTCCTCGGCGGTGCGGCGCGAGGTGACGTCGAGCACCGAACCGAGCATCAACGGCGCCCGCGCGCTCGTCTGACTCCCGGGCACGACCCGGCCGCGCACCACCACCCATCGAACCGAGCCGTCCGGGTGCACGAACCGGAACTCCTCGGCAAATGGCCTTCCGGTTTCGGATGCCCGTCTCGCGGTGTCGCGCACCCGGGGCCAGTCCTCGCGATGCACCCGCGCGCCGACGTGATCGAGCTCGATCGCGCCGACCGGCGGAAGGCCACAGATCTCACGCGTCCGCTTGTCCGCTTCCACCCCGGCGGTATCGGCGCCCCAGCTCCAGGTCCCCAACCGGGCGATGTCCAGGGCGAGCCGAGCCCGCTCCTCATGCAGCCGCGCCCGCTCCTCGGCCATCCGCCGCTCGTGAATGTCCTCGAGGACGGCGATCAGGCTCTCCGGTGTGCCGTCCTCGTCGACCAGCGGCGCCACGGCGACGTGCACCCAGACCGACGTCCCGTCGGGGCGGCGGCAGCGAAGGTCCCTGGCCAGCTCGGAGCGGCGTCCGTCGGCGACCTCCGCCAGCGCGAGGTGGAAGCTCTGCGCGTCCTCTGGATGCGCGAGGTCGTCGCAGCTGAGGCCCGCCACCGCCTCGGGTGCGCGGCCGACGATGGTGGCCATGCGATGGTTGACGCGAACCAGACGTCCGTCGAGCGAGACGTGAGCAATGCCCACGGCGGCCTGCCCGAACATGGCCTGGAGCTGCTGGCTCTGGCGTGAGGCATCGCTCTGCGACCGCGCCATCGCGCGAGCCGCCAAGGCGATCAGCAGGCCCACGCCGGCGAAAACCAGGGAGGTGGCCACCTGCTGCGCACCCCAGGCCTGGCTTCGCGCGAGGAAGAGGTTGAGGCCCACCAGCATCAGGCCGCTCGATAGCAGCGCGGGGCGGAATCCGCCGAGCCACGCCGTGACGGCGATGGCGCCGACCGCGAGAAAATACGGGCGGGTCTGGAGGAGCGGCGTCAGGACGGTGCCGCCGAGGGCCGCGGCGGACACAAGGACAGCCAGAGCATAGCCGAACGCCGAAGCGTTCGAATCAAATGAGAAGTCGCGTCGCGTGGACACCGGTGCGACCGATGAGGCGCGTCCCTACTCTAGCGCGGCTTTGACCGTTCGAAGCTCGACGATGGCGTCTGACAGCTCAACCGCTCGTAGTAGACTGCGCTGCCGAGGAGAAGTCCCATGCGCCGTTGCCTTGCGATCGCGTTGACGTGCACGCTCGCCGGTCTGCTCACGCCGCTGTACGCCCAGGCGCCTGCCCCCGGGCCCGCGACCGCGGCGCCGCCGCCCAACGACTACACCCAGGACGCGGCGTGGCTCTGCCGCCCAGGCCGGAATGATGCCTGTGCCATCGATCTCACGACCACCGTCGTCGCCGCCGACGGCACGCTGACCCGCGAAGCATGGGCCGCCAAGCCCGACGCCGCAATCGACTGCTTCTACGTGTACCCGACAATCTCGACCGACCCCGGCGCGAACAGCGACATGACGCCAGACCCGGCCGAACGGAACGTCGTCGCTCAGCAGTTCGCGCGCTTCGCCTCGGTCTGTCACCCCTTCGCGCCGCTCTACCGGCAAGTGACGCTCGCCGGCCTCCGGCAGCGGCTGAGCGGAGGCGCTATCGACCTCGGGGGTGGCCTGGCCTATGACGATGTCCGCGACGCGTGGCACGACTACCTGAAGCGGGATAACCGCGGCCGCGGCGTCGTGCTGATCGGCCATTCGCAGGGGTCCTATCTCCTGATCGAATTGCTGCGTCGTGAGATCGAGGGCGCACCGGCGCAGAAGCAAATCGTCTCCGCAATTCTGATGGGTACTACGGTCACCGTACAGAAGGGGGCGTCAACGGGAGGTACGTTCAAGTCACTGGCCCCCTGCGCCTCGCCGTCGGCGACAGGCTGTGTCATCTCGTTCTCCACCTATCGTTCGACGATTCCGCCGCCAGCCGACGCGCTGTTCGGCCACGCGACGGAGCCCGGCCAGGTGGCGCTCTGCACCAATCCGGCGACCCTCAACGATCGTCCCGGAGAGTTGCAGGCGTACCTGTCGGCGACCGGCCGCACCATCATCGCCCAGCCGGCCCAGTTCGCATGGGTGACGGGCAAGAGCATCGACACGCCATGGGTGAGCGCGCCCGGGTTGCTGACGGCGCGTTGCGCTTCCAACGAACACGCCACCTACCTCGAGGTGACCGTCAACGGTAACCCCGGCGATCCGCGCACCGACGACATCACCGGCGACCTGGGCCCGCCCGGGAAGCCGCTCGCCAACTGGGGCCTTCACCTGGTTGATGTCAACCTGGCGATGGGGAACCTGCTGCGAATCGTCGAGGCGCAGTCGAAGGCCTGGACGAGCCGGCGTCCTTGACATCACCGCCACTCGATGCCAGCATCACCGGCCGGAGGTCCCGAGTGATGCGCACAGCAGTAGGCGGGCTGCTCGCTGGATTCATCAGCGGCGCCACGATTGTGTTTCTTGGCGTGGGAACCCAACCCGGCCAGGCACAACAGGGTAGCGGACCGGCCATTCCCCGCACCGCTGCGGGCAAGCCGGATCTGAACGGGCTGTGGCAGGCCCTGAACACCGCCAATTACGACATCCAGGCGCACGCGGCGCGGCCGGCCATGGCGATGCGCCCGGGCCCGGTGGTCCCGCTTCCCGCCAAGGAGGTGATCGCGCTTGGCGCAATCGGATCGGTGCCGGCCGGCGTCGGCGTCGTCGTCGGTGACGAGCTGCCGTACCTGCCCGCCGCCCTCGAGCAGAAGAAGAAGAACCAGGAAGGCTGGCTCGCGCTCGACCCCGAGATCAAGTGCTACCTGCCGGGCGTCCCGCGCGCGACCTACACGCCCTTCCCGTTCCAGATCTTCCAGAGCGAGAGTGCCTTCTTCATCGCCTACGAATACGCCAGCGCCGTGCGCAACATCTACCTGAAAGATCCCGGGCCGCCGCCCGTGGATTCCTGGATGGGCCAGTCGTGGGGCCGCTGGGAGGGCGACACTTTCGTCGTGGAATCGAGCGGCTTCAACGATCAGACGTGGTTCGACCGGGCCGGCAACTTCCACAGCGAGCAGATGACCGTGGTGGAGCGCTACACCATGACGGATCGCGACCACATCCAGTACGAGGCCACGATGACCGACCCCAAGGTCTTCTCCCGGCCGTGGACGATGCGGATGCCGCTCTACCGGCACGTGAACGCGAACGCGCGGCTGGGGCAGTTCAAGTGCGTCGAATTCGTCGAGGAGCTGATGTTCGGAAAGTTCCGCAAGACGGCCGTTGAATAGGTGCGGACAGGTGCGGACAGGTGCGGACAGGTGCGGGCAGGTGCGAACAGGTGCGGGCAGGTGCGAACAGGTGCGGCAGATCACTCACTTTGAACTTTGAACTGCCCGAAGGGGAGTGACGACCATGGCAGAGCAAGTTAGCAGGCGGGTCGGGGCGTTGCTGGTGGCGGCGTCTGCCGTGTGGGCGCTCGCGCCGGTCGCCGGGCAGGCGCCCGCCGGTGTGGCCAGGCCCTGGACGACGCCGCGGACCGCGGACGGGCAGCCCGACCTGCAAGGCAACTGGACCAACGCGACGATCACGCCCATCGACCGGCCGCAGGGTGCGCCCCCGGTGTACACCGAGCAGCAGGTGCGGCGCATGGAAAAGGGCTACGCCGATCGGGTGGAACGGCTGGCCCAGCCGAGCGATCCCAATCGCACCGCTCCGCCCCAGGGCGGTGATGGATCGACCGGCGCCGCCGGCAACGTCGGCGGCTACAACAACTTCTGGATCGATCCCGGCGATCGCGTGGCGGTCGTGAACGGCGAGTACCGCAGCTCGCTCATCGTCGACCCGCCGAACGGCCGGCCGCCGGAGTTGTCCGACACCGGCAAGGCCCGGGCGGCGGCGCGGGCCGAGTGGCTCCGCACGCGCGGCGGGGAATACGATCACCCGGAGTTCCGACCGCTCGCCGAGCGCTGCCTGATGTCGTTCGGCTCGAACGCGGGGCCGCCCATGCTGCCCAACTACTTCTACAACAACAACTACCAGATCGTGCAGACGAAGGACCAGATCCTGATCCTGGTGGAGATGGTGCACGACGTCCGCGTGATCCGCCTCAATGCCACCACCCATCCGCCGGCCCATGTCCGGACGTGGATGGGGGATTCGATCGGGCGGTGGGAAGGCGAGACGCTGGTCGTCGAGACGACCAACTTCCACCCGTTGCAGGCCTTCCGGGGCGCGTCCGGGGCGCTGAAAGTGCTCGAACGCTTCAGGCGGGTGGATGCGGACACGATTCTCTACACATTCACGATCGACGATCCGGCAACCTGGACGGCCCAGTGGAGCGGCGAGGTGCCCTTCCGCCGATCCGAGGAGCCGATTTACGAGTACGCCTGTCACGAAGGCAACTACGCGTTGTCGAATATCCTGAGCGGCGCCCGCGCTCAGGAGCGCGAGACCGAGACCAAGAAACCGCAGTAGGATCAGGGAAGGGAAACGTACCCCTGACGAAGGTCAGAGGCAGGAGACGACGTATGCGAAGGACAGTGCTGATGCTTTGTGCCGTGGTGGTGGCAATTGCCGGCGCGCGGGTGGCGGCTCACCATGCCTTTGGCGCGGAGTTCGACCCGGACGCCCCCCTCCGCCTGCAGGGCAAGATCGTCCGCCTGGAGTGGGTGAACCCGCACACCTGGATTCACATGGAGATCGCCAAGCCCGATGGGACGGCGGAGGTGTGGGCGGTGGAGGGCGGGACCCCGAACACGCTCCTGCGCCGCGGCCTCACGCGCGATACCCTCAAGATCGGGACCGAGATCATCGTGGACGGGTACCAGACGAAGGACCACTCGCTCAAGCGCGCCAACGGCCGCGACGTGACGTTCACGAACGGGCAGAAGATCTTCATGGGCTCGTCGGGCACCGGCGCCCCGAGCGACGGCCGCTACCCAACCGAAACGCCCAAGAAAAAGCCGGGCCAATAGACCAATGGCCAATGAGCCAATGCCCAATAAGCCAATGCCCAATAAGCCAATGCCCATTGACGATTGATGATTGATGATCGGGCGACTTATTGACGATCGGGTGATCGATGCATTGCGCCATTCAATTGAATGAAGCAATTGACCAATCGCCGGATCGTCAATGAATCGTCAATCGCCAATCATCAATCATCAATGGACAGTGACAAGCGCTTTTCAGGAGAACCCAATCCAGCGGCCCGCGGCGGCCACGGTGAACCATAGGCAGAGCGATACCGCGCCGGTCAGTGCCAGAACGGCGCGGCTCCGCTCACCCTGGCTGGCCGAGGCGACGTGCCGCCGGATCGTCAGCGCGAACAGCACGGCCGGCCCGAGCGTCGTGATCTTCACCCAGAACGCCTGGCTGTAATAGCACTTGATCGCTTCCGACAGGAACAGCGGGACGCCGGTCAGGACCATCAGCGTAATCCCTCCCAGCAACAGCCGGTGCCCGGCGGCGCCCACCACGTGCACGGGCAGGTCGCGCAGGCCCATGCCCAACAGCCGCAGGTCCACGAGGAGTACGGCGCCGCCGAGCAGGACGAGCCCCAGCAGGTGGACGCACTCGATCGCGGGGAAGAGCCACAGCGAGGTCCGGATGAACTCGCCGACCGCGGAGGCCTCGCACCACTCGAAGAATGGCAGCAGCATCTCAGGGCACCACGCAGCCAGCGGCCCAGTTGATGAAGTCGGGCTGCGGCTGGATGTCACAGTCGAACCAGTTGTAGGCGACCAGGCGTCCGCTGATGATCACGCCCGCCCAGAACACGAGCGACGCGTATCCGGCCAACCGCGCCGCCCGCGGCGGCAGCGCGGCGTCACCCCACTCGTGCACGCGGCGATAGATGCCGCGGTGAAACAGCCAGACGTTGAGCCCGGCCAGCAGCATCAGCGCCATCTTCGTACGAAAGAAGATGTTCTGGTAGTTACGGACCGGCGTGGCGTAGAAGAGCAGCAGGCCGGTGGCCAGCATGATCGCGAAGCCGAGGCGGGTCCACGGCAGGAGCCGCGCCAGCACGGTCGATGCCGGCACCGAGCTGAGCGCCCAGCCGGTCAGCCGCAGGTCGAACAGCATGGTCGAGCCCGCGAACAGCGCCAGGGTCAGAACGTGCGACGACTCGAGCAGCGGCCACACCCAGAGCGACTCGTGCAGCGCCACGCTCCATTCCGTTTCCGCCAGTTTCTGCAGGACTGTGAGCACCACGGGCGACCTACTTCACCGGCGTCGTGAGTTCGATGTTGTACTTGGCGTGGCAGGCGGTGCAGGCGAGATAGACATTCCCGCCGGCCGTGAACAGCGCCTCCGCGTCGTGCGCCTCGGCGGCGCGCGCCGCCTTCAGGCTCGTGTCCGACAGATCCTGCGCAAAGCGCATCCAGTCCGAGGTGTCCTTGGGCCGGTTGCCGATCATCAGCGAGTTGGCGGACTCGGTGAGCACCCACGCGGCCTGGGCCACTTGCGTCCACTCCTCATCGTCGCGCGGGCGAATCTCTTCCGTGCCCTCGGCCGTCACGATGGTGCCCACCGATTCCCACACCACGTCGGCGGCGGGGTCGACGACGGCGGCCATGATCTGCTTCAGGTCGGCGTGGAGGCGGATCGGCGGCGGCGCCGGGCCGCCGCACGAGATCAGCAGCAGCGCCGGGAGGAGGATGGCAAGAGTACTCGCGGTGCGCGTCACGACGCGCATGGTACCCGACCTCGCCAGCGTGGGCATCATCTTTCGAGGGCGTAGGCCACGAGCTCCGCGGACCGACCCAGGCCGGTGGCGACGACGATATATTGCACGCCCTGATGCAGATAGGTCATCGGAGAGGCAATCGGCCGGCCCGAGGGCGTGGTCGACCACATCACTGCGCCCGTCGCCTTGTCGAACGCCACGAGCTTCGGCGCTTCGGGAGGCAGCGGGGCGCTGAACGGCTGATCGCCAACGGGAACGTTCTGGGCGCTCCCGAGTCCAGCCTGTCCCATCGAAACGAAGAGCAGCGTGCGAGTCACCAGCGGCGCGCCGCGAGCGCCCGCACCGAGCGGCGGCAGCTTCAAGTGCGCCAGACGGGGATGGGCCCGTGGGCCGTCGCCAAGCGGGCTCGTCCACCGAATCGCGCCGCGGTTCAAGTCGATGGCTGTGACGCGACCGTACGGTGGCTTGAGTACCGGCAGCCCGTCGATCAGCGGGAGCAGCGTGACCCCGCCCCTCCGGTAGAGGAAGTTGCTGCGCGCGGGATCCGGCTTCGCCAGCTGCAGCACGCTCGCCAGCGTGATGGAGGGAACGAACAAGGTGCCGGTTTCCGGGTCTGCGCCGGCGCCACCCCAGTTCGCGCCACCGACCCATCCCGGCAGGGCAACCGCGCCGCGCTCGGACGGGGGTGTGAACAGCGGCCCACGATCGAACGCGGAGACAACGGCCTGCGCCTGCGCGCGCAGCTCCGGTGTGAGGTCGGTCAGGTCCTCGTCGGAGAGGCCCTGCCGTTCGAACGGTGGCGGGCGCACCGGAAATGGCTGCGTCGGCGAGGTGCGCTCGCCCGGCACCGTGGACTGCGGAACCGGTCGCTCGACGATCGGCCACACGGGCTTGCCGGTCCGGCGGTCGAACACATAGGTGAAGCCTTGCTTGCTCACCTGGACGACGGCTTTCACCGCGCGGCCCTCCACGCGCAGATCGACCAGCAGTGGCGCGGCCGGCAGATCGTAGTCCCACACGCCGTGATGGACCATCTGGAAGTGCCAGGCCCGCTTGCCGGTGCGTGCGTCGAGGGCGACGAGGCTCTCCGCGAAGAGGTTGTCGCCGGGACGATGCCCGCCGTAGAAGTCGTTGGTCGGCGTGCCGAAGGGGAGGTAGACGAGCCCGAGCTCTTCGTCGGCTGACATGTTGGTCCAGACGTTCGTGCTGCCGGTGTAGGAGGCCGAATCGCCGAGCCATGTAGCAGACCCGAACTCGCCCTTTTGCGGAATCGATCGCAGCGTCCACAGCCGTGCTCCGGTGCGCAGGTCGTAGCCGGAGACGTCACCGCGCGGCCACTCCTTGTGGGTCGGCCCGTCGTGGACGCTGGCCCCCACCACGATGACACCGCGGCAGACGATCGGCGCGCCCGAAACGGCGTAGTTGGTCGCGCGCACGGCCTGCGCGACACCCGCCATCAGGTCGACCTTGCCGCCATCGCCGAAGCGCGCATCGGGGTGCCCGTTGCGGGCATCGATCGAGAGCAGGTATGCGTCACCGGTCCCGACGAGCAGCCGCTCCTCGTCGCCGATGCGTGCGTAGGCCAGGCCGCGGTGCACGAATCCAAGGTTGCCGGGGCGTCCGGACTTCCAGCTCTCAGGGTCGAACCGCCAGCGCGCCTGGCCCGTTCCGGGATCGATCGCCGCCACCTGTCCGAGAGAAGTGACGGTGTAGAGGGTGCCGCCCACCATCAACGGCGTATCGTGGTACATCCCGGGCCGCACCAGGGGATTGGCTTCGACGAGGGCGTTGTCCGGCGAGGTCCAGCGCCACGCGACTTTCAGGCGCGACACGTTCTCGGCCGTGATCTGATCGAGCGGCGAGTATTTCTGGCTGGCGGCCGTTCCCCCGTAGTGAGTCCATTCCTGTGTCGCCTGAGGGAGTTGCGCACGGACGCCGGCAGCGGCCACCACGCCGATGACGAGCAGGGCCGCCGTCGCGGCACCGAAGGCACGCATCGCGGATCTACTGCCCGGACGCCTTGTCCATCAGCCAGATCGGCATGATGCCGGGGTTGAGGAAGGGGTTCAGGGCCGCGCCCGGCCCGGTCAGCGTCTTCTCCAGCTCGGGATGGTCGCCGAGCGTCGCCCAATCCACGGCCGCCGCGCCCTGCGCGTCCTTCAGTTCCAGCCTGGCCCCCTTGGCGAGCAGCGTCTTGATGACGGGCGCGTGGCCGAAATAGGCGGCGAACATGAGCGCCGTCACCCGTTGCGCGGGCGTGCTCGCGTTCGGCTCGGCCCCCTTGGCGAGCAGGGCATTCACCTGTCCGAGATCGCCCCGGGCAGCGGCCCGCATCAGCGGGGTGAGGCCGTCCGGATCGGTGGCGGCCTGCACCGCCAGCCGCGACCCCAGGGTCGCAGGCGCGGAGGCCGGGGCGGCGTGGGTCGCGAGCGCCAGGACGGTCGAGGCGATGGCGAGCGTGGACATGGTTCTTCGACGAGGTGGGTGGAGATTGGCGTCAGATTACACGGAAAAGTCATCCGCCGTCCGAGACCCGGCTGCGTCGCGTTTCGCCGTGACGGCCACCTGCGGCCTGCGCTTCACCGCGGGACCGCAGAGGTCGGCAGACCAGGCCGCGGGGTCGAGGCGTCGAAGGGCCGGAACTCCTTGCTGCCGCGGGTCGGTTCACCGCGCTCCTCCCAGCCCACGAGGACGACACGGTCCGCGGCGCCCGTGCTGCGCTCCGTCGTGACCTGGCCCGTCACCTGCACCGTGTTCTGCACGCTGGCGGTGACCGGACCGGTCACCGCCACCGGCACGATCTCACCGGCCCCCGCGCGCCACCCGACCACGACCACTGGCATCGGCGACGTGATCTCGCCGGGCCGTACGACGGGCGGGGTCGTCTGCGCCTGGGCATCCACAGCGGGCCAGGGTGTCAGCACCACGCACAAGTAGACCAGCGCCAACGCGATGATCGTCAACAGCCCTCGCACGTATCGGTCCTGAGCCATCGTCCCCTCCTGTTGCTGATCATCGCCGAAGAACCGTTCGGTCAACGGCATCGTTTGATGTGGTGCGCCGCTGCGACCCATCAGTGGCCCATCTGTGTCACGATGCCCGGGTGCGCGTCCTCGTCGTCGAAGATGACCGCAGCATCGCCGAGTTCGTGGCCGCTGGCCTCCGACAGGAGGGCTTTGCCGTGGACGTCGCCGACAACGGCGTCGATGGGCTGGAACGGTGCCGCGCCCAGCCCTACGAGGCGGCCATTGTCGATGTCATGCTGCCGCGCCTCGATGGCCTCAGTCTCGTCGCGGCCCTGCGCCGGTCCGGCGTCGAGACGCCCGTGCTGTTCCTGAGTGCCCGCCACACAGTCGACGATCGGGTCAAGGGCCTGCAGACCGGCGGCGACGACTACCTGACCAAACCGTTCGCCTTTGCAGAGTTGCTGGCCCGTGTGCAGGCGCTGACGAGACGCGGCCAGCGCGCCACCGAACCGACGACCTTGTCGATTGCGGACTTGACGCTGGATCGCCTCACTCGAAGGGTCGAGCGATCCGGCGCGCCAATCGATCTCCGGCCTCGCGAGTACGCGCTGCTCGAGTTGCTCATGCGGCACCCGGGCCGCGTGGTGTCGAAGGCGATGATCGTGTCACACGTGTGGGACTACAGCTTCGACACCGGGACCAACGCCGTGGACGTGCTCGTGCACCGCCTCCGCGACAAGATCGACAAGGCGTTCGAGCCCAAGCTCCTCCACACCGTGCGTGGCGTGGGATATGTCCTCAAGGTGGAGTGAGTCGGTTCGCCACGCGTTCGCCTGGCGCCTCGGTCTCTGGTACGCGGCGCTCTTCGTCGCCAGCACCGCGACACTGGCCCTCGTCACCTACCTGCTGCTCGGCCGCGCGCTGGCCGCACAGGATCACGACGTCCTGCAGTCGATGCTCACGCGCTACGCCGGCGAGTATGCGCGGGCCGGGCTGCCCGGCCTGCGCGGGCTGCTCGAAGCCGACGCGAGCGAAGGTCGGCACGAACGGTTGATGGTGCGGGTGGTGAACGATCAGGCCGAGGTCGTCTACTTCGCCACCCCTCCGGGATGGACCGACTTCGACCTGTCCGGGCTCGACGAGCCGCGCCGGTCGCCCTCACCGTGGCAGGCCATCGCGGACCCGACCGGCGGCGCCGTCCTCGAGCTCGGGAGCGTGGACCTGCCCTACGGCGTCACCGTGCAGGTCGGGCGCAGCTCGCACGTCCGCGACGAGCTGCTGCGTCGCTTTCGTGAGCGCGCGCTGCAGGTGGGCGCGCTCGTGGTCCTGGTGGCCGCCATCGGCGGGCTGCTCCTCACCACCGCCGGCCTTCGGCCGATCCGCGAGCTGGATGCCACGCTCCGCCGCATCCTCCGCACCGGACGGCTCGATGCGCGCGTCGCCACGCTCGGCTCGGACGATCCGCTCGATCAGCTCGGGACGCTCGTCAACGAGATGCTCGGCCGCCTTCAGACGCTCGTTGGCGGCATGCACGGCGCCCTCGACAACGTCGCCCACGATCTGCGCACGCCGCTCACGCGCTTCCGCAACGTGGCGGAGGCCGCGATCGTCGCCAACGATCCCGCCGCCTGGAAGGAAGGGCTCGCCCGTGCCCTCGAAGAGGCGGATCGGGTCAACGCCACCCTCACCGCGCTCATGGACATCTCGCAGGCCGAGACCGGGACGATGCAGCTGGGATACGAGCTCGTTGACGTGCGGCAGGTGACCGAACAGGCCGTCTCGTTGTTCGCGGACGAAGCCGAGGATCGCGGCCTGACCTTGACGGTGGAGGTCCCTGACGGGTTACGGGTCGAGGCTGACGCGACGCGGCTGCGTCAGGTCCTGGCGAATCTCGTCGAGAACGCGGTGAAGTACACCGAGCGCGGCGGGCAGATCGCGCTGATTGCCGCGGCCGCTGGCAACGACGTCACGTGGACCATTCGGGACACGGGCATCGGGATCGCGGGGGAACACCTGCCGTTCGTGTGGGATCGGCTCTATCGCGCTGACGCCAGCCGATCGGCGCGCGGGCTGGGCCTCGGCCTGTCGCTCGTCAAGGCGATCGTCGAGGCGCACGGAGGAACCGTCGCGGTATCGTCGGTGCCGGGCGCGGGCAGTTCGTTCTCGTTCCGTCTGCCGGCCACACGCCCGGCCCGGCGCGACTAGTGGGATGTATGGTCGATTTCCACTGGGGCCGTTCCGTAGGAACGGCCCGGAATTGCTCCCCGAGCCGGCCGCAGGAGGCTATAGAAATCGCTGATACGCTCCATTAGTGAGCCCGCCGCGGCGTTTCGGAGCGTCGCCCCGGCGCCGCGACGGAGAGCCGCCGACCTCAGCTACTTCGACATGGAGCTGCCCTTGGCCGGGGCCTTGTGCGCAGCCGTCGTGGCGTGGCTCGAGACCTCCACGCGATCGGCCACCTTCACGGCGTTGGCGATCGTGTACCGGATTTTCACCTCGTGCCCGACGTTCTTCGTGAGCTCGTCGGGCTTGAGCGTGGCCTTGCCTTCGAGGATCCGGGCCGCAGGGGCCAGCTCGAAGGTCATCTCATGCGACCCCTGTTTCACCACGAGGGAACGGGCCGAGGGATCGAAGGTCTGGAGCACGCCTGTGCTCCATGCCTCCTGCGTCTTGGCCGGCGCAGCGGACGCGCTGGCGGCGACGAGCAGAGTTCCCAGTACAGCCATCAATGAACGACGCATGGCGAACCGTCCTTTCAATCGGCCGCGCAGCCTATGATGCGCACGCCTGGGCGCGGCGCCGGATCGTGCTGTAACAAGGATACGGATCGCCTCGTGTCCGCGGCCTGTCGGACAGATGACAGTGATGACAGCTTGCGCTGCCGATGAACCTTTCACAGATGTCATGGTGGAGATAGACGCGAGCAATCCCCTGGTTCGTCCAATGAAGTGAGCGCCGCCGCCGCGGCGCCATCCCAACAGAGGACGGACATGTTCGAACCCAACACTCGCCAACACTCACTTCGCCGCCCGACGTGGCTGGCCACGCTCGGGCTGGCCGCCTTTACCCTGGCTGCCGGCGCCGCCGGCACGCGCGCGCACCTGGCGGCCGCGGCCGGTCCGGAGCCGGTCCGGGCCGCTGTTGCTGGCGTCGAGCGGGCGCCGCTGCCCGTCGTGCCGTCGTACAGCGACATCGTCGAGCGTGTCGCGCCGGCTGTCGTCACCGTGCGGGTCGAGAAGCACGCGGATGTGACACCCACGGCGCTTCCCGAAGGCCTCGAGCCGTTCTTCGGCCCGCGCTTCCGCGGCGCGCCGCGCGGGGAGCGCCAGAGCGGCCTGGGCTCCGGCGTCGTCATCAGGGGCGATGGCTACATCCTGACCAACCATCACGTCATTGCCGGCGCCGAGAAGATTCGCGTCGAGCTCGCCGATGGGCGTGCTCTGTCGGCGAGGGTTATCGGCAGTGACGAGCCGAGCGACCTCGCCGTGCTGCGGATCGAGGAAGCCGGCTTGCCGACTGTGCCCTACGGCGATTCGAATCAGGCCAAGGTCGGCGACGTGGTGTTGGCGTTCGGCAACCCCCTCGGCGTGGGCCAGACGGTCACGATGGGCATCGTCAGTGCCAAGGGGCGGGCCACCGGCGTTGGCGATGGCAGCTATGAAGACTTCCTGCAAACCGACGCGCCGATCAACCAGGGGAACTCCGGGGGCGCGCTGGTGAACCTGCAGGGCGAGCTCCTCGGCATCAACGCCCAGATCCTGTCGCCCTCGGGCGGCAATATCGGGCTGGGCTTCGCCATCCCCGCGTCGATGGCGCGAGCCGTTGCCGACCAGCTGATCAAGGACGGCACCGTCCATCGATCGAAGCTGGGCGTGACCGTGCAGCGCGTGACGCCAGAGCTGGCGGAAGGTCTTGGCCTGTCGCAGGCGAGAGGTGCGCTCATCAGCGGCGTCGAGCCGGGGAGTCCTGGCGCCCACGCGGGTCTGCGTGAGGGCGACGTCGTGACGGAGCTCGACGGCCACCCGGTGGTCGATGCCAACGCGCTGCGCAACCAGGTGGCGAGCCTGGCGCCCAACACGGCGATCTCTCTCACGGTGCTGCGCGATGGCCGGGAGACAACGGTGTCGGCGCGGCTCGTCGAACGTGAATCCAGCGCGGCGCGCGCCTCGAGGCCGAGCGACGAGGGCGGCCGCCCGGACAACCTGGGCATGACGGTCGCCCCGCTGACCCCGCGGGTGGCCTCCGAGCTGGATCTGCCGCGCACCGAGACCGGTCTCGTCGTGACCGACGTCGATCCCTCGGGCGTGGCTGCCGAAGCCGGTCTCCAGCCGGGTGACGTGGTCAAGCGCGTCAACGGTCGCGACGTGCGGAGCGTGCCCGAGCTGCGCGCGGCACTCTCGGCCCGCCCGGACAGCCCCGCGATGGTGCTGGTTTCGCGCAACGGTGGCAGCCTGTTCGTGGCGCTGCCCGCATCGAAGTCGTAGCCTCGGCACGAGGGTCGGATGGCGAGACACGAGGCGTTGCTGCTCCACGGCGGCGGCGCCTTCGATTCGACTGGCGCGGCGGCCTCGACCGCGACCTGGCGAGCGGGCAGGCCGCGATGATACTGGTCATCCGCGATCGCCTCATCCGGGCAGCGCCGGTGCTCGTCAGCCTCGGCGTCTTCGCGGCCGCGCTCGCCGTCCTCCAGTCCGAGCTTCGTGCGGTCACGTGGGCTCACCTGGCAGGCGCGGTTACCGCAATCCCGGGCTCGCGCGTCGCGCTCGCCCTGCTTCTCACCGGCCTCAACTATCTGGCTCTGGCGGGTTACGACCTGCTCGCCTTCGCTTCCATCGGCCGTCGGGTCTCGCGCCGATGGATCGTCGGCGCCACCCTTGTTGCCTGCCCGATCGCCCACACGATCGGATTCGCGATGCTGACCGGCACGTCGGTTCGCTATCGCTTCTATTCGAGATGGGGACTGTCTGCCGAGGAGATGTCGCGGGTGGTGTTCGGGTACGCCACCGCGTTCTGGCTCGGCCTGCTCGCCCTCGGCGGCGCGAGCCTGGTCGTGAGCCCGCTGACGGGCGCCTTCCCTGGAGCGAGCCCCGCGGTCGCGGTCGCACTCGGGACGTTCCTATTGCTCGTGGTCTCCGGTTACCTGCTGGCGACCATCGTGCGTCGAACCCCGCTCCGCGTCGGACGCCTCCTGTTGCCGCTGCCGGCGCCGTGGCTCGCCCTGTGCCAGCTCGGCGTCTCGCTGATCGAGTGGCCGCTGGCGGCGGCCGTGCTCTTCGTCCTCCTGCCCTCGGACACCCTGCCGTTCACCGGATTTCTCGGGATCTATCTCGTGGCCGTGTTCGTCGGCTTGATCAGTCACGTCCCCGGCGGTCTCGGCGTGTTCGATGGCCTCGTGGTGCTGTTGCTCTCGCCGGAGCTGTCGTCGGATCAGGTGATGCCGGCGCTGCTCGCCTATCGCGTCGTCTATTACCTGATTCCGTTCGTGCTCGCGAGCGTGGGCCTGATCGCCGACGAGGCGCATCAGCGCCGGGTGCATCTCGCGCGCGCCGGCGCCTGGGTGGGACTGGTGGTGGATCGGCTGACACCCCGGCTGCTTGCGGCGTTGACGTTCCTCGCCGGAACCGTGCTCCTTTTTTCGGGGGCCACGCCCGGCCTGCCTGCGCGGCTCGAGCTCCTGAACCGGCTACTGCCCCTCGGCGTCGTGGAGGTGTCCCACTTCGCGGGCAGCGTGGTAGGCATCGGCCTCTTGCTGATCTCACAGGGCCTGGCCCGTCGCCTGGATGCCGCCTATTACCTGTCGGCGACTTTGATCGTCGCCGGGACCGTCACGTCGTTGTTGAAGGGCGTGGACTACGAGGAGGCTCTGCTGCTATTGGTCGTGCTCGCGCTCCTCATGCGGACGCGACGCCATTTCGACCGACGCGCGGCCCTGTTCGACGCCCGGTTCTCCACCGCGTGGCTGGCGGCGCTTGCTGGGGCCATCGGATCGTCGGTGTGGCTCGGCTTCTTTGCGTTCAAGCACGTGGACTACGCCCAGCAGCTGTGGTGGCAGTTCGAGCTTCATGGCGACGCTTCGCGGTTCATGCGTGCGTCGGTCGGGGTCGCGGTCGTGACCATGGCGGCTGGAATCGCCCGGCTGATCGATCACGCGCCGCACCAGCCCGCCCCGCCGACCGAGGCCGAGTTGTCGGACGCGGCCCGCGTGATCGCATCCCAGCAGTCGACCACGCCGAACCTGGTGTTCCTGAGGGACAAGTCGCTCTTGTTCAACGAGGCCCGCGACGGCTTCGTGATGTACGCCGTGCAGGGACGCTCCTGGATCGTGATGGGCGATCCGGTCGGGCCCGACCACGCCGTGCCCGGCCTGATTCGCCAGTTCCTCGAGCGGTGCGACGACTACGGTGGCATCCCGGTGTTCTACGAGGTGGGTCCGGCGCACCTGCACCACTATGCCGATGCCGGCCTCACCTTCGTCCGGCTCGGCGAGGACGCGCGCGTGGATCTCGCGGCCTTCACCCTGCAGGGGGGACGGGGATCGCGGTTCCGCCAGGCCCTGCGTCGGCTCGAACGGGCGCGCGCATCGTTTCGCGTGGTCCCTTCGGGCGCCGTGTCGACCCTGCTGCCCGAGCTGGCCCGCGTGTCGGAGGAATGGCTCCGGCACAAGGCCACCGCTGAGAAGGGCTTCTCGCTCGGTTTCTTCGACGAGGCGTACGTCGCGCGCTTCCCCGTGGCGCTCGTCGAGCGGGGCGGGCGGGTGCTCGCCTTCGCCAACATCTGGCCGGGCATCGACGGCGGCGAACTGTCGGTGGACCTGATGCGCTTTGCCGAGGATGCGCCACAGGGCGTCATGGAGGGCGTCTTGGTCTCGATCATGCGCTGGGGCCAGCAGCAGGGCTACCGCTGGTTCTCGCTGGGCATGGCACCGCTCTCCGGGTTCGAAAGCTCCGCGGTGGCCCCGCTGTGGAACCGGCTGGCTCGCTTCATCTACCGCCATGGCGAAATCGTGTACGGCTTTCAGGGCCTTCGCGCCTTCAAAGCGCGTTTCGAGCCCATCTGGGCTCCGCGCTATCTCGCATATCCAGGCGGGTTGTCGCTGCCGCGCGTGCTCGCCGATACGTCCGCGATTATCGCGGGCGGGTATCGGCGCATCTTCCAGAAGTAGGAACGTCAGATGACCGGGTCGCCACCTCGCCTCCCACAACCGGGCCGCTGGCCCATCGCGGTTGAAAGCGCCGTGGTCGCGGTGTGCGCTTACCTCGTCGCCGGAGTTGCGGAGCTCGGCATCATTCGCAGCTTCCAGCCGACCGAGCTGGAGCTGACGTGGATCTCCGACGCGCTGCTCGCGACGGCCCTGGGGGGAGCGGTCTATCTCTGGCGTCACTTGAGCGCGACGCGGCGCGAGCTGGCCGTGCAAGAGAGACGCCGCCTCGTCCTCGATACGCAGCTGGCCATTGCCGCAGAGATGCAGCGGCGACTCCTGCCGAAGATGCCGCCGCCGGACCATGGCGTCCAGTGGGCGGCGGATCTGCGTCCGGCCGGCAGCGTCGGCGGCGACTTCTACGACATCGTGCCGGTGGGGCCCGGCCGCGCGATGGCGCTCGCGGCCGATGTATCGGGCAAGGGGGTCCCGGCGGCAATGGCGCTGTCGACTGTCCGGGCGGCGTTTCGCTCGATCGTGTCGGAGTGCCATGAGCCCGCGTGCGTGCTCACACAACTCTCCGCGGTTCTGTACGATCAGTGGGGCGGCGATCCGTATCTGACGGCGCTGGTGATTGCCGTCGACGCGGTGGCGGGCCGGGTGACGTATGCCAACGCCGGCCATCCCGCGGGCATCGTCGCCGGGTGGGACGGGCTGCGGCTGCTGCCGGCGCTGGGGCCGCCAGCCGCGCTGCTGCCCGGCATCGAATACCAGGCGGGCGCCGTCGCACTCCGGCCCGGCGACGTCGGCGTGCTGGTGAGCGACGGCGTTACCGAAGGCCTGGGTGACACCGGCGCTTCGAGTCTGCAGCAACTTGTCAGCCGGATCGCCGCCGCGGGGCCCACCGCACATGCGGCCTGTACGCTGGTGATGAACGCCGCGCGCCTCGGTCGCGGGCCTACAGGCGTACTAGACTGGCAGGACGATCTGACGGTGGTCGTCTTCGCGTTGGCTGCTCAGGAAGGCACCGCCACGGCGCGTGCGCTCGAGGTCCGATACCGCACCAGCACCGGCACCGGCGCCAGCGCCAGCACGGCGCCGACCGCGCTCAGCATGGCGAAGCCCACGTGCTCGAGCATCCAGCCCGAGCCGATGCTGGCCAGCGCCCCGCCGCCCCACACCAGCGCGTCGCCGAAACCCTGCACGCGGACGCGCTCGGCTGCCGGAATGCTGTCGGTGAGGAGCGCGCTTCCGCCCACGAACCCAAGGTTCCAGCCCACTCCCAGCAACAGCAAGGCAGCCAGCAGCCGGCCGTAGGATCCTCCGGCCGCCATCCCGAGCAGGCTGGCTGCGACGAGCGTGACCACGCCCGCGGCCAGGAGCGGCAGTCGGCCGGCGCGATCGCCGATGCGGCCGGTGAGCGGCGACAGCGCGTACATACCAAGGGTGTGGGCCGAGATGACCAGGCCGATCGCGCCCAGGCCGTGTCCTTCGTGCCGGATGTGCAGCGGTGTCATGGTCATGAGGAGGACCATCACGAATTGCCCGGACACCATCGAGGTGAGGGCGAGCGTCACGCCGCGCGCCCGCAGCAATCGGGGGAGTGGCGTGTCCTGGTCGGAGGCGTCGCGACGCTGAATCCGTACGTCCATGTCACGCGGCGCAGAGAGCATGCCTGCCGTGGAGAGCACACAGGCCAGCGCGCACACCACATAGGGACCGATCAGGCCGTTGATGTCCAGACGTTCGGCAGCGTCGCGTGATGGTGCGAGCAGGGCTGGCCCCGCAACGGCGCCGATCGTGGACGCCCATACGATCCAACCAATCATCGTGGCGCGCTGTTCTGGCGGGTAGAGATCGGCGGCGACGTATCGCGCGAGCCGGTTGGCGCCGAATCCGATGCCGAAGACGAACATCGCCATGACAAACAGCGCGAACTGGCGGGAGGCAATCGCGGCCGACGCGATCAGGGTGGCCGCTACCGCGAGGGCATACCCGAGACTCAGTCCGGTGCGCGGGCCGACACGGCGGACGATGGCGCCCAGCGCCGTCGCGCCGGCAGCGGTTCCGAGCACGCTGGCGGCGGCCGGCAGACCGCTCCAGGTCGTGACGCCGGTCAGGTCCTCGGCAATCAGCCCGTTCACGGTATTCGACGCCAGGAAACCGGTCGTCGAGACGGCCACACCGGTGAAGATCGCGGCAAACCCGCGCCGGCGCTGCAAAGGCGAGAGCACGCCTTCATTATCGCAGTGCCAGGCGAACGCCCGCACGAACGCCCGAGACCGCCCACACAGGACCTCAGAACCGCAGAACCGCCGAACCCCATCTCTTGACAATTATATGTTTAAACATCTATTATCACGATGTGGGAACGCCGCTGCACGTCGAGCTCAAGTCGGCCAAGCCGTTCGATTTGCTCGAGGAGGAGACGCACCTGAGCATCGTCCGCACCGCCGCGGTGCTCGAACACGCGATGGCCCAGGTACTCAAGCCCTACGGTCTGACGAGCACCCAGTACAACGTGCTGCGGATACTCCGGGGCGCGGGACCGGCGGGACTCTGCCGCAACGAAATCGGCGTGCGCCTGCTGCGCCAGGTGCCTGACGTCACCCGGCTGCTGGATCGCCTCACGGCCATGCGCGTGATCGGACGGCAGCGGACGGACACCGATCGACGACTGGTTCGTACCCACATCACTCCCAAGGGGATGGCGGTCCTGGCCGAGCTCGATGCGCCCGTGCGGGCGTTCCATCGCAGCCGGCTCGAAAACCTGAGCCGGCAGAAACTCCACCAGCTCGTCGAGACGCTGTCGGACGTCCGCGAGCAGCCGGCTGAAGCGAAAAGAGAACGTGAAAAGTGAATAGAGGGAAGTGAAGCCGGAGTCGGCCGCCGCGCTGGACCGACACCTTCGTCAAGCACCGGCGTCATATAGGTGTTAGAACATTGATTGTCAGCACATCTTTACCGGAGAGAGACATGACTACGGCCACCGCCACCCGCACGTTCTCGATCGACACGGCCCATTCGGACGCTACCTTCCAGGTGCGCCACCTCATTTCGAAGGTCCGCGGCCGGTTCACCGACTTCGAGGGCGCCATCACCTTCGACGAGGCCCGGCCCGAGCACTCCGCAGTCCAGTTCACCATCCAGGCGGCGAGTATCGACACCAACACGCCGGATCGAGACGCGCACCTGCGTTCCGACGACTTCTTCGCCGTGGACACGTACCCGACGATCGCGTTCGTCAGCACCGCTATCTCGCCGAAAGGGGAGGGGCGCTTCGACGTCACCGGGACGCTGACCATCCGCGGCGTGACGCGAGAGGTGGTAATCCCGCTCACGTTCCTCGGAACGGCCACGGATCCGTGGGGAAACCAGAAGATCGCCTTCGAGGGCGAGGTGACACTCAACCGGAAGGACTACGGCCTGAATTGGAACGCCGCCATCGAGACCGGCGGCTTCCTGGTCGGGGACGAGGTCAAGGTGAGCCTGTCGATTCAGGCCGCTGCAGCGAAATAGCGTCTGCGAATCTGGTGATCTCGTGATGTGGTGATCTGGCGATCAATCTAGCGATCTCGCGATCTGGTGATCTATCTGCTGATGTATTGGTGAGCTGGGCGAATCGATCGCCAGATAGATCGTCAGATCACCAGATCGACAGATTGATCACCAGATCACAAGCTCACCAGATCACCAGATTCACCTCTTCAGCGTAACCTTCTGGACCCGCCAGTTCGTCATCTCGCCGACGAGCAGGTCGTTCTCGTTGCGGCAGTCGATGGAGTTGGCGAGGCCGAACTCCTTCGCTTGCTTGCCTGCGACGCCGAACTTCCCGACCATGGTGCCGTCGAGGCGCACCTTGTAGATGGCGGCGTCTTCCATGCCATCCGGGTCGCCAGAGTGCGAGATGTAGAGGTACTGCGTCGCGCCCCGCGTCATGCACATCGCCAGCGGCGTGCCGACGTTGCCGAACTGGCGCTTGAACGTCCCTTCGCCGTCGAACACCTGAATGCGCTTGTTGCCGGCGTCGGCGACGTAGACGTCGCCCTGCGCGTCGATGGCGATGGCCTTCAGGCCCTGGAACTGGCCGGGCTCGGTGCCGGTCGAGCCCCACTGCTTGATGAAGCGGCCGTCCTTGTCGACCTTGGCGACCCGGTTGTTGGTGCCCATGCCGTCAGCGACGTAGATGTTCCCGGCCTTGTCCCACGCGACGTCACTGGGCTTGCTGAACGCCGTGCCCGGGGTGCCCTCGCCTGGCCGTCGATCCGCAAGACAACGTCTGGACCATCGACGAGGGGGCCAATCAGGTCGTGAAGTTCGACAGCGAGGGGCGGATCGCCCTGGTC